>PMBT01000106.1 GCA_003153035.1 Opitutia bacterium
GGTTGTCGCCGGTGATCATGACGGTACGGATGCCCATGGCGCGGAGCTGGGCGAAGCGCTCTTTGATGCCGCCTTTCACCACGTCCTTGAGGAAGACGACGCCCAGCACGTCGCGACCCTCGGCAACGACGAGCGGCGTGCCGCCTTCCCGGGCGATGGCATCGACCACGCCGGCCACGGCGGGGGGGTAGTGGCCCGTCTGGGCTTCGACCCAGGCCCGGACGTTCTCCGCCGCGCCCTTGCGGATCTGGCGCGCCGGCTGGCCGTCGGCGGCGGGAAAGTCGACGCCGCTCATGCGGGTTTGGGCAGTGAAGGGCACGAACACGGCGTGCGGCGCGGCCAGTTCGCGGGCCCGCAGATTGAATTCCTTCTTTGCGAGGATGACAATCGACCGGCCCTCGGGCGTCTCGTCGGNNAGCGTGATGGTGCCCGTCTTGTCGAGTAGCAACACGTCGATGTCGCCCGCGGCCTCCACGGCCCGGCCGCTCATGGCGAGCACGTTGCGCTGGAGCAGGCGGTCCATGCCCGCAATGCCGATGGCGCTGAGCAGACCGCCGATGGTCGTTGGAATCAGGCAAACCAGGAGGGCGATCAACGCCGTGATCGAGAACGCGACCCCTGCGTAGGTGCCGTAGGGTTTGAGCGTGATGATGACCAGGAGGAAAATGAAGGTGAGGGCCGAGAGCAGGATGGTAAGGGCGATTTCGTTGGGCGTCTTCTGGCGTTTGGCGCCTTCGACCAGGCTGATCATGTGATCGAGGAAGCCCTCGCCCGGATCGGCCGTGATGCGGATCAGGAGCGCGTCGGAAAGCACGCGCGTGCCGCCGGTCACGGCGCAACGGTCGCCGCCCGCTTCACGGATGACCGGCGCCGACTCACCGGTAATGGCCGACTCGTCCACCGAGGCGGCCCCCTCGATCACGTCACCGTCGCCGGGGATCTGCTCGCCGGCGACGATCTGTACCACGTCGCCCTTGCGCAGTTCCGTCGCGTCGACCTGCTCGCAGGAACCGTCCTTGCGGAGGCGCTTGGCCACGAGCTGCCGGCGCGAGGCGCGGAGCGCCCGCGCCTGGGCCTTGCCGCGGCCCTCAGCCACGGCTTCAGCGAAGTTGGCGAACAGCACCGTGAAGAGCAGCCAGAGCGCGACCTGCAGCACATAGCCGAACGGCTCTTTCGAGGTGAAAAGCTGGAAAAAAGTGAGGATCGCGCCGACCAGCGTGACGAACATTACCGGGTTCTTGATCTCCTGGCGCGGATGCAGCTTCCGGAAGGAATCGGCAACCGCCTTCAGCAGGATTTCACGGTCAAACAGGGAAACAGCCTTGGTGCTCATGGCAAAAAGTGGCGGAAAGTGGAACGGCCGGGCTTAAAACAGCGTGCCGGCGTGCATGAGGAAGTGCTCGATGACGGGACCCATCGCGAGCGCCGGCAGGAACGTGAGGGCGCCTACCAGCAACACTGTGCCGATGAGCAGCGCCACGAAAGTGTATCCTTCGCACTGGAAAGTGCCCGCGCTGACCGGAATCAGCTTTTTGCCGGCGAGGTTGCCGGCGAGCGCTAGGATCGGCACGATCATCAGAAAGCGGCCAATCAGCATCGCCAGGCCCATCGTCGTGTCCCAATGCGTCTCGTTGCCGGTGAGTCCGGCGAACGCGCTCCCGTTGTTGCCGACGGCGGAGCTGAACGCGTAAAGGATTTCGCTGAATCCGTGCGGGCCAGCGTTGTTCAATCCGGCCTTGCCCCAAGGGGTGATCGCGGCCCACGCGGTGAAGGCAAGAATGGTGGTAGACAGTACCATCAGCACGATCATGACCAGCTTCACGTCGTACGCCTCGATCTTCTTTCCGAGATACTCCGGCGTGCGGCCGACCATGAGGCCGGCGATGAANNGCGATGAACACCGCGAGCACGACAAAGATCAGCATGCCATAAAGGCCGGCGCCGACTCCTCCGAAGATGACCTCGCCCGTTTGCATGTTGAACATGGGCACGAGGCCGCCCAGCGGCGTAAACGAATCATGCATCGCGTTGACCGCACCGCACGAGGCGTCGGTGGTAATGGTGGCGAAGAGCGCCGAGTTGAAGATGCCGAAGCGCACCTCCTTGCCCTCCAGATTGCCGTCGGCCACGGCAACGCCGAGTTTCTGGTGGATCGGGTTGCCGGCCGACTCGGCCCGCCACGCCACAAGCACGCCGGCCAGGAACATGAGGAACATCGCGCCCCACACCGCCCAGCCATGACGCTGGTTCTTCACCATGCGCCCGAGGTACCAGGTCAGTGCGCTCGGGATCGCGAAAATCGAGAGGATCTGCAAGAAATTGGAAAGCGGCGTGGGGTTCTCAAACGGATGCGCGGCGTTGGCGTTGGCGTAGCCACCGCCGTTGGTGCCGAGCATTTTGATTGCGATCTGTGAGGCCATTGGACCCTGCACAATAATCTGGGTGTCCACGACTTGGTCCACCATGAGGGGCCTGCCGTCGGCACCATTGACGGGCTGGCCGTTGGCGTCGGTCTTCGGCACTTGTGTCGTATACGGTTCGATCGTCTTCGCCGCCGTGTTGGGCTTGAAGTTCTGGATCATGCCCTGCGACACAAGCACCAGCGCGAACACGAGACAGATCGGGACTAGCAGGTAGTAGGTGACGCGCACGACATCGACCCAAAAGTTGCCAATGGTCCGGGCGGTGTGCCGGGCGATGCCGCGGACCAGCGCGGCGGCGATGGAGATGCCGGTGGCCGCGGAGGTAAAATTATGCAACGCCAGCCCGACCATCTGCGAAAAATAGGACATGGTCGACTCGCCGCCGTAGAACTGCCAGTTGGTGTTGGTTGTGAAGCTGGCGGCGGTGTTGAAGGCAAGATGCGGCGCCAGGCCGGGGAGATTTTGCGGGTTAAGCGGAAGATGGTCCTGAAAGCGCAGAATAAAATAGGTAAACAACATGCCCACGAAGCTGAACAGCAGCATGGAAACCGTGTAGCCCATCCAGCCCTGCTCCTGCTCGGGATCGATGCCGCACACCGTGTAGGTCAGGCGCTCGACCGGCCGGACGATGCGGTCGATCCACGTCTCGCCGTGCACGTCGAGCACCTGCACCAGATACAATCCGAGCGGCTTCGTGATCAGAATAAGTGCGCCGACATAAAGCGCGAGCTGGGTCCAAGCGTTGAGATTGTTCATGGCAGGATCCGGTCAGAATTTTTCCGGGCGAAGCACAGCGGCGACGAGGTAGAGGAGGCAGAGCACGGCGATCAGGCCGACGATGATGTTTTCCATGGATGAAGTGGTTGAAGACCAGCGGACGGTGCTCAACGCACCTTCTTGCAGAACCAAGCATAGGCCATCGCGAGGGCGAAGAACGCCACGGATATGCCGACGAACACAAGGTCGGACGCTAGCGGCGAAAGCTCGGCCAGCAGCAAGGCGGGTGAGTTCATGCGGCAATGTTAGCGGGGGCCGTTGGGTTTGCCTAATTAAGAGGCTCCCTCAGAGCATTAAAAAGGCGTTAACGCCCAAACCGGACGGCCGGCGCAACCGGCTGAAGGCCAGCCTACTCCTCCAGCCAGACGTCGGTGTAGGGGTGGTGGTCCAGCAACGTCGGATGCCAGCCATGCACCGAGGGGCGCAGCAGGAAAACGTGCGTGTAGTAGTAAATCGGGATGATCGGCGCCGACTCTAGCAGCAGGCTTTCGGCGCGCTGGAAGCACGCGTTCCGCGCGGCCGGATCGGCGGTGCGCGCCGCCGCATCCATCAGCCGGTCATAGTCGGCGCTGGACCAGCCGGTGAAGTTGTTGCCGCTCGTGGACGTCCATACGCCGAGAAACGACGTGGGGTCGGCGTAGTCGCCGATCCAGACGGAGCGCAGGATCTGATAATTGCCCGTGCGGCGTGCATCCTGCGTGCTCCTGAGTTCCTGGTTGACGAGGCGCACCTCCACTCCGAGCTCGCGCCGCCACATCTCCTGGACGGCCTCGGCGATCAGCTGGTGGCTTTCCGAAGAATTGAAGAGCAGCTCAAAGGACGGCAGGCCGCGCCCGCCCGGGTAGCCGGCCTCGGCAAGCAGCCGCCGGGCGCCGGCGAAATCCGTAGGGATGCCGGCCGGCGGCAAATAGCCGCCCATGCCGGGGGGCGTGAAAGCCTGCGCGGGAAGCTGCCCGCCGCGGAGGATGTGTTCGACAATGGCTCGGCGGTCGACCGCCATCGCCAGGGCGCGGCGCACGCGCGGTTCGTTGAGGCAGGGCCGGTTGATGTTGAAACGATAAAAATAGGTGCCGAGGTAAGGATCGATGCGCAGCAGTTCCGGCTGGGATTGGCGGTAGGCGTCGATTTTGGCCGGCGGCATGGCCTCGGTGAGATGAAGCTGACCCGCGCGAAAAGCCCGCTCCTCGGCGTCGAGGCTGTCGATCGGATGGAAATGAACCGCCTGCAGGCGGACGCGAGCCGCGTTCCAGTAGGTGGGTGATTTCTCCACGATGATCACCTGGTTGGCGCGCCAGGCCTTCAGGGTGAACGGGCCGTTGCCGACAAAGCGGCCAGGCCGGGCCCAGGGGTTTCCGCGGCGATCGGTGGGGCCGTACCGCGCGAGCGTGGCCATCGGCACGGGCATCCAGGCTGGGTGGCTGAGCAGCGAGAGAAAGTAAGGCGTGGGGTAGCCAAGGGTGATGCGCAGCGTGTGGTGATCGAGCGCCGCAAAGCCCACCTGGTTGAAATCAGCGAGCCGGTTGCGGTGAAAGGCCTCCGCATTGAGCACCGAGTAAAGCATGGTCGCATAATCGGCGCCAAATGCGGGCGTCAACATGCGGTGGAACGAAGCGATGAAGTCGGCCGCAGTGACGGGCTCGCCGTTGGACCAACGGGCGTTGGCGCGCAGGTGAAAAGTATAGATCAGTCCGTCGGGCGAGACCTCCCAGCCCTCGGCCACTCCCGGCACCGGATGCAAATCGACCGGATCCTCGCTCACCAGGCCTTCGAGGAGCGCGGAAAGCACGCTGTATTCGGTGGTGCCGGTGGCCAGGTGCGGGTCGAGGTCAGACAGCTCGACCCCGATGCCCCGATGAAGGATCTGTTCGCGGTTGCCGCGCTGGACCGCGGTTTCGCGGTTCCAGCAGGACGAAAGAACGATCGCCAGGATGCACCCAATGATGCCCGCGGGGACCGGCAGTCGCCGTCGAGGGTGGCCGGGCGATGGGTGCATCTGCATGTCCGTTCGCCGCTACAGTTTCCGGATCATCGCGACAGCATGGGCGGCGATGGCCAGACCGCGGCCAAGGTCGTCAACCCCCTCGTTGGTCGTGGCCTTCAAGCCGATGGACTCGACCGGAAGACCACTGGAGTTGGCGAGCGCGAGCTTCATTTCGCCGAGACGCGGGAGGACCCGGGGTTTCTCGGCGATGATGGTCGCGTCAATATTCACGGGTGCCCAGCCGCGCTGCCGCAATTCGGCCGCGACCTGCTGGAGGAGGCGTTGCGAGTCGATGTCCTTGAAGGCGGGATCGGTGTTGGGGAAGAAATGGCCGATGTCAGGCAAGCCGGCCGCGCCGAGCAGCGCGTCGCAGACGGCGTGGGTCACGCAGTCGGCGTCGGAGTGGCCATCGAGGCCAAAATCGGTGTCAAACCTCACGCCGGCCAGCACCAGCGGGCGATTCGCCACAATGCGGTGGATGTCGTAACCGTGTCCGATTCGGAAGGGCATGGCGGGTTGGGGTCAGGGGGAAGGGCGGGCTGGGCAGCCCAGCAGAAACTCCATGTATGCCAGATCAGCGGGCGTCGTCAGCTTCGGATTTGGGTGCGGGTTCTCCAGAAAGGTCACCGGCAGTCCGAGGCCCTCAACCGCCTGGACGTCGTCGGTAATGCGCAGGCCGAAGCGCTGCACGCGGGCATAGGCGCGGATGATGAGGTCGCGGGCGAAGACCTGCGGAGTTTCCATGGCCCAGAGCCGGGTGCGGTCGAGGGTAGCGGCGCGCCCCTGCCCCGGCGCACCGGCCCGGGCCCGCGCCTTCGGGCGAGCGCGGGCGGACAGCTGCTTGATCGTGTCGGTCACGCGATGCGCCAGTGCGACCGCGCGGTCGCGACGCACGGCCTTAAGCAGGGCGGCGAGTTGCCCGGGTTGGATGAGCGGTCGCGCACAGTCGTGAATGAATACGTAGTCGATGGTGTCCGGCAGTCCGGTCAGGGCATTGGCGACCGAATCCTGCCGCTCGCGGCCGCCCTTGATGAACAGTGCCGGCGTGGGCGCGTAGCAGGACAGCTCCAGCGACTGGCGGGCGTCGCGGTAGACAACGACATAAAAGTCGGCCACGCCGCTGGCGATGAACGCCGCGGCGGAATGGGCAAAAACCGGACGGCCGGCCAGCGGCGCAAGAATCTTGTCGGCTACGACGCCCTGCATGCGGCGGCCCTGCCCGGCGGCGAGGAGGATAGCGGCAGTGCGGCTCATGGGAAGGGTTGAAAGACCGAGGGCTGAAGGGCTGAAATTGCGGTTGAGGTGAAGGATCGGGTTAATCCAGCGCTTAAGTTCTTCAGTCTTTCAGCCTTTTTCGGGCCAGCTCGGCCAGGATCGCAGCGGCGGCGGCGGCGGGATCGGAGGCCTTGAAAATCGGCCGGCCAACCACGATAAAATTGGCGCCGGCCCGGGCGGCCTCCGCGGGAGTCATCACGCGGGCCTGGTCGTCGTCGTCTCCCACGCCGGCGGGCCGGATGCCGGGCGCCACCAGCTTGACCGACGGCGGCAGGTGGGCGCGCAGCGGTTTGATTTCGAGAGGCGAGCAGACCAGTCCACCCAGGCCGCAGTCGATCCCCAGCCGGGCCAGGCGCATGACTTGCGCCTCGGGGCCGGCGCCGACGCCGATCTCCCGAAGATCATTCTCACCGAGCGAGGTCAGGACGGTCACGCCGAGCAGGAGCAACTGCGGCGCGGTTTGCTGCTGGGCTTTCACTGCCCGGCGCATCATTTCGCGGCCGCCGGCCGTATGCAGCGTGAGCATCTTGATCGGCAGGCGGGCGGCCGACTCGACCGCCCGGGCCACGGTGTTGGGAATATCGTGCAGCTTGAGGTCGAGGAATACACTGAAACCCATGCCGGCGATCTCCCGCACGCAGTCGGGCCCGCAGGCGGTGAACATCTCGAGGCCAATCTTGGCCCACCGGACGCGGCCGCTGAGACGGGTCAGGACCGGGGCGACTTCGCGCGGGGACGGGGCGTCGAGGACGAGAATTAGGTCGCAGGCCATCGGGAATCGATTAATGGGCACTAATCCGCCCTAATGAAATCCAAAAACAAGCCGGAGGCGTCTGGTGGCCAAGCCAGCCAGGCGCGAATCGGCGGCCATTCGTTGGATCAGGATTAGCATTTATCACCGCAGAATAGTGGTTAAGTCATTTTACCCCGTGAGCCAGCCGCAAATCGTCTCCGTCTTCTCACCGGCCAAGATCAACCTGTTTCTCGCCGTCACCGGCCGGCGTGCCGACGGCTACCATGAGCTGGTTTCGGTGGTGGCGCCGCTGACCTTTGGTGACGAGCTCACCGTCGAGATCGGAGAGGGGCGACCGGAAACCGGAGGACAATTCAGCTTGGAATGCGACGACCCCCAGGTGCCGGTGGATGGCCGCAATTTAGTTTTGAAGGCGGCGGAGGTTTTTGCGACGGCGACCGGCTGGAAGGCGCCGGCGAAGTTTCGTTTGGCCAAACGCGTACCGGTGGGTGCGGGGCTCGGGGGTGGCAGCAGCAACGCGACGGCGGCGCTGCGCGCGCTGAATCAGCTGAGCGGCGCCAGGCTCAGCCCCGCCGCCCTGATGGCGCTGGCGGCGGGCGTCGGGTCCGATTGCCCGTTGTTTTTGTCCGGCGGACCCGTTGTCATCCGCGGCCGGGGTGAGCAGGTGGAGGCGCTGCCGGCAGCGGCGGCGCGACGGCTGCGCGGCCGGTCGGTGCTGCTCTTTAAGCCGGGTTTTGGGGTCAGCACGGCGTGGGCTTACGAACAAATGGTGGCCGGGGCACCGCGGGCCTATATATCTGCAGCGGAAGCCGGGCGCCGCCTGGCCGGATGGATCGAGGGGCAAGCGGACGCCGCGGAACTGCTGTTCAATAATCTGGAACCAGTCGTGTTCCGGAAATATCTCGCCTTGCCGGTGCTGTTGGAACACCTGCAGGTCCGGTTTGGCCTCGCGCCCCGCATGAGCGGGAGCGGCAGCGCCTGCTTCGCGCTGCTGCCGGCCGGCGCACGCGTGGAGGAGCTTAAGGCCGCGATCGTTGAGGCGTGGGGGCCGGTGAGCTTCATGCAGATTGCGGCCATCGCCTGAGCGCGCCCCGGCGAACCGGCAGCGGTTGACGCCAGGCGATTGCACCGGAATGCGCAGGCTGTCCGCGAGAGGGGTGGGCGTCGGTGGCTGTCAAATCCGTGTTGACCCTCTGGAGACCGGATCGGATAAAGAACTGCCCCGTCATTGCATTCGCGCTGCGCGACTGTACTTTCCAACCGATCACGATGGATCCCCGCCAGAAAACCGAGCTCGTGGTGCAGGGCATTTCCGCTTCCAACGGCATCGCCTACGGAGAGATCTTCCTGTACCTGCAGACGGAGCTGGAAGTGCCGGCCTACGGGGTCGACGCGGGCCGGCGGGTGGAGGAGATTGCCCGTTTCGAGCAGGGGCTCGTCGCCACGCGCCAGCAGATCACCAAGATCAAGAACGAGGTGGAGCACAACCTCGGCCCGGACGAGGCGCGGATCTTTGACGCGCACCTGATGGTGCTCGAGGATCAGGCGTTGATTGGTGAGACCATCCGCGAGTTCGAAAACACCGGCGCGAATATCGAGACGTGCTTCAACAATGTCTCCCAGCGCTACATCAAGGCCTTCGACGAGATCAACGACGAGTACCTGCGGGAGCGCGCGGGCGACTTGCGCGACGTCGCCCAGCGGGTCCTGCGCAACCTCCTCGGCCAGGAGGCCCATCACCTCGGTGAGCTCGCGGAGAAACGCGTGGTTGTCGCCAACGACATCACCCCCTCCGACGCCGCGGGCATCAACCGCAGCGCGGCGATCGGCATCGTCACCGATTCCGGCAGCAAGACGAGCCATGCGGTCATTGTCGCGCGTGCCCTGAAGATCCCCGCGGTGGTGGGCGTGCGCGACCTCACGACCAAGGTCGCCAGCGGAGACCGGATCCTCGTCGACGGCTACGAGGGCGTGGTCATCGTCAACCCCACCGACCAGACGTTGTTCCGCTACGGCCGGATCCAAACGGAGAAGAAGACGTTTGAATCGCGGCTGCTCGCGGCCAGCCGGCTGCCGGCGGAGACGCTTGACGGCGTGCACGTGACGCTGCTGGCCAATATCGAGAAGGCCGAGGAGACCGGCGAGGCGCGCGAATGCCAGGCCGAGGGTGTCGGGCTGTTCCGCACGGAGTATCTCTACCTGAATTCGTCGCATCTGCCGGGCGAGGAGGAGCAGTTCGCCACCTACAAGGCCGTGGCCGCGGCCTTTGCGCCGCAGCCGGTGGTCATCCGCACGCTCGATATCGGCGGCGACAAGCCGCTGGAGGGCATTCCCGGTCTGGTGCACCACGAAACCAACCCCTTCCTCGGGTTCCGGGCCATCCGCCTCTGCCTCGAACATCCGGAGATGTTCAAAGAGCAGCTCCGGGCCATCTTGCGGGCGAGCGCCTTTGGCAAGGTGCGCCTGATGTATCCGATGATCAGCGGCGTGGAGGAGTTGCGGCGGGCCAACACCGTGCTGGCGGAAGCGCGGGAGGAACTGCGCCAGCGGGGCGAACGCTTCGACGAGAAGATGGAAGTGGGCAGCATGATCGAGATCCCCAGCGCCGCGGCCACGGCCGACATCCTCGCGCGCCATTGCAGCTTCTTTAGCATCGGAACCAACGATCTCATCCAGTACCTGCTCGCGATTGATCGCGGGAACGACCATATCGCGCACCTCTATGAACCGACCCATCCGGCGGTGTTGCGCATGATCAAGCGGGTGGTCGACGACGGGCACAAGCGCCGGCTGCCGGTCGCGGTGTGCGGCGAGATGGCCGGCGACCCCGTGTTCATGCCGCTGCTGCTGGGGCTCGGCGTGGACGAATTGAGCATGTCGCCCCCGTCGCTGCCCGCCGTGAAGTATTTTGTCCGCGCGATGAAAATGAGCGACGCGCGGAAGCTGGCGGCCGAGGCGCTGGAGATGGACGACCCGAAGGAAATCTACGCCCGGGCGGAGGACTTCTACAAGGCGCGCGTGAAGATGGATTAAGCCTGCGCGGGATCAATCCAAGCTCATCCGCATCATCCGATCGCAGTTGTCGCCGATTTTCCGGTCAAGCACCGGGCGGAAGCCCGCCCGCTCATACAGCGAGATGGCTTCTCTCAAGACCGAAGCGGTCTTCAAATTGCCGGTCGCAGGCATCTGCGTGAACTTGCCATTCCGCCACTCGCCAGGTCAGGGCCGGGCCGAACTGGTGACCTCCACCGCGATGTTCTCCCGGTGGACGGGATGGACCGTCACCCGCAGCGGCGTCTCCTGCACCACCGACGCATTGGCCGAGAGGCGGCGCAGCCGCACGGCATCCACCGCCTCAAATTCCACGGTGAAATCAACCCTGGAAAAAAGGAGCTCATCCTTGAGCAAATCAAAATCCGGCAGCAGGGGCAAGCAGGCCGACACCTCCTTCCCCGCGAACCGGTAGTGGGGCTGGTCGTGGGTGATGTGCAGGCGGCATTGTTGCCGCAGAAGCGCGCGGGGAATCAAGAACGTGACGATGAAAACCCGGACATCCTCCGGCACAAACTGCGGGGAACCACCGGTGTTCTCTACCGAAAGGGTGAAATCCTCCGGAGCAAACTCCACCGTGCCTACGCGCAACTTCGCCTGGGTGATTGCGACCAGCGTCTCCAGATTGTCGACCTCCTTCGGGGCGAAGACCGGGTATTGGAAGGCGATGCGGTCGGGAGTCTCGCCTGCCGCAAACCGGCGGACGTACTTGAAGTCATAATCTCCCTCCACGATCGACAGGTCCCTTCCCACGCTCACCCTGACCGATTCCGTCACCAGGCAAAATGGCGACCGGACCGGATCAACGGCGATCACCCCGGCGGGAGGCGGCCCGGCGGCGACCGAGAGCGCAAGCACCAGTGCAAAGGATGCGGTTGACACGGTCCTCATGGTATCGCCGGCCGGCGCCGACTTCCAGCGCGAAGCGCTTACTGGGAATTGTCCGCCGCGCCCGCGTTGGCCGGCTTTCTGGCGGCGATGACCAATAGTGGAGGCCTTCTGGCCGCACCGGCCAGATCAGGCCGGTCCGCCGGAATGGCCGCACCGGCGCGAGGCTCGAGCAGGCGCGTCAGGCGGAAACCAGCTGCGAGAAGAGTGTTCACATAGGTTTCCACCGTCCGGTGATACTTCACCACGCCGTCGACGAACCAGTGATGTGTCCTTTCTCCTTCCTTTTGGTAGTCGTCAACTGGCCAAAAGAGCTTGTTGCGGGCGGCATCCTCCTGCCAGCCTTTGAGGAGCGCCGTGCAGATCGGATGTTCGACGGAGAAGACAAAGCTACCGCCCTCGCGCAAGCCGCGAAAAGCGGCGAGAACCACCCCGCGATAGTCCTTGATGTAGTGGAGGGTCAGCCGGCTGACGATCAGATCGAACGCGTTTCCGCCGATAGGGTGGTCTTCAATCGCAGCGTTGAGGTAGGTGATTCCAGAATCGCCCGTTTGGTTTTTCGCCTCCGCGAGCATCCGGGTGGAGATTTCCACTCCCGTGACGCTGGCTGCGCCCCTCTCTCGGGCAAAACGACAGAATTCTCCGAATCCGCTGCCGAGGTCGAGAATGGTCATCGCGCGCAGGTCCGGTAGCAACGACCTGACGGCCGGCTCCTCGATCGCGGCATTCAGCCCGGCCTCGTTCTTCCGGAGTGCCTGATAACCCGCAAAGAAGACCGGATCATCGTAGATGTTTTGTTTTATTGCGATGCCGCCTGAGCACTGCAGCCGCTCCGGCTCATGCCTGCCCGATTACCGGGTCCGGTCTCACGCGGGGGTGGCGAGCTTGCGCTTGTGGATGATGAGCAGATTGCCGTCGGGGTCGGCGATGGTCACGAGATGGCAGACGGGGGTCTCATGCGGCTCGGCCAAAAACTTGACGCCATGCTCTCTAAGCCGCCGGACCGCAGCGTCGAACTCCTCGACTTCCAGCGCGACCACGCCGCCGCCGGCCGCGGGCTTGAACAGCGGCGCACCGGCGCCGATGGAGAGTGTGCCCGTGCCGATGTCGTATTCGACCATGCCCAGGTCGCCTTTCACGTAGGTCTTGGTGGCTTTCAGGCCCAGCATCTCTTCATAAAACTGGCGCGACCGCTTCAGATCGGTCACGCCGTAGACCGAGAAGGCAATTTCGATGATTTTCATGGATTCTCCTGCAGGGATAGTACGTGAAAGCGCTGACAAGACGGTAAGAACTGATTGACGGGCTTGGGTTGGGAGGTTTTCCAGCAGAGCAATTCGTAACGCAATCCGTTACAAGATGTGATGGGAACGACCAGGGAAGATGTAACGTAATACGTTACAAAACGATAACGGAGGCGGGGTCTTCGCGCAATGCAACGATGGGGAGGCGGCACCGTCAGAGTGCGTGCAGTGCCGATTTGGATACGGCCAGCCCGGCTTCCTTCACCGCCTCGCTGAGCGTGGGATGCGAATGGACCGTGCGGGCGAGATCCTCGGCGCTGCCGCCGTATTCCATGTGCGTGACGATCTCAGAAATGAGCTCCGAGGCGCTCGGGCCGATGATCTGCGCGCCGAGAATCCGGTCCGTTTTTGCGTCGGCGATGATTTTGACAAAACCGTCTGCGGCGTCCGCGGCGATCGCGCGCCCATTCGCCGCGAAGTGAAACTTGCCCACGCGCACGTCCAGTCCCCGGGCCTTGGCCACGTCCTCGCCGAGGCCGACCCCCGCGAGTTCGGGGTCGGTGTAGATGACGCCAGGCATGAGATTCCAGTCGATATGGCCGGCCTTGCCGGCGATCCATTCGGAGGCGGCCGCGCCGTCCTCCTCGGCCTTGTGGGCGAGCATCGGGCCTGCGACGGCATCGCCAATGGCCCAGATCCCGGGCACGTTCGTGCGCAGGTGGTCGTCGACCCGGATACGTTTCTTCTCGTCGAGCTCCACGCCGGCCTTTTCGAGTCCAAGGTTTTCCGTGACCGGCCGACGGCCGACGGAAACCAAAATCTTGTCCGCAGGGAATTCCATCGGTTTGCCATCGCGCTCGGCGAGCAGCACGGCAGGAGCCCCTTCCTGGGATTTGGGATCTTGAGTTTGGGATTTCAATCCGGTCACTCTGGCAGCAACTTCGATCTTCATCCCTTGCTTCGTCAGCAGGCGGGTGAGCAGGCGCACGACATCGTCGTCATAGTTGGCGGCGATTTTCGGCAGAAACTCCACGATGGTCACTTCTGAGCCCAGCCGCGCCCAGACGGAGGCCAGTTCGAGCCCGATCGCGCCGCCGCCAACCACCACGAGACGGCGGGGAACGGTGTCAAACCCGATGGCGTGGTCCGAGGAAACGATGATCCGGCCGTCGAACGGCAGGAAGGAGAGTTCAGACGGAGCCGAGCCAGGGGCGAGGACGATGTTCTTCGCGGTGATGGTTGTCTTCTCGCCCGCCGGCGGGCTTCCGGCCGGGGAGATCTCGATGGTCGAGGCGCCGGTGAGCGTGGCGTGGCCGGTAATGACGGTGATCTTGCGGGCTTTGGCCAGCTGGGCGACTCCGCCGACGAGTTTCTGGACGACGGCGTCCTTCTTCTTCATCAGTGCAGCGAGGTCGAGTTCGATGCCGGCCAGCTTGATCCCGCTGTCGGCTGCGTGGTGCCGTGCCCACGCGTAGTGTCCGCTGAGATGGAGCAGCGCCTTGGTGGGAATGCAGCCAAGGTTGAGGCAGGTCCCGCCGAGCGTGGGGCGTTTTTCGATCAGCGCGACCTTGAGACCGAGCTGCGCGGCCCGGAAGGCGCCCACGTAACCGCCGGGACCGGCGCCGATGATGGCAACGTCAAATGAGTCCATGGAGTAGTTTCACCACCAAAAACTGGCCGGGATCAGACGCTGAGCAGCAGCCGGGCGGGGTCCTCGATCGCCTGCTTGACCCGCACGAGGAAGGTCACGGCCTCGCGGCCGTCGACGAGGCGGTGGTCGTAGCTGAGCGCGAGGTACATCATCGGGCGGATGGCCACCTGGCCGTTGACGGCGATGGGGCGATCCTGAATCGCGTGCATGCCGAGGATGGCGCACTGCGGAGCGTTGAGGATGGGCGTCGAAAGCAGCGAGCCGAAGATGCCGCCGTTGGTGATGGTGAAAACGCCGCCCTCCAGGTCGGCGAGCGTGATCTTCCCGTCGCGTGCGCGCCGGACGACGTCGGCCAGCCGCTGCTCGATCTCGGCGAACCCGAGGCGGTCGCAATCGCGCAGGACCGGCACGAGCAGCCCGCGATCGGTGGATACCGCCACGCCGATGTGGTAGCAGTGGTTTTCGACGACAGTGTCGCCCTCGAGCCGGGCGTTGACGACCGGCACCTCCTGCAGGGCGCGCACCACCGCTTTCACGAAGAAGGACATGAAGCCGAGCTTGACGCCGTGCTTTCGGGTAAAGTCCTCCTGGTACCTGGCGCGGAGGTCGCGCACCGCAGACATGTCGACCTCGTTGAAGGTGGTCAGCATGGCGGCCTCGTGCTGGGCCTGGACGAGGCGCTGGGCGAGACGCTGGCGCAGGGGAGAAAGCGTGCGGCGGACCTGGCTGGAGGCACCGGCTGGCTGGGCAGACACCGTCGACTGTGCGCCGGCGGGAGGATTCACGGGAACACCCGGAGAGCGGATCGATTCGGACTCGGCTGAAACAGAGGTGACCGGCTTCCCAGTCTCCGGCCTGCCCGCCGAAGCCTCGGCCGCGGCGGGTCTCCGGTTTCCAACATCCTGGGCCGCGAGCAGATCGCCCTTGGTCACGCGGCCGCCCTTGCCCTTAGCCGCGACTGTCGCGGGATCGACGCCGGTCTCGGCAGCGAGGCGGCGCACGGCGGGTGAGATTGAGAGTGCGGGGGAGGGGGCGACACCGGATGCCGGATTCCGGATCGCTGTGGTCGATTCCGTCCCTCCGGTGTCGGCCGTCGCATCGATCGTCGCGACGAGCTGGCCGATCTTCACCTCGCTGCCGGCAGCGACCTTCAGCGCAATGCGGCCTGCGGCCTCGGCGGTGGCTTCCGAGTTGATCTTGTCGGTCTCCAGTTCGAAGAGCGGCTGATCTTTCTTCACGAAATCGCCATCCTGGACGTGCCACTTGGCCAGCACGCCGCTGGTGATCGATTCGCCCATGGCCGGGATTTTGACGTTGAGGATTGGCATGATGCCGGAGGAGGGGAAACTGAACCAGAAACTCGGTCAGGCAATGGGGAACTCAGGAAAGCGGGAACGATCAATGGGGATCATGGCTGACTTCTGGCGTTCCTGATTTCCACATTCATCCGCGTTTACTGCAAGATCATCTCAGATCCCAAAGGCCGCCCGGACCAAGGCAGCCTGCTCGTAGCGGTGGCGGGCGAGATGCCCGACGGCGGGCGAGGCGCTGGCATCACGGCCGGCGTAGAATGCCTTGCGCCCGAAGACATGCTCCAGGTGCGAGGCGATGAAGCTCCAGGCTCCCATGTTCTGCGATTCCTCCTGGCACCAGACGAGCGTGGCGCCGTCGTATTTGTCGCCGAGTTCGCCGAGACGGGTGCGGTGTAGCGGGTAGAGTTGCTCGATGCGCACGATCACGGCGTCGGTAATCTGGTTTTTTTCGCGGTAATCAACGAGGTCGTAATAAACCTTACCGGAGCAGAGGATCAGACGCTCGGCGGGTGGCGGCGCGGCGCCGGCGGGTTCGCTGCCGGATTCCGTTCCGACCCGGGTCGGATCATCGAGGATCTCCTGAAAGTGGCCCGAGGTGAACTCGTCGAGGCGCGAAGTGGCGGCGGGATGGCGCAGGAGACTCTTGGGCGACATCACGACGAGCGGCTTGCGAAAATCGCGCCGCATCTGGCGGCGCAGGGCGTGAAAGTACTGCGCCGGCGTCGTGAGGTTGCACACCTGCAGGTTGCCCTCGGCGCACAGCTGCAGAAAGCGTTCGAGCCGGGCGGACGAGTGCTCCGGGCCCTGGCCCTCATAGCCGTGCGGGAGGAGCAGGACCATGCCGCTCACGCGCTGCCACTTCGATTCGGAGCTGACAATAAACTGGTCGATAATGGTCTGCGCACCGTTGGCAAAATCACCGAACTGCGCCTCCCACAGGCAGAGCATCTGCGGATAATCGAGGCTGTAACCGTAATCGAAACCCAGCACGCCCGCCTCGGATAGCGACGAATTATATAAACAGAATTCCGCCTGTTTCTTGTCGAGGTGGCCCAGCGGCACGAAGCGTTCGCGAGTGTCGATTTCGTAGATGGCCGCGTGGCGCTGGCTGAAGGTGCCGCGCTCGCTGTCCTGGCCGGAGAGGCGCACGGGCGTGCCCTCCAGCAGAAGCGTGCCAAAGGCCAAAGCCTCGCCGAACGACCAGTCAACCGGCCCGCCCTCCTTGAAGGCCTGCGCGCGAGTCTCGATGAAGCGCTTAATCTTGGGGTTGAGCTTGAAGCCGGACGGCACGCGCGTCAGTCCGCCCGCGCATTGCTCAATCAAGGCGGGCGGAACCGCAGTGGCGACCGGCGCGAAGAAGTAGGCTTGCTGGAAGACGGCGGTGGAGCCCTCGAAGCGCTTCACGTCGTCGATCTGCCGCTCCTGCTTCTTCCGGGCCCGGGCCAAGGCGTCCTCCAGCGCGGCGGTGTACTCCGCCTGGATGGCGGCGGACTCCACCGCGGTGATGGTGCCCTCGGCGATCAGCTTCGCGCTGAGAATGGCGGAAGGACTGGGGTGCGCTGCAATCTCGCGGTAAAGGATGGGCTGGGTGAAGGCCGGCTCGTCGGATTCGTTGTGGCCGTACCGGCGGTAGCAGACCATGTCGACGACCACGTCGCGCTGGAATTTCTGGCGGAATTCGAGCGCGAGTCCGGCGACATAGCAGACGGCCTCGGGATCGTCGCCATTCACGTGGAAAATAGGCGCCTCGATCATCTTGGCGATGTCNNCCGATCTGGTTGTTGATGACGATGTGGACGGTGCCGCCGGTGCGGTAACCGGGAAGCTGCGAATAATTGAACACCTCCGCGACGACGCCCTGGCCGGCAAACGCGGCGTCGCCGTGCAGGAGCAGCGGGAGGATCCGCCGTCGCTCGGCATCACCGCGCAGCCGCTGGCGGGCGCGAACCTTGCCCTGAACGACGGGGGCAACCGCCTCGAGATGCGAGGGATTGGCCGCGAGACGCACCTCGACCTTTTTGCCGGAAGTCGTGTCCAGGACCGCCTCGTAGCCGAGATGGTATTTCACGTCGCCGTCGCCCTCGACGGTGTCGGGCACGAAGCCTTCGGAAAATTCCTCAAAGATAAACTCGAACGACTTGCGGAGGATGCTGGCGAGGACGTTGAGGCGGCCGCGGTGNNGGTGCGCCATGCCCATCACGATCTCGTCGATCCCGGCCTCCGGACATTGCTCGATGATGGTGTCGAGCGCGGGGATGAGCGTCTCGCCGCCCTCGAGGGAGAAACGCTTCTGGCCGACATATTTTGTGTGGAGGAAATGCTCAAACAGTTCGGCCTTATGCAGGCGGCGGAGGATGCGGACCTTCTGCGGCTTGGAGAAATTGGGCTGGTTACGGCGGGGCTCCATGTAATCCTGCAGCCACCGCCGGATCTCGGTTTCCTGGATGTGCAGATATTCGATCCCGACGTGTCCGCAGTAGGTCTGCTTGAGGCTAACGATGAGATCGGTGAGCCGCATCTGGCCGCCATCAAGATAGTGACCGACATCGAAGAACGTCTCGAGGTCGGCCGCGTTGAGGCCAAACTCGCCCAGCGCGAGGCGGGGCGCGGGCGGGGGCGGATCGCTGAGCGGGTCGAGATGCGCCTGGACGTGACCGATGGCGCGGTAGTGATAGATCAGGCTGTGGACCTGCGACTGCTTGAGGCTGTCAATGAGCGCCGGCGCCGACGAGGCCGAGCCGGCCAGCACGGGCAGCTGGCCGCTAAGGCCAAGCGTGAAGCCCTGAAAAAAAGCCCGCCACGTCGCGTCGACGGAGTCGGGATTCTCCAGCCAGCGGCGGTAGTACTCCTCGATCAGGTCGGCGTTGGCGCGGGTGGGTAGGGTGGCGGCAATCATGGGCAGAAGGGCGGACAGGCGTTCAACCGCACCGTCGGCGAAGCACTGGCTGCCCGATGCTGGAGGGTGATCAAGGCGGGCGCTGGCGAAACAGTGAGCATGCCCGCCAAAGCGACACAAGAGGATTTCCGGCCACCGGCCGCCGGCTGACAATGGAGTCTTCCGCACATAAGCGTTTGATGCACAATATCCGGTCTGGTCGCCAGCTCACGACGAAACGGCAGATCGAAGCACCGCTAATCGCGTTTGAGGCCGCCATCACAAGGTCTGATGCCAGCCGGACTTGCCTGCACGCTCAACTCGTGAATCGTGAGGGGTGATGAATGCCGGCGACCGAGTTCCCACTGATGGCGGCGTGCCTTTGGGCCAGAGCCCGTTCGCGAAGCTCGACCCCGCGAGCCTCAGAAAAACCGGATTGGCGGTACCGGATATCGGAAAGAAAACTGCGACGGAACCGCTCCAGCCTCCGGCATCCGAGATCCAGAACCCCAGGAATCGCGGGCGGGTGGAGATCAGGCGACAAACCCAGGGTCGCGGGGGCAAGACGGTGACGGTGGTGAGCGGATTCACGGGCATCGGCCAGCCCGAAAAGGAACAGCTCGCGAAGAAAATACAGAAAACGTGCGGCGCCGGTGGCACAGTGAAGGACGGCTGCATCGAAATCCAGGGCGACAAGCGCGAACCAGTCGCGAAGATCCTCGCCGAGGCGGGCTTCCGGCCGGTGTTTGCCGGCGGATGAGAAAAAGGGGCACGACGATTGAGCCGCCGGCGCCCCTCCGGGCTGGAATCACCTCCTCACGCCGCCAGGCCGGCGGCGAGGATCAGGGCGCTTTTGGCGCGGTTCAGAATGTAGAGATGATAACCGGGCGCGCCGCGGGCGAGAAGATCGCGAATCTGGGACAGCGCCCAGTCGATGCCGATCGTCTCAACAATCTCCGGTTGTTCACCGGCGGCCTCGAGGCGTTTGACCAGCTTTTCCGGCAGCGCAGCGCCGCACATCTCGGTGAAGCGCGTGATCTGTTTGAGCGAGAGCACCGGCATGATGCCCGGGACGACCGGCACGGTGATGCCGTTGGCGCGGCAGCGGTCGACGAAGCGGTAGTAGGCGGCGTTGTCGAAGAAAAGCTGCGTGGTGATGAACGAGGCGCCGGCGTCGACCTTGTGCTTCAGGTGGGCGAGATCGACGTCGAGTGAAGCCGCTTCCGGATGTTTTTCGGGATACCCGCCAACCCCGAGGCAGAAGTCAGGATGGCGGGCCTTGAGAAGACCGACCAGCTCGCTCGCGTAGCGCAGCCCGTCGGCCGCGGGTTGAAATTCGCTGGCGCCCTTGGGGGGATCGCCGCGCAGGGTCATGACGTTGCGAAAGCCACCGGCGTAAATCCGGTCCGCGACGTCGAGGAGTTCCGTCCGGGAATGGCCGACACAGGTCAGGTGGGGCATGACCGTGAAACCGAACTCCTCTTTCACCATGGCGGACACCTGGGCGGTGCGTTCCCGCGTGCTGCCACCGGCCCCATAGGTGACGGAGACGAAATCGGGCCCGATCCTCTTCAGCGCAGCGGCCGTCTGGCGCAACGCTTCGACACCCGCATCATCTTTCGGTGGAAAGAACTCGAGCGACCGCAGCGGGCGCCGCTGGGCGAAGAGCTCGGAAATGGAACGGTCGGGCTGCATCAACGTATCAACAGATACGGATTCGTTGATATGTGTAAAGGGAAGAATGAAGTCGGCCGAAGCGACACGCGCCACGGTGATTTTCCGTCGCGATCGGTTACCCTTAAGCGGTCGGGGAACGTCTTGTGGACAAGCCGCTCCACCCAACTGGCTGAACCCGGTTCAAAGTGCTTCGAGGGCGATGAACTGGTCGAGCGCCTTTTTCGGGGAAGACTCCGGCCACTCGACCGGAATTCCCACCGGGGTGATGCACACGCGGGTATAGGTATCCGGGATGTGCAGCACCTCCTTCGTCACGCTGTCCGGAATCGAATCGGTGATGAAGACCGTGCCGTAACCGAGGGCCCGGGCCGCGAGCATCAGGTATCCTGCCGCCATCGGGCCGTCCCAATGACAGTAATCGGGGTACGGCGAGCGGTTGTCGGTCAGCACGACAATGTAGACCGGCGCCGAGAAATAACCACTGAATTGGTTGCGAACACTGCTTTCGAATTGCTCTCTCGATGTCTTCTTGTCGCTGCCGCTGTCGAATTGTCTCAATGCCTTTTGCACGCAGGCTTCCTTCATCCGGTTGATTTTGTCCCGGTCCCGGATCACCAGGAATCTCCAGGGTTGCTGGTTGCCGGACGTCGGTGCCAGGCGGGCGGCGTCGATCATCTTCTTGATGTCTGCCTCGGGGACGGCGTCGGGCCGGAATTTCCGCACCGACCGTCGCTGCTGGAAAACCTCCCAGATGTTCGCGGCCGGTCCGGCCGGAGCCGCCTTGGCGGCGAGGCAGCCCAAAAAGGTCACGAAAGCCAGAAGGCCGGCCAATTGGAGGAAGATCTTGCGTGGATTAGTCATGGTGAAATGCCGCTGGGTTGCTGAAATAGAGCGGAACTCGCGGGCCGGTTCACGGGGCTTCAGGCCGCGGCGTCGCTTACGTGGACTATGAACGCACACCTTTTGCCGCCGCGGAGGACCGATTCCGTCAACTCCACGCGCACTTTTTTCCCCAGCAGGGTCTCATAAACATGCTGCTGCCAGCCGAGCGAGCAGTTGCAGGCAGTCTTCGGCGTGTAGCGACAGTCAATCAGTGGACAAAAACAGTCGCCTCGTTCGGGCCCGACGATCGTGATGGTGCCCTTGGCGCGATCATACGTGATATCCTCGCCGGCCCGCTGCTTGAACTCGGCGATGAATCCTTCGAAGTCCCCCTGGTGATTCTGGAGGATCGGCAGAGTGCTGGCGCAATAGCGACCCAGGTGCCGAAGGATTTCGTCCATGGTCCGTTCGTCCACCCGTCCCGCCAGATCCTCCAGCAGCTTGGCATAGCGTTTCTTGATGAACTGGAAACGCCAGTCCTCGGGCTTAGGCGGTTCGGCGGCGGAGGCGCTCATGGGCGCGATGAGGCTCGTCGCGGTGCAGGCACACAGGCCGGCCGCGCAGGTTTTGAGGAAGTCCTGTCGGTTCATGAGGGGTCGTCGGGGCGGGCGATACCGTCCATCGCATAACCCCGGCGCGGGCAGAACCCCTTCAAGAACCTAAACAAACCGGCGGTGCGATCCCGCGGGCTTCCCCAGCGGGAGGCCGGTCAGGGCTTCGGCGGCACGCCGGGCTGGTCCGCCGGCGTCGACTCGACCGGCTTCGACGCGGCCGTGGACTCAGTCGGTTTGGCCTCCGCTTTCTTCTCAGCGACAGGCGGGGGCGGAATGGGTTCGAACAACTCGTCGGGTTTCTGCGGGAGGCCGGAAAAGTTCCAGTCGAGGACTTGATAGGCTCGCTTCTTCATCAGTTCATTGACCGGCGCCGCGGCGTCGGAGTCGGTGATGAATGCATAGACCGGGCCCGCCGGGATGGTCTCGACCTTGGGCTCCTCCGGTTTGGCCGGCGGCGGAGTCGCCGGCGCAGCCGCAGGTTCAGGGTTCAGCGTTTCCACCTTCGCTGAAGCTGCGGTGGACTGGTTGGGTTCTGGGTTGTGGTTGGAGTCCTGGCTTGCGGCCCCTGGCTTCTGGCTTCCGGCTTCTGGCTTCTTCTCCTCGGGCTTGCGGCCAAGTTGGACCGTGATCGTCTTGTGATCAAAGGTGGTGAATTTGACCGTGCGGCTGTTCTTGCGGGCCGCTTCGGCGTTTGCGTCCGTGAGATCGGACGTGTCCTGGAAGCGGAGACTGGCGAACGAAGTGAGCAGCGACGTGATCCGATCACCCTTGATCCGCTGGCCGGCGGGCGCCTTTTCGGCCGTCCACGGTGCCTCCTTCTTTGCGCGGGTCGCCACGACAGATTCGCCGCTGGCGAAGGTAATCTCGATCCCCGACAATTCGTCAGGCTTCACGCTGATGAGCAGGGAGTCCGCCCAGTTCTTCGCATCGGAGTCGAGATAAGTGCTGAGATTGGCCAGGTATCCCCTCTGTTCGTCATCGAAACGCACGAATCGTCCGCCGCCCTCGGCGTCCTTGCCGAGCATCAGCTTCCAGATCGCCTTGTCAGCGGTGTCGAGGAACGCGATCGACGTATCCTTGAATTCGAGACGCGCGAGGCGCTCGGGGGTCCGCGTGACCAGGCGCTGAATCTTGGCGCTGGAAAGATCGTCCAGAAAGCGGCCGAGCTTGGCGAAGTCGGCCGGCAGTTCATAATAAGACGAGACCACCCATCGCCCGTCAGGCTGCTTCGCCAAGAGCACGGTCTTGCCCTGATCGGTCAGGCGGATCCGGGCCGCCTTTTCCAGGACCTTGACGTCAAAAACCTCCTGGCCGGTCCGCGGATCCAGGTCAGTAGGTTTTCGCGGCCGCTGGGCGAAGAAGGCGAGCGCAGACAGGACGGCGAGGACGGCGATGGTCAGGACAAGGGTTTGGAGTTTCATCGCGAAATAGGGCGGTTCCTGAAGGTGGTCATTCTATGCGCTGGGTAGGAAGCCCGCTTGCCCGTTCGACAGGCTCAGGGCCCCGAACTTGTCGAGGGGCGGGCGAAGGGAATCGATCGCAAGCGACCTTCCTACGAAGAGGCGTCATTTCCGGCGGCGGTAATAGAACCAGAAGCCGAAGCAGCCGACGAGTGCCGGCGTCGCAAGCAGGTTGAGAAGCAACAGGCGGTTTTCCAGCGCCGCGATGCCCTCGCGGAGCGATTTGCGGATTTCGCGGCGTTCGCCGCGCAACTTCGCCTGTTGGCGGCGAAATTCCTCGATCGACCGGGCGATTTCGGGGGTGGCGATGAGACGGCCGCCTTCAGTCTTCTTGCCTTCAAGCTCGCTCAACTGGCTCTGCACCTTGTTCAGGCGTGCTTCGAGCGCGGTGAGCTGTTCCTGGTATTTCTGCTGGGCATGGACCTCCATTTCGTGGACCACCTTGAACGGACGCAGAGAGGTGCCCTTGCCGCGGATGGAAATAAGATCCTGCGACCCGGAGAGGAAATCGAGGGCATTCCCGGCGAAGGCGAGATTGTCATTGATCGGTTCGTAGGCGGCGGTGCCAAGGAAGTTGAGTTTGCGGACGCTGTAATCATCGAACAACCAGTCCGAGTCGGCGATCAGGAGGAGGGTCGACTTGGCGGGGGACTCCTTGAGCGCGGGCGCGGCCTTGGCGTCCGCAGCGGCTTTGGCCGGCGCCGGCGGCGGGGCGCCCTTGTCGTCGGGTTTCGGAGTTGCCTCAGCCGGTTTTTCTTCCTTCGGCAGGCCCTCCGGAAAGGCGCTCTTGAATCTGCCCTGGACGAGAGCGGCCATGGTTTTCCGGCCGGACGCGGTGATTTGGCGTCCGAGATCCTCGGGCTGGGCCATATTGACGACCATGCCCGGCAGGGTGCCGCTGAGCGCCGATGATTCCAGGAGAGGCGTCAGCGTGAGCCCGGTGCCCTCCTTCAGCGAAAAGCTGCCGGACTCGACGAGGAGCATGGACTCGAGCTGGCTGGTGGGAAGGGCGGTGGCGTTGAAGGAATTCTTGGTGAGGCTGAGCCAGATGGGATAACGCACGACATTACCCGGTGCCACCTGGACGGGCGTGGCGTCATCCGGATCGCCCACGACGCTCTGCGCATCATAGACGATGCCCCAACCCCTGAGCAGTTCCGGCAGATCACTCGAGATGTTGGGCGCCGGTCCGCCCATCATGGCCATCTGATTGCCGCGGGACCGGAAGTAGCGCGACGACGGGTCCAGGGCGAGAAAGACGGGCTTGCCCGACAGCAGAAACTGGTCGATGGCGAACTGGAGCTTCCTCGAGAGGTTCTGCGGGTGGATGATTACCAGCACGTCGAGGCTGGCGGGCAGGACTTCGGCCGTGGGCTCGACGTCGACGATCTCAAAAGTCTTCTCCCATTCGCTGACGACCATCTGACTCTGCGGCATCCGGCCGTTCTGCATGGCCGCGAAATCCATCCGGGCCCAGAGCGGCAGGCTGCTGAGCAGGCCCAGCTTCGGGCGGTCGAGCAGCTGCGTCTGGTAGATAAGCTGCGAGAGGTCGAACTCGAGAAACTGCTCGCGGTCGGTGGAAAGGGCGGGGATGACCTTCTGCTGGTCCGCCTGGATGGCGACCAGCCCGCAGTAGAATTGCCGGTTGGCGCCCCAGGTTTGGGGCGCGAGGCCGGCGGCGGTGGCCTTTTCCTCCTCGGTGGTGTCGGGTTTTGGGTCGATGAGGTTGAGGACAATCTTGCCACGGCTGGCGCGCACGTATTGTCCGAGCATCTCCCGCACACGGTCAGCGTAATCCCTGAATGGGAGCGGCAGGGTGCTGAGGCTGCGCGAGAAATAAAAATCGAGCTGGATCGGTTCCTCGATCTTGGCGAGGAGCGTTTTGGTGCCGGGTGAGAGGGTGAAGATCCGCTCTGCGGTCAGGTCGAGGCGTGCGGGAATCGATGACGCGAGGTAATTGACCAGGACGAGGCCGGCAAACAGCAGGACGACGGAGAGAAGTTTCATTCCGGATTTCATCGGATGGCGGGACGGATTTGGAGAATGTGCGGGCAGGGGGGCAGGGGACGCAGCTCAGCGGTCGAGCACCAGCACGTTGAGAAACAGGCAGAAGCCGGCCAGCGAGAGGAAAAACATGACGTCCTTCGGATCGATGATTCCCTTGGCGAAGGCGTCGAAGTGGGTCTTGAAGCTGAAGTTCGACACCACATCCACCAGCCAAGCGGGCAGGGCCAGATAGCCGCCCAAGAAATCGGTGAACACGCTCCAGCCGAGCAGCACCAGGAGGAAGCAGACAAACACGCTGAGCACGAAGCTGACCACCTGGTTCTTCGTAAACGCCGAGGTCAGCGAACAAACGCCCAGGAATCCGCCCGCCATGAGCATGCTGCCAAGGTAAGAGGAGGCGAGGACTCCCCAATCGGGGTCGCCGAGATAGGCCACGGTCAGGACCATCGGAAAGCTCAGCAGAATGGCGAGGCACAGAAACGCCCACGCAGCGAGAAATTTACCGAGCACCGCCTCCAGGGTGGTGACGGGCAGCGTAAAGAGCAGCTCGATGGTTCCGGCGCGCTTCTCCTCGGACCACAGGCGCATGCCCACGGCGGAGATGAACGGAATGAAGAGCCACGGCAGGAATTGGAAATAGCTGTCGAGACCGGCGATTTCATTGCGGAAAAAGCCGCCGAGGAAAAACGCGCAGCCGACCGAGGCCATCAGAAAAACGACCAAAAACACGTAGGCCACCGGGGACCGGAAGTAGCCGAGAAACTCACGTTTGAAGAGAGGTGGAATCTGGGACATGGGGCACGAAGTGCGAAGGAAAATGAAAGATGGAAGGTTGAAGAAGAGCGGGGGAGGCGGCGTCTTGAGTCTGGATCTTGCCTCTTGAAGCGCCCGCCGGGCGGCGGGTCAGGTGTCGGTTTGCGTCAGCTGGCGGAAAATCTCGTCGAGCCGGGCGCCCGCGTGGCGCGCGCGCAGGCCGTCAAGCGTGTCGTCGACGACGACCTGGCCGCGGCTGATGATAATGACCCGGGTGCAGATGGCCTCGACCTCTTCGAGGATGTGCGTGGAAAGAATGACGGTCTTCTCGGCGGCCATCTGTTTGATGATGGAGCGCACCTCGTGCTTCTGGTTGGGATCGAGCCCGTCGGTCGGTTCATCGAGCACCAGCACCGGCGGGTCGTGGAGCAGCGCCTGGGCGAAGCCGACGCGCTGCTTGTAGCCCTTGGAGAGGGTCTCGATCGACTGCCGGCGCACGGGCCCGAGGTGGCAGAGGTCGATGACGTGTTCGATCCGTGGCCGGCTCAGCTCAACCGTCCGAAATCCCCGGATTTCCGCAATGAAACCAAGGAACTCCCCGACGGTCATCTCAGGATAGGCGGGGGCGTTTTCCGGCAGGTACCCGACCAGACGCTTCACGACCACCGGCTCGGCAGTGACGTCGTGGCCGTTGACCAGCGCGCTGCCAGCCGTGGGCCGGAGAAAGCCGGTGATCATCTTCATCGTGGTCGACTTGCCTGCGCCGTTTGGGCCAAGGAACCCGAGCACATCGCCGCGCCGGACCGTGAAGGACACGCCATTAACCGCCCGCAGAGCACCGTAGTCCTTAACCAGACCTTTGACTTCAATCATGGAAATGAAAGCCAGGAACGTAACCCGAGCCGGTGAGAAAACAAGTGAAACCAGAAGTTCCCTTCCGGCGGAAAGGACTCTCGTAAAAAATGCACCGGAAACAGGTTCAAGAAAAAAGTCAGCCATCAGGGCCGAGAGGCAGGGGCGCTCCCGACGAAGCCGGTGTTTCCGCGGTCGATGGCTGGTTGATCTTTCCTTGGAGGAAGCGCTTGCGCGCGATATCAGCGAGTCCCGGAAAATCGCCCGCCAGCGGGCTTCCTACCTGGGGGAGACCAGCTCGCGCTCTTTCTCGGTCTTCAGGCGAAGCTGGCCGCACGCGGCGTCGATGTCGTGGCCCTTTTCGCGACGGAGGGTCACGGAGACGCCGCGTTCCTCGAGGATGCTCACGAATTTCTGCTGGCGCGCCAGGCTCGGCCGGCGCCATGGCAGGCCCTCGACCGCGTTGTACGGGATGAGATTGACATGGGCGTGCAGGTCGCCGGCGATGGCGCGCAGTTTCGCCGCCTGGTCGAGCGTGTCGTTGACGTCCTCGATGAGGATGAACTCGAGCGTGACCATGCGACCGCGCTTCTCGGAGAATGCGCGGACGGCGGGAAGGAGCTCCTCCAGCGGCCAGCGCCGATTGATGGGCATGATCTGTTCGCGCACCTCGTTAGTGGCACCGTGCAGGCTGACCGCGAGACGGTAGCCGATGGGCTCGTCGGCGAGCTGGCGGATTTTCGGCACCAGGCCGCTGGTGGAAAGGGTGATGCGGCGCGCGCCGACGCCGA
>PMBT01000089.1 GCA_003153035.1 Opitutia bacterium
TCGCCCTGCCAGCAGTGCAGGGAGATCGGCGTAACGGCGAGCGTGGCCAGCACCGCCTCGGTGTCGACGCCAAGTGCGGCGTAAGTATCGCAGGCGGACGCGTAGGCAGTCATGGAAAGAAGAGAACAGAGTTAAAAGTTGGCGCGTGGGCCCGGCGCCATCACGGCCCGGCCATCTGGCCCTTTAGCCAGCTGCCGAAGCCGATCACGATGGTGGACAGGATCAGGGCCGCGATGCCCGAGGCGATAAGCGCGTGGGCCTTCTTGCTCGAGCCTTTCCACTCGTGGAAAATCCAGCCCCANNTCGCCCATCGTGTAGAAGAAAAACTGGAAATACCACGTGGTGCCGGCAAGGGCTGAGAAGCAATAGTTGGCCAGTCTTGGGATCTTGAGGTCGACCGGCGCCACCGACCCGGGTTGCGCCTGGGCTTGTTCGCCGCCGGAGGTCTTCAGGTTCGCATGCTCCTCGCGCAAATGCGAGGCGAGATACTGGTAGCCGCTCTTGTTTTTGATATTCAGCAGCACACACCAGACGAAATTGGTCGTGAACCCGCCGAGCAGCACGACCACGAGTTTCGGCAGGCCGCTCCAAATCACCGTCGTGCCGGCGGCCTTGGACGCCTCGCCGATGGGATTGCCCGCGGTCAGGGCAAACGCGAAGCAGGCGCTCATGATGCCGGAGAACGTGGCCACCAGAATGCCCTTTTTGAAGCTGAACTCGGTGATGGCCTTTTTCTTTTCCTCCTCGGGCATTTCCTTTTCCTTGGTAAATCCGGCCAGCGCGGCGATCGCGATGCCAAACAGACAAACCGCGACGCCCGCCAGCGTCACCTGGCCCGACCGCGTCGAGGCGATCTGGATGATCGTTTCCGGCACCGGGATGGACGGGATGAAGGCCTTGAAAACGGGTGGCAGCAGCGTGCCGAAGGCCGCGCAATAACCGAGCGCCACCCCCATGCCTAGCGACATCCCGAGGTAGCGCATAGTGAGCCCAAAGGTCAGGCCCCCCAGTCCCCATAGCGTGCCGAAAAAATACGTCCACCACAGCGTGCTGGCCGTCTGCTGGTGCAGCACGCCCGCGACGTTGTTGGTCATCAGCGACGCTAGCGTCCACGGGCAGATGATCCAGGAAAAAAACCCACCGACCAACCAGTAGGTTTCCCAAGACCATTTCTTTACCCCCCGGTAGGGCACGTAGAAGCTGCCCGAGGCGAGGCCGCCCAGCCAGTGAAAGAAGACGCCAAGGAAGGGATTGGGGATCACGAGTAGTCAACGTTCAACAATGATTTCGGGAGGAGCCTCAATGTGTGACATCACGGTTCCATCAGGCTGGCGTTCATACGCACCCTGATCCGACAAAACGGTTTCGGGTAATCGAATCGAAGGCATGGGCCTTGGGCGCGCCTTGTTTGGCCCGGGCGCCCTGGTCCCTCAACCCATTCAGAATTTCGAGGATGCTCACGCGGGACTTGGCGCTCGCGGCATCCGGGAGATTTCCTGGACGGGGAGCAGCAGTGAAAACAGAAGGGCGACGAATTGAATGTAAAATCGCATGCGGGGGTCTGGTATTTGGCAGGTGCGGGACTTGGTTGGAATGGTCATGAACGAATCCTCGGTGCCCGACACTCCGAGCGATTGCAACACATAGAAGCTGCCTCTCGATATGGTTTCCCCGGAAGAGCCCACCGGTCGGCTCTGGCTCGTGATCTTTCCAGCAGACCAGAACGGGTTGATGATGGTCAAGCTGACGCCGCCGCACTTGTCCGATGCTTCGTGAAGGACTAACAATCCATTGTCAGGGGCGCAAGGATTCTCCAAAGAACACGATTGATGGATTGCGGCGTATCGCATGAGCTTGAAGTACAGTGGGTCCCGGCGTGGAATCGTGACGCATTGGCCGCGTTGGCGGACTCATCGTGTCGTTTGCGCGCTGGTGGAGGGCATGATATTGCCCGAGAGTATTAGCGTCGATATGGCGGGGTTGGCCACAATGCTGGCTCGCGACAGATCATTATTTAAGAGCGTTATGGGTCCCACGACCTTCGTGGACTTCAGAAAGACCTGCGTGCCTTCGGCCGCCATGGAATTCCTGATGCCAACTCCGTTGCCGTCCGACAACCGAATCGCGCAACATCCGCCTCCGACCTTTGCCTGTCGGCCGACGAAGCCGTCTACCTGCAGGTTCTGAAAGTGTTCGCATTCGATTCCATCCGAAAAGAACTCGGGCAGATTGTAGTCCCAGGCCAGCTCGAAGTTGAGGAGCTTTAGCCCATCCACGTAACGTGCGTACAAGCCGGGAATGTCGTGCTTAAAGATGGAAAGCTCCGGGGGGACTTCGCCACGCAGGTCAAAATTTCCCCCGACATAACCGGACATTGGGCCGGCATTGATCTTCAGTTCAATCCGATCCAGCTGGACATCGCGGATGATGCTGTTCGCGCTTCCGTATATAATAATGCCCGCTTCACTATCGGCCAAGATATTTGAGAATCGAAGATTTCGGATGATACCCGGGGTCACGGTCCCAGCCCGCGGTAGAGCCGATATATGAATTGCCTCGCCCTTGCCCCACCAATAGCCGGTGTGCAGTTTCGTTTGAATGATGAGATTATCGAACAGGATGTTCTCGATGATGCCTCCAGCCCGCACGTTCACGGTGATGCTCCGGGTGGAATTGCGGATCACTATGTTGCTGAAGACGACGTTGCGGATCTCGCCCCGGTCGTAGCCAAGGCGGATGCCGGAATCACGGGAGCTCAGGGTGCAGTCGCTCACCGTGGTATCCTCGCCTCCGAACAAGGCGATGCAATCGTCCCCGGTCTGGATGTCACAGCGCGTGACGTGGACGAAGCGTGAATTGGTGAGATCGATCCCGTCGTCGTTTGGCATTCGCCGGTCACTGGCAAGGGAGTTGATTTTGACGCCGTTAATATCTACATGGCGGGAATCAAAGATCGCCAGCGTCCAGTTGGGTGAATTCTGAAGCGTTACGCCCGCAATCGTGACGTTGTCGCAGTCGACGAGCGTAATCAGTTTTCCAGGCCTTTGCTTGGGTATGTACGGGCCATCCTGAATGCCGAGCTTGGTGCTAAGAAAATCTTCCCCTTGACGTGTTAGGCGGGGAATCCAGGCCCCGCCGTCCTTCAGGGCATAGTTGAGATCGAGCACTTGATCGGTCACGTACGCCAACGCGCTGCCCTCGATTATTCCCGATCCCGTGATGGCGATGTTTTTGGCCCGGGTTGCGGTTATTAGCCCGGCGATCATGGCGACGGGATCGGCGTTCGCAACAGGTGCCAGTCTGGTCTCGGAGCCCCCCGACGTCAGGCGATAGTCTTCGAGACTCGGACTGCCTCGGATGATCGCGCCTGCGTCCAGATGCAAGGTCACATTGCTCAGAAGCGTGATGGGGCCGCTCATATAGTCTCCCGGCGGGACTACGACCGTGCCCCCGCCGGCCCGCGCAACCGCGGCAATGGCTTGGTTGATCGCTGCGGCATTGTTCGTCCGGCCATCGCCGACCGCGCCACTGGCGATAATGTTGCCCTGGGCGCCTGGCGCCCGTGGTGTCTAGAAATTCGAACGACGGTCAGGCTGCCTCGCGATAGTAATAATTGAGCATACCGCCGAGACGTTCCCGGCGGTGAATCTTCCCGCTCCTAAGGCTAACTTCGCTCCCGGGTTGAATAATCTGCCCTTCGAGGCCTTGGTGATTCCGCTCGCAGTGGTAATGGATGAGATATTCGTCCACGACTCGCTGCAGATGCGCTTCGCCGAAAAAAATCACACGGTCAGCCACTTCCCTTTTGAACGACCCGTGGAAACGCTCCAAATGCGCGTTGCAGTTTGGGGCGCTGGGCGGGGTTCTAACCGACCGTATCCCGGATTGTTCCAGCAATCGCCGAAACTCCGGGCGAAAGAGCACATCCCGATCCATGATGAGAAATCGCTTCCCAACGAGAAAGCCGGAGAACACATCCGCGAGGTTCCGGCCGATCTGCTGCATCCACGTGGCATCCGGATGCGGGGTGATGCCGGCGCAGATCACCTTCCGAGTCGCTAACTCCATCACGAACGCCACATAGTGCGTCACCAGACCGCCGGTCGTCCACACCTCGACCGTCGTAAAGTCCATCGCAGCGATGCCAGTCCAATGCGCTTTCAGGAACGCGGACCAAGAGTTCCCGCGACTTCGCTTCGGCGCCGGCTCCAGGCCCTGCTCTTTCAGCACGGTCGCTACGGTCGCCCGACTGACCAGATGCCCAAGATTGCGGAGTCGGTCTCGGATGCTCGTATAGCCCCACCGCGAATCCGTCCGAGCCATTTCAACAATCAGGGCCCGGACCTCGTCGGCGACCGGCGGACGTCCCACGCCACGACGGGGATACGTCCATTTCAGGGCGACCAGCCGGCGGTGCCACGCCAAGATCGTGTCGGGCGTGACGATGCAGGCGACGGCCGCCAGCGCTTTTCGCCCGAGCGCCTTGCCCTTCACCGCTAGTCGGCGCCGTTCTTCATCAGTTAATCTGGGCCGCCTGCCGTTGAGCTGCCGTTTAAGTATCTCGTTCTCTGTTCGCAAATACTCGATGATCGCCGCCTGGTGCCGGTTCAGCCAGCCAGCAAAGATTCCGAGTAAAAGGTAGGTCGGCATACGGTAAGTCATCCTAGTCAACTTCTCCCCTACCCCGCTTCCCCACAAGATCCTCTACTCCGTTCGAGTTTTTAGACACCACGGGAATCGTGTAGCCGAAATAGACGCCGATGGTCTCGTAGATTCTCGCCGCGCGGTCATCGCCTTTGGCCATAAGGTTCTGGACTTCCTTGAGTCGCTCCGGCAGCCCCATCTCGGCAGGCAGGTGGAGGCCGGCCGCCGGCAGCAGCTTGTTGACCGCCTGCTGCGAAAAGTAGAGCGCGCCCACGCCGCGGTCACCGGACCATTCGTCAACCGGGGCGACGGGATTGTAGTCGACCGGCGCAAAAGCCAGTTCGTTGAGCCAGCCCGTGATGCGGCCCCGGCGATCCACGAACCCGGCCGCTTCACTGGATCCCATGGCGAGACCTAACATCCCGTTTTGCCGGAGCGAAAGCGCGCCGGCCAGAGCCGTCACATCACCGTCGTTCATCACGACAACCGGCACCTTCCACTCCTGCTGGATGCGTTTGAACACACCGGCGGCCTGCGCAAAGCGCTTCTTTGGCACGGCCCGCAGCAGCGAGGCGACGCGGATTTCGTTGTCCACGATGATGCCGGCCGAGCTGCCACCGATGGCGTCCACGCGCGGCAAGTGGGCGGCCGCGCGATGCAGTGCGGCTGAGATGTGGTGGTAGTGGTAGGCGGGATCCGGCTGGTTTTTCGGATCCCAAGGGGTTTCCTCGGTGAACAGCGCGGCCCCGTTCATGACGGCGGACACCTTGTAATCACTCGCGCCCAGATCGAAGCCGATGCGGCAGCCTTGCAGATGACCGCCCGCCGCGAGCTGCGCTTCCTGCTCGGCAGGGACCTTTCCCGGCGTCGTGACCACGACCTCGAATTTCCGGCCGTAGGCCAGCGCCATCATCGCGCAGTCAAACTTTCGTGCGCCGCGCGCCGCGTAGGTTTGACGGATGAATTCGCCAATCGCCTTGGGTCCGCCGAAGTGCAGCTTCCACCCGCCGCGCGCCCAGAGTAGGAATTTCACGAGCCGCTCCACATAGTGCAGCGTGGTGGCGTCTGCCCCGGGAAGGACGACAGTCTCGAAACGCGAGAGCAGGCCGTTTTCGCGTTCGAGGCCCAGCACCAGCGGCACGGCCTGACCGGAGGCCTTGGCAGATTCGACATAGAAGCGATTGGCGAGGACCGCCGGCTGGAATCCGGGATCCAGCGGAGCAGGAATGCGCGATGGAGGTGACCTGATCATTGGAATGGATTGGGTTCGCGAGTGACGACGGCTTGGCGGCGATAGTTGATGCCGAGTGCGTCGAGTCGCCGCGCGTGGATCTGGAGCCGCCGCGAGAAGTCTTCCCAGTTACGCGCGGCTTGGGGCGACCACGTCACTTCGGCCAGCGCGCACAGCCGGGGGAAGATCATGTATTCGAGCTGCTTGAAGTTCGGGATGTTTGTTCAATGATGTGCGATGCTGTAGGTGTGCTCCAAAGCCAAGTTCCACCTACCACGAATCCACAGTGCGACGCTGCCGTAGGCCGCCACGCTGTGACGGCATACATGGACCGACTGCTTGGTTGTGGGTAGCGAAAACCTCATCGGGAGTCGAATTCGTTGATCGTTCGATCAGATGGTCCGAGCTGCCCGGATCATTCCTGCCGTAATTGTCGCCCGGCTTCGGACCCTCGCAACAATCTTCTAACCGCGCTGCGCACTCCTGCTTGAGAACCTGGCCCTGCGGCACCAACTCCTCGTGTTGAACCGCACCGCAGGGAAACCCAGATTCCGCAATGCCGATCGGCTGCTGTGGATTTGCCTGCGCGCCGTATGGTCTCGCTGGGAAAAGACGTTGGTGGTCATCCGACCGCAAACGGTGATTGGCTGGCATCGCGCCGGGTTTCTCCTCTATTAGTGCTGAAAATCGCGTGGCGGCGGAAGGCCGCCCATCGGTCATGAGCTTGTCCGTATGATCCGCCGGATGTGGCAAGCCAACCCGACCTGAGGCAGTCCCCGCATCTGCGACGAGTTGGCGTAGCGGGTCTTTCAGGTTTCCGATTTCTCTGTCTGCAAATATCGCCTCAGATGTCCTCGCTGGTCGTCGCAAACCTGGAAAACCTTCCTTCGAACTCCACCCAGCGGGCTCATCCGTTCGTGACGGGGAATCACGGCAACATCTGGCAGCGGGTGTCAAGCGGCGTGGACTGGAGCTGGCAGAACCTGGACAAGCCTCCCACGGCCAACCTCAACGCCCCCGTTGGGGCGGTCCCCGTCACGGACCCGCCGGCTTCGGCGCAACGTCCCCACGCGTTTGTGGATGGCAGCGACGGCCACCTCTGGGTCGATTTCCGGGATTGAGAAGAAACCGGGTGAAGCCCCAGCGGACGTGGGATGGCATGCGAATGGCTATTGCGGCTGGCAAATGGACCTATCGTTCTCGTCTTGGATATTCTCCAGGTTTTGGACAGAGAAGCCTCGTCCGTGGCGTGCGGTGAGGTCTTCGGCCGATTGCTTCAACAGCTCCTCGCCGTATCCGCAATTCTTCCGGCGCTGGGCTCGATCGGTTGGCGTCGTCCAGATCTGGGAGAATCCGAATCGTCGCAAGATACGACAATATCTCCGTTTCAGAAAGAACTGAAGCCACTAAAGAGCCACCAGACGTGATAATCCAACATAAGTCCTTGAAAAAAGCGTCCCAGTTTACGGGTTCGAGTCCCATCCATCCCGCCATTCATAAGCCGCTATCCATCAAATGATAGCGGTTCTTTTGTCGGCTGAGAAAACCGGGGACTACCCCGAGCTTTGGAGAGTGTTGTTTGGATCTACACGAAAGAAGGCGGGGGGATGGAGGGTTGCGGTTGCTGGGCAGGAATTCAAAGCGCCCGACACGTCAGCGTTTGGAGCCCCGACTGCGGGTGTAATTGGAGATTTGCCGCCGGAGGCGACTGAGGGTCGTGTTTGTTTTTCATCGGAGCGTTCCCTTCGTGGGACCAATTCCAGCGCCTCTCCATCCGCCCTTCAACGGCGCGCACCCTCCGAATTTGGGGGTAGTGCCGCTATACTGAAATCGGTAGTGACCTGCCCCCGTGAAGGGAAGAGGCCAACTCGGCGCAGAATTCCCGCACGCCAATTTATTTGCGGAACATCTTCGCGATAATAAAAATCACCACGGCGCCGAAGAGGCCGCCGCCAAAAAGAAGATAGATCAGCGAATAGCCAATAGCCGCGATGGGCAGGAGCAAAAGGGCGAAGTCATTCATCTTGGTATTTAAGGGTTAATTACTTGTTGGATTTTTGGGTTACGGAAACCGGTCCGTCCGCAGCAAACGCGTCAGCGTTCCGGGTGTCGGAGATTTGCGTGCGCTGCATGGCTGTAATATAGCCCTTCCCGGCAACCGCATCTTTGGGGCCTTTCCCCACCCCAATAATCGGGCTGTTTCCGAACGGCCACCCAGGAGACACTCAAAACAGGTCAAACCACGGCAGTCCGGTTAACCGAACCCCGGTTTCTGATCCTTGAGCCGAGCCCGTTCCTCCCCGATGCGTCCCAGTTGGGCAGCGATTTCGGGCGGCGACAACAGTCGGTCGACGCATCCTGTCTTCACAGCACTTTGCGGCATGTCCGGCTGCTTGGCCGTTTGGAACTTCTGGGCAAACACGAGCCCGCCCGCTTCCTTGATCGATTTAAGCGCCGCCGCCCCATCGGAATCAAATCCTGATAGGATGACCGCGATCGCCCGTTTTTGACGATCGTCCGCGAGGGATTTCAGGAAAATGGAAATGTTCTTGGGCCAGCCTGGCGGTTTGACCAGAGGCGAAAGCCGGAAGACCTCTCCGTCCATGGTTACCTGCATTCCGGCAGGAACGACGTAAACGTGGTCGGCTTTCACGTTTTCGCCATCGGCCACCAGTACCACCGGCATTGCGGTCTTGCGGGCGAGTATGTCAACCAGGAGTGATTTCCCGTCCGCCGGCTGGTGATGAACAATTATGTAGGCCATCCCGGTGTTCGGGGGAAGGAGGGACAGAATCGTGCAATACGCCTCAAAGCCGCCGGCTGACGCCCCAAAGCAGACCACTGACAGGTGATCATCCGGTTTTCCGATGGCTGCCGTTTCATCATTCCTCATTATCATGGTCGTAAGTCTGGTGGATAATCGCGAACACTGCTCAGGCCGGGGCGTCGATCGAAGCGATGCGTACAAGCTTCTTATTCACGAACTCCTGGATGCCCATGCTGGAGAGCTCTCGTCCGTAACCGGAGTTTTTGATGCCGCCGAACGGCAAGTCCGGCGTCGTCCAAGTTGGGTGATTGATGAACACCATGCCCGTGTCGACGCGGCTCGCTACCCGTTTGCCGTGCGCAACATCCCGGGTGAAGACCGCCCCCCCCAACCCGAAATCCGAGTCATTGGCGAGCGTTACCGCCTCCTCTTCGTTCTTGACTCGAAAGAAAAGCGCGACGGGCCCGAAGAATTCCTCCCTGAAGGCAGGATTGGCGGGTTTGATATTCGCCAGAATCGTCGGCTGCATGAAGGAGCCCGGTCGGTCGATCCGTTTGCCGCCCATAACCACGGTGGCGCCCTCGGCGACGGCTCGTTTGACCTGAGCCAGCAGGGTTACCAGCGCCGCTTCCGTGGACAGAGGCCCTAGCGTGGTCGCCTTGTCCATGGGATCTCCGGGCTCGAGCGCCGCCAGCGCGTTCTGGAACTTCTTTAGGAAGCGGTCCGCCAGTTTCTCGACGACGATGAAACGTTTTGCTGCGACGCAACACTGGCCCGTGTTGTTCATCTTGGCCCAGACTGCCCACTTGACCGTCTTGTCGAGATCGGCGTCCTTCAGCACAATGAAGGCGTCGTTGCCGCCCAGCTCCATCGTCGATTTCTTGAGGTTCTGTCCCGCTCTGCCGGCAATGCGTTTTGCGGCTTCCACGCCACCGGTCAACGCCACCCCCTTAACCCGGGGATCGTCGATCACGCGGTTCACTTGGTCATGCGAAATCAGCAAATTGGTATAGGCGCCCACTGGCGCGCCCGCTTTCCGCCACAGTTTCTCGAAGGCGATGGCGCATTGCGGCACGCATCCCGCGTGCTTCACCATCACGACATTGCCGGCCATCAGGTTGGGTGCGGCAAAGCGCGCGAGCTGGTAGTACGGAAAGTTCCACGGCTGGACACCGAAGAGCACGCCGAACGGGCTGCTTTCCACGACGGCCTTCCCAGAGCCCGGCTTGAGGTGTTGTGGTCTGAGGAAGCGCTCGGCGTTCTTGGCGTAGTAATCGATGATATCCGCGCTGAGCACCACTTCGCCGCGGGCCTGGTCGATAAGCTTGCCCATCTCAAGCGTCACTGGGCGAGCGAACTCGTCCACTCGCTCGCGCATGATCGCGGCGGCTTTTGCGGCCACCGCCGCTCGCTCGGCGAACGTCGTCCGCCGCCAGGACTCGAAGCACCTCGTGGCGGTTTTCAGCGCCTTTTCAAGCTGCTTGTCGGTGAGTTCCCTGAACGTCTTCAGGAGTCTGCCGTCATAGGGATTGACGCTTCGGTAGGCGCTGGCCTGGTTCTTCTTCAATGTCGTTCTTCGGTCGCTGGAGGTTGTAGTCATAGTTGTTTTCACGCCCGAGCGGGATCGTGCGCGACGATACGCTGCGGCCCGGCGAGCGGCCATGGGGTGTTACCCGAGCGTGATTTCTGCCCGCCGGGGGGCGTTCCCCGGGGCATTGGCGGGCTGAAGCCAATTTCCAACCCGCCGTCACGGCAGCGCGGAACAGTGGTAAGCGAGCTCCGACGCCGCGCGTCGACGCTCATGAACCGCTGGGTAGGGCAAGGCCCCATGGCGGCCCCGGCGTTAGCGGGGCATGATTGCCCGGCAACTGGAATGGCCGACCGCCAGCACTTCCGATCCCCGGCTCTGGTGCGGCGGTCGCGATCAGGAGCGAAGCGGACGAGCCGCCAGAAGAATCATCATGACAACCAAGAAGGCATCAACCGACTACCCTATTCTGCCGTTGCTCGCGGAGCGATGGAGCCCCTATAGCTTTGCCGACCGGCCGGTGTCCGTAACCGATCTCCGATCATTGTTCGAGGCGGCGCGCTGGGCTGCGTCGTCCTACAANNGCCGCGCCGGTGCTTGTCTTGGGCGTCGTCAGTTTGCGATTTGCAAAAAACGACAAAGATAATCGGGCCGCCGTCCACGACCTTGGTTTGGCTTCGGCCAATCTGGTGATGGAGGCGACGTCACGCCATCTCTCGGCCCATCAGATGATCGGCATCCTCCCGGACAGGGCGCGCGAACTCTACAAGATTCCTGCGCATTCCGAGGCGTGGACCGCCATCGCCGTTGGATATGCAGCCGACCCAGCCCACCTGCCCGAGGTCACCCAAGAGCGCGATCGGGCACCGCGACAGAGAAAACCGTGGAGTCAGTTTGTGTTCACCGGCCAATGGGGCCGGCCTGCGCCGCTCGCGGAGCGGTCGCATTTCGTTCCAAGCGATGCCACCGCATGATTGGGGCACGGGCGCAACCGCCGGTCCGCCCGTTCCATTGGCAGACAGGGGACCCGGTCACCCAGAAGCGCCCTCCCCACCAAAGCGCCCGGCCTCTTCGGGGGATGCATGCAGCCGGCGTCCTGAAACGCGACCACCTCGAAAGCGGTACAGCCAAGACGAGCCATGAAGTCGCCAGCCTCACCATCAATGACCCGCGCGCCAACTGAGCCGACAAGCCCCGTTCGCACCGGGCGGGGACCGATCAGGTTCTCCCTGGCGGCGAACTACGATCCGGAATTGGTGCCAGCGCTCAGCGCCTACCCGGTCGATGAAGTTTACGGCAGGTTCCCTACCGACGGTGTCAGCAGTGGCCGTCCGCGCTACCTGGCAACACCGCTCTCGGAAGCAGACCTGCGCCAGTACGTCCGCCTGCTCGACCATCATGGCATTGCCTTCAATTATCTCCTCAATGGCGCGTGTTTCGGCAACCACGAATGGACGCGGCCCTGGCAGAAACGGGTGACGGCCCTCCTGGCCAAGCTGGGCGACATGGGTGTGCGCCGCGTCACCGTGTCCACGCCTTTTCTTCTGGAATTGGTCAAACGCCGCTTTCCCGCATTCAAGGTAAGAGTCGGGATTTATGCCCAAGTGGACACTCCCCGGCGCGCCCGCTTCTGGGAAGAACTGGGGGCGGATGCGATCGTTCTGGAAAGCTTCTCGATCAACCGGAACTTTCCCCGTCTGAAGTCTATCCGTCAGGCGGTCCGTTGCGATCTGGAGCTGATCGCGAACCACGTCTGCCTCATGAACTGTCCGATGCAGACCTACCATCAGAACGGTTTCGCCCATGCCTCTGATGATACCAACACGCTCTTCATCGACTACTGTTTCCTGCGCTGTTCGCGGTTGCGGTTGACGGACCCGTCGCAGTTCATCAAGGCAACGTGGATCCGGCCGGAAGATCTCGCCGTCTATGAAGCAATGGGGTACACGACTTTCAAGCTTTTGGAACGGGGAATTCCTTCGGCGGAATTGCTGCGTCGCGTCAAAGCCTACAGCGAGCGACGCTTCGATGGCAATCTGGCGGAACTNNCACTTCTGGAAGCCGCGGCAGGTGAATCCGTTGCGACTGAGACCGCTGACCGAATTGGCGCGCCTGCAAGGCTGGCTCTCGCCGCTGCCGGAGTGTCCGATCCGGGTGGATGCGCGGAAAATCCCCGCCAATTTTCTGGACGGTTTCCGCAACCGTGACTGCGCCTCCATGGACTGCGAGGCTTGCGGCTATTGCGCGCGGATTGCCACCCAGGCCGTCTCGATCTCGCCCGAGTACCGCACCGAGGTGTTGGGGAAGTATGCGGAAATGGACGAGACCATGGCAACAGGACGACTCTGGGGAGCGTGACGCACGGGCCCTCGCCGGAGATCGCTCAGCTCGACCGCCTGGCCCGGTCCAGGCGACCGCGCGATCACAACGCAGCCGCGGCCCAGGGCGGCAGCTCGATCCGCTTTTGATCGCCAAAGTCCGCGAGAAACGTCTGCAGCCAGGGCCGCGTGCAGTGGAAACCAGTCGCGCGGATGAATTTCTTATCCAATTCGGCTTCGATGACGTAGTTCTCAACGCTGATGGTGATGGGCGTGGCTTCGCCCTCCAGCAGGCAGGAGACCTCCACTGTTTTTCGCCGGGAGTCGATCCGCAAACCTTCTACCTTGCCATAGCGGGCGATCAGTTTGTTCGCCCAGAGCTGGGCAGCCCGGCTGGCGAGAGCGTCTTTTGCGGCATTGAGCATCGTGCGGGGCCCGAACGGCCATTCAGTGCCTGAGATCCTTATGGCTCCGGTAGTCCGAAACAAAAATGCTGATCACGAGCCAGAAGCTCCCGGACGCCGCCGCCAGGAAGCAGAAGATCGCCAGCGCCGGAAAACCGAAAAGCCGGAATCGGGTCTCCACGCGCATCAGGAGTGACGCGCCGACAATCAATCCGGCCAAGACGATGCCCATGGTGATGCGGTTCGCGATTTTCTGCATGCCGTCCATCATCATCTTGGCGTCGGTAGACTTCACCTTGACCTCCAACTCGGAGTTGGTGACCGCGTCCATGATCCGGTTGAGTCTCGACGGCAATCCCACCGCGAATTCCTTCAGCTCGAGGATCGATCCGAAGATGCTGCCCTGCGTGATATCCTTGCGCATCTGGCGGGTCATCAGTGCAGCGACATGGCGGCGGATGGAGGCATTGGTATCAAACGTGGGATCGAGGATCCGGCCGATCTCATCCAGTTGCAGCATGGTTTTCCCCAGCAGCACCAGCTCGCTGGGGACAATGAGGCTGTTTTCCTGGGCGATGCCGCTCACCTCGAGGAGGGAGCGTCCCACGTTGAGTTGCTCCAATCCCTGGTCCCGGCGCAGCGCCACCAGCTGCGCGATTCTCCGGCGAAATTCGGGTGCCGCAAATTCATCCAGTTTCTCGCTCATCCGGATGGCGATTTCCGCGACCGTCTCGCCGTTTCCCTCGCTGATGGCCAGCAGGATCTTCAGCAGGTTTTCCTGCATGACTGGTGCCGTGTGACCCACCATCCCGAGGTCGATGAGGGCGAGGCGCCCGTCATTGGTGACGAATACGTTCCCGGGATGCGGGTCGGCATGGAACATTCCATCCACGAGCACCTGCTGCAGATAGGCCTTGAACAATTCCTCCGCCAACGCCGCACCCTGGAGGTCGCGCCGAGCCAGCGGACCGAGGGCGGTGATCTTTTGCCCCTGCACTTCCTCCATGGTCAGGATGGAGCGCGTATAAAAGTCGGGCACGGGCTGCGGCACCTGGATGAGTTTGAATTCCTTGAGATTTTTCCCGAGCGCAATGAGGTTGTGGGCCTCGCGCTCATAATTGAGCTCCTGCTGGATTGTCAGGCGGAATTCCTGGAGGGTGACGAGGAAGCGATGGCGGCGGCCGAACGCCGTATGACTGTCGAGAAAGCCGGCGATTTGCTCCAGCACATCAAAGTCCTCGGCGATTTGCTGGCGGATGTTCGGGCGCTGCACCTTGACGACCACCGCGCGGCCGTCCCGCAAGGCCGCGCGATGCACCTGGCCCAAGGAGGCGGCAGCCATCGGCTCGGGGTCGAAACGCGAAAACGCCTTGGAAATCCTGACGCCCAGCTCGGTCAGAACGACCTCCTCCACCTCGGCGTAGGAAAACGGCTTCACCTTATCCTGCAGGCGCGCGAGCGCCTTCAAGTAGGCTTCGGGCAGCAAATCCGGCCGGCCGGCGAGCACCTGCCCCAATTTGACGTAGGTTGGTCCCATCGCCTCCAAATCATCCGCCAGTTGCTCGGGCAAAGGCGTCTCGCCGGCAGGCTTGGGGCCGGCCGTCAACGGCTGACCTTCGGCGGACGGAAGTTCGTCAATGCCGAAGCCTTCCTCCGCGCTCATTTGCTGCGCGAGATCGGTGCGGCCGTATTTCCACAGGAGGGAGGCGATTTGCCGATAACGCTTGAGATGTAAGGCTGGGAGTTTCATGAAAAATTCAGTGCCCGGGCTGAACGGCACCGCGGCGGATCGGCCGGCGATCATTCGAGACCTTCGCCGCATTTTTGCCCTTTTGATTCTCGGCGGGCGATGGCGGGGCCAGCGGTGACCACGATAAGGTCTGATAGATTTCCATATTTCGCGGGCTGCAGAATGCGCGTTCCGCGCCATCACCGGTATGGGGCCTTTACCTAGGAGGGGCACCAGTCCCATCGCTGGCAAAACGCGCTTCCACCCACGAAATCGCCACCGCGCCATGGCGCCCTGGCGGGAATCCGAATCTCCCCGGTGGGAGCAAAGGCGGAGCGAGTCCTGACGTCGCAGTAGGACTAGACCCCATAGGATCGCCTCAGTTTATCCGTCAAGCTCGGAGAGGCCCCTTCAATTATTCCATAGCGGCAGATGTGCGACGACCAGAAGAACCAAACATGAAAAACCACGTGTATAAACTTATCGAGCTCACGGGGACGTCTACCACTTCCATCGAGGAGGCGGTTGCCATAGCCCTTCAACGTGCGCACAGAACCATCAAGAACCTGTGCTGGTTCCAGGTGGTTGAAACCCGCGGCGATATCACCAAAGGGAAGGTAAACCACTGGCAGGTGACCATCAAAGTCGGCTTCACCGTGGAAAGCTGAGCGCGGACGGAACCCGGGAATCTGCGAACGAATCGTCAATCTTTATGCCTAAAGAAATCATCACCACAGAATCGAAAATCACCCGCGAGCAGATGATCCAATTGCTGAACGAGGATCTGGCGGGNNACCGTGTACAGCCAGGTGCTGAAGGGGGCCGCGTATACAGACGTTGCCCGGGAGTTGGAAGCGCACGCCGGGGAGGAACTGGCGCATGCCATAAGAATCGCCAAACAGATTGACTATCTGGGCGGTATGCCGGGGGTAACGCCCAAACCGGTCAAAACCTCAAATGACCCGGTCGAAATGCTCCGCGCGGATCTGGAGAACGAAAGGGAAACGGTGGGGCGTTACCGCGAGCGCATCCGGCAGGCCGAGGCAATGGGGGAATTTGCGTTGAGCGAGACCTTGCGCGCGATTATCGTGCAGGAGCAGGAACACGAAATCGATCTGGCGGCTGCGCTGGACATCGACGTGCCCCTCCCCAAAGAGCCGTCGGAAAGAAAAACGGGCGAGAACAAGTAAAGCGCCTCAATGCCTCAATGAACGCGCCACTGTGATGAAAGCTTCTTCCGCGAATAACCCTGGTCATCATACGCAGAGAATCAAAGTTCGGATGCGTCAGCTCATCGATCATCTGCGCGAAGACGTCGAAAAGGTCACGGAACCGAAGGCCCAGGCACTTTTCGAGACTTCGGCGGAAGTGCTCACCGGCTTGGTCAAAGCCTTCGATGACTATGAGACAAAATGCGAAGGGGCCTGGCGGACTCGACCCCTGGCGGCGCGACCGAAAGAAAGAGCCACCAATGCCTCAAGGCGATAAATCNNAAGAGCGGCTCCGGCCGGAAGAAAGTTCAATGAACGATCTTGGCATAGTGATTAACCCGGATTCCAAGCCAGATCCAAAACCCACCAAGATGATACCGCCGCGGTCGTCCGTGCGGTATTTTTAGTGAACGTGAAAGCCATGAGCGCACCTCGCTATGGCGCGAAAAACTGGGCGCAGACATTCCAAAGACACTGGCTTTCAATCCTTATCATCGGCCTAGTTGCCGGCTTTCTTGTTTCCCGCAGCGGCATCCCCGGGCGTGGGGAGCGGGAAATCCGTTATGAGCTGACCCACCGGTTTGCCGTCGACGATCCGCAGTTCCTGCGCAGCATGGNNTTTCCGGCCATGCTCGAGGCGATTCGTGGCGCCCAGCAATCGATCACGTTCGAAACCTACATTTATTGGTCGGGCGACATCGGCCGGCAATTCTCGGATGCCTTGTGCGAGCGGGCGCAGGCCGGGGTGAAGGTTCATGTATTGTTGGACTGGCTGGGCGCCGACAAGATCGATGGGAAATTTCTGACCGCCATGAAGGCCGCAGGCGTCCAGGTCGAGCGGTATCATCCGCTGCGCTGGTATAATTTGTCCCGCCTGAATAATCGCACTCATCGCAAGCTGCTGGTGGTGGACGGCCGGATCGGATTTACGGGTGGAGTCGGCATCGCCGACGTGTGGGCCGGCAACGGCAGCGCGAAGGATCACTGGCGCGACTCCCATTACAAAATCGAAGGCCCGGCGGTCGCCCAGATGCAGGCGGCCTTTGGCGACAACTGGATGAAGACCCACGCCCAGGTGCTGTTTGGCAACGCGTATTATCCCGAACTCGCGCAGATCGGCCGCTCGCGCGCGCAGGTGTTCAAGAGCTCCCGCGACGAGGGCAGCGAAAGCGTCCGCCTGATGTATCTGCTGTCCATCGCGTCGGCCACGAAGAGCATCCGCCTGCAGGCGGCCTATTTCGTGCCGGACGACCTGGCGATTGAAACGCTGGTCAGCGCGCGAAAACGCGGCGTGAAGATCGAGATCATCGTGCCCGGCCCCACTACGGATTCGGAAATCGTCCAGGGCGCCAGCCGCTCGCGGTGGGCGGCGTTGCTCGACGCCGGCGTGCTCATCTACGAATACCAACCGTCGCTTTATCACTGCAAGGTGCTCATCGTGGATGACGTCTGGGTGTCAGTCGGCTCGACGAATTTCGACAATCGGTCCTTCCGGTTGAACGACGAGGCCAACCTGAACATCTACGACGCCGTCTTTGCGGCGGAGCAGGTCACCGTTTTCGAGCGCGATAAGCAGGTCTCCCGACGGATGACGCGAGCGGATTTCAAGGACCGGTCGATCCTGAGGAAGATGTTCGATGCGGTCACGGGGCTCTTGCGCCAGCAACTCTGATTGGAAAGGTTCCGACCGGGTAGGCAAACCGGGATGAATCGGTGGGGAAAGGCCCCATACCACGGGTTGCAGCGGAGTGCTATTGTGCAACCATGGGTCTAATCTTACTTATCATTGTCCTTCTTATTCTGTTCGGCGGTGGTGGTTTTTACCTTGGCGGGCCCGTCATCGGCGGCGGAGGCCTCGGCCTCGTTCTGTTGATCTGCCTTGTCATTTTCTTCATGGGCGGATTCCGCTCGAGAATCTAACCGGCTGAGGGGATCACAACGCGGCGGCGGCCTAAGGGAGCAGCTTCGTTGTGACCCAACGGTTGTTCAACCGGGGCGAGGCGTTCAATCTTCTGTTGGGGGGCACCACGTACAACGAGATTGAATCGTGCTAAACTGCCAGTGCCTGATACAAAATTGAGGTCGTAATTGAGTGACACCTCTCCGTGCAACGAAAGAGTGTCACCTGAAAAGTAAGAAGCAGGAAGACGGAGCAAAGACAAGAGTGGTCCCTCGTGGGGGGATGGTCCACCTGCGATTGAGGCGAGCGGGCACGATGCTGCGCTCTTCGCCGGAGAGGATGGAGGAGATTGCCCCCCGAGCGGGCTGCGCATCGGGATATTCCTTCTCGGCGGCCTTTCGTCGGTGGAGCGGCCTCCCGCCGGCGCGCTTTCGGCGCGGCTGAGTTTGAGTGGAGCCCGTCGCGAAATCGCGGTCTATACTCCCGTCCCGGTTTGGTATTCTGTTTAATCCAGACGGGCTCAGCGTTATGCGCCCCGATAGACAAAATCGCGGAGTTTCACTTTCCCCGTTCCAACGCAATAGACGCCAAACTTGAGGCTGAGAAAACCGCCGAAGACATTGTGATGATAGCCCGACACTTCCATTTGCCATGGGTGCTTGACCCAGGTTTCGCCGTTCCTCTGGTAGTAAAACGTCACGATGTTGGCGTGGTTGGTCACGCGCAGTCGCACTGTTCGGGTTGCCATGTCCTGGCGCATCCAGCTGTGTTCCATGCCGTAGTTATAGGTGAACATCTGCGAATTGCTGAAGCCGATGCCGCAGAACATGCGTTCGCTATAAAACAGGCATATCCCCGCTTGGGCGCCGTCGCCGATGTCCAGGGTGATCTTGGCCTCGTAGCTCCGGTCGCCCACGAGGAAAGTGAGCGGAGAAGAGTCGGCCAGGGTCGTGCCCTTGCCATCAATCGCCAAGGCGCGGGCTTCGGAACGGGCTCGTTTCATCTCGTCCTGGCCGGGATTGAAGAAACTCCATTGCACGCCGAATCTATTCGTCGAAAAATCGTCCGATAACGCAAAGCCTGACGGTCCTGGTAGCCCTTTCCTGGGTTTGGCAATTGGCTGCGACAGCGTTCCGCCTTTTGCGTGGAACCACCCGTCAGGAGTCCACTCGATCGGCTCCAGGAGGGGTTGCCTGCCAAGGGTGCGAAAGCCGTTTTCGTAACCGTGATAGATCATCCACCAGTCTCCGCCCGGCCCCTCGACCACAGTGGCATGGCCGCGCGACCACCACGGTTCTTCGGCGCTTTGGGTATGGACGATCGGGTTGTGGGGGCAGTCCTCCCAGGGGCCATGGATGGAGTGCGAGCGGGCGACGGTGACCATGTGACTTGTCGGCGGACCGGACGTGCCGCCTACCGCTGCAACAAGATAGAACCAATCCTCACGGCGGAAGATCTTCGGGCCTTCCGGGGCGAACATTTCGACCACCCAGTCGTCGGGGTAGCGCCATGGGCTGTAGACCTGTTCCAGTTTGCCGACTGTCGCCAAGCCATCATCGGTCAGGGCAATTCTGCGGACGCCGTTAAAAAACAGATAGCGCTTGCCGTCTTCGCCGACTGCATGGCCCGGATCGATGCAACCGGACACNNGGCCGCGGATATCGTCGGCGTGGATGACGAAGATAGACTGCTGGCCACCCGGGGTCGCCGGAATGTAGATAAAGTAGCGGCCCTTGTGCTTGACCAGGTCCATGGCCCAGACCGTGCCAATGGGTTTCGTCAGCGCAGGTCCGATCGGGGCCCAGTTTACCAGATCGCGCGAGTGCCAGATGATAACACCCGGGTAGGAAAAAAACGACGAGAACGTCATGTAATAGNNAGATCAGCCCGGCGCTGGCCTTCGATTCCAATAGCTGGTTTCGAGTCCGAGCTGGCGGGAGACTCGCCGATGGCGGACACCGACTCACCTACAATCTGCGTGGAAACAGCACCGATGAGAGCCGTTTTGAGTGCATCGCGCCGCGAGATCAGTTTCATAAGGTTTCCAGAAGGAGGTTCGGTGACGCCAGAATACACCTGTGTCCCTGCTGCAGCAGAAAAGCCTAATGGTGGGACAGGTTTCGTCAATTGGGCAACACTGGCAGAGTTTGCGAAGAGGAAATACGACGATGCCCAACATCGATTGCATGGTCACCGATGTCGGTGCGATCATGAACCTGCCCGAACTGAACGGTTCGCGGCGGCTGGAACGGCTCGGGGTCCGGGTCTTCTCGCTTTGCGAGTTCACTGAGACGGAATAGGATTTGGCCGCGCCGACTTTCGGGCTTGCGAGGGATACTGCGTCCGGGTTGCTTTCCCAATGCGACGGTTCCTGCCTTCGGCCCGAATCGACCGACTCCTGCCGTCCGGCAGGCCGCGCCAAGATTTTATGCAAACCTCTCCCAACTCCTTGGAGCGCTCGAAACCGTGGATGCGAAGTGTGGCCGCCGTCGCGGTCATGCTGCTGCTCGCTGCGCCGGCGATCGCGCAGGACGGTTCGC
>PMBT01000107.1 GCA_003153035.1 Opitutia bacterium
ATCTCGCCGTTGTGCGCCATGTAGCGATACGGATGGGCGCGTTCCCAGCTTGGAAAGGTGTTGGTGCTGAACCGCGAGTGGACCAGTGCGAGCGCCGTCTCCACCGCAGGATCCCGCAGGTCGGGAAAATACTCCGGCAGCTGCTCGGTCAGGAGCATACCCTTGTAGATGATGGTCTTGTAGGACAGGCTCGGCAGATACCAATACTCGCAGCCGTCGAGTCCCGCCGCGCGGATCTCGTTGTAGGCGCGCTTGCGGATCACGTAGAGCTTGCGCTCAAACGCCAGATCGTCGCCCAGGCTCTTGCTGCGGCCAATGAAGATCTGCCGGATGAATGGTTCGCACGACCGGGCGGTGTCACCCAGCGACGAACTGTTGGTCGGCACCGTGCGCCAACCGAGGAAACTCTGTCCTTCCGATTGCACAATCTGCTCAAACCGCTCCTCCAACCGCCGGCGGTGGGTGGGATTGCGGGGCAAGAAGACCAACCCGCAGCCGTACTCGGCGGGGCCGGGCAGGACGATCCGCGTCTTCTTGCACGCCTCGGCGAGAAAGGCGTGGGGAACCTGGAGCAGCACGCCCGCCCCGTCGCCGGTGTTGGCTTCGCTGCCGCTGGCGCCGCGGTGGTCGAGATTCTTCAGCACCTGGATCGCCTGCTCCAGGATCTGGTGCGACCGGTGGCCCTTGATATCCACCACGAAACCCACGCCGCAGGCGTCGTGTTCGAACCAGGGATCGTAAAGGCCCTGCTTGGGCGGCAATCCAATCCGCCGGGGCCGGAGGTCGGGGGTGCGGTCGCTTCGGTTGTTCATTTTTCGGATGCCGCGTGGATTTTACGCTCGGGTTGTCGCCAACCTGAATCTTTGGAGCAGGTTGGATGCCTAATCCCTGCGGCGCTGAGGAGGCCGGGAATGTTGAGCGGAGAGAATGGAATGGATTGATCCATGCGCAAAAAAAGGGCCGGTCGCGCGGTGCGAGAGCCGGCCCTGTGAAAACTGGTGCTGTTTTGACTGGGTGGGCTCGTCAGAAGAATCGGGTCGTTTTCGTGGCCATTTTCGCAGTCTCCCCGTCCGCACAGCCGGCATTGGTCGGCTCATCGGTTTGGGCGTCGCTGGGTTTGACGAGGTCGTTGGCGAGAAGGTAGTTCTCGACTTCCTCGCCGGAAACGTCGGCCAGCATGATGCCGTCGATTTCGACGCAGGGGGAAAGGGGCTGACCTGACTTGCGAACCATCTCCTCGTAATGGGCGCGGTGGTTGACGATGTCGACGTCCTCGAACGCGAGATCATATTTGCGCATGATGGCCCGGACACCGCGGGACCAGCCGCAGTCGGGTTTGAGATAGGCCCTTATGTTCATGCATCAACAATGCCGAGAGGCAGAGGCGGCGCAACTTATAGAAGCGATTTCTGCGCAATCAAGCGAAAGCTTGGACTTTCTCGCGGGGCGCGCCCGGCCAACCGCGCGGCCGTGGAGTTTTGCCTAGCGGCGCTCCACCCTTTCGTCTAAACCCCGACCGATGAAAGTTCTCGTGACCGGCGCGGCCGGGTTTATCGGCTTCCACGTCTGCCAGCGGCTCGCCTTGTCCAACCAGTGCGAAGTCCTCGGGGTGGACAACCTGAACGATTATGCCTCGCTTGAGTTGAAGCGTGCGCGGCTCGTTGAACTGGAGAAACTCGCGGGCTTCCGCTTCGTGCGGGCCGATTTTGCCGACGCCTCGGCCTTTGCGGGTCTCCACGGGCATTTCGGGCCCGATTACGTCGTGCATCTCGGCGCGCAGACGGGGGTGCGCTACAGCCTGGAGAATCCGGCGGCCTACGTGCACAGCAATCTCGATGGTTTCGCCAGCGTGCTCGAGGCGGCGCGGCGGCGGCCGCCGAAACACCTGGTGTTTGCCTCGAGCAGTTCGGTCTACGGCGCCAATGCGCGGGTGCCCTTCCGTGAGGACGACGATGCCGGACCGCCGCTTTCATTTTACGCCGCGACCAAGAAGGCCAACGAGGCGATGGCTTACAGTTACGCCCATTCGTTCGGGCTGAATCTGACCGGACTGCGTTTCTTCACCGTCTACGGACCGTGGGGCCGGCCGGATATGACGCCGCTGCTTTTCGCCCGGGCCATCCGCGATGGCCAGCCGGTCCGGCTCTTCAATCACGGCCGTTATCAACGCGACTTCACCTACATCGACGATATTGTCGACGGCGTGCTCAAGGTGCTGCTCCACCCGTTCGCGGCGAGCCCGGCGGATCCGCCCCCGGAGAAATCCGGGCCGCCCTGGCGGCTGTTCAACATCGGTCACAACCGGCCGGTCGAGATGGCGCTGTTTGTCCGGATGCTCGAGTCCCAGCTGGGCCGGCCGGCGCAGGTGGAAATGCTGCCGCCGGTCGCGACTGAAATGCCGGCGACCTGCGCGGACCTCACCCGCATCCATGCGGCGGTCGGCTATCAGCCGAAGGTGACGCTCGAGGAGGGTCTGCGGCGGTTCGTTGACTGGTTCCGGGGCTATCAGGGCGGCCATTGAGGCGGTGCGGCCATCGGCGGGCCCGTCGGCGGTTCGCGCCTGCTCCGCGCCGCTTTTCGTTTGCGCCGCATGGACGTTTCCGAAAAAACAGCGTCCGTCAACGCGCGCTTGCATCTTTGGCCGACCTGCACTTGGTTTCCCAATAAATAACGGTTTTCTAATTTGATAAATCCTATGTCCAAAGCCCCGCCTCCAAAATCCGCGGCCGATCTGAAGCCCGGCGCCACCGCCGCCGAACGGTCCGCCGATCCCGCCCGCGCCAAGAATATCGAGATGGCCGTCTCCGCCATCACCAAGGAATTCGGCGAGGGTTCCATCATGCGCCTCGGCAGCGCGACTCGCATGATCGTCGATACGATCTCCACCGGCTCGCTGGCCATCGACCTGGCCCTTGGCGTAGGCGGACTGCCGCGTGGCCGGATCATCGAGATCTTTGGGCCGGAATCGTCTGGCAAGACCACGTTCTGCCTGAGCGTCATTGCCGAGGCCCATCGGCGCGGCGGCCTGGCTGCCTTCATCGACGTGGAGCACGCGCTCGACCCGAAGTATGCCCGCATCGTCGGGGTGAAGCTGGACGAGCTGCTGGTCTCGCAGCCCGACAGCGGCGAGGACGCCCTAAACATCGCTGAGGCGCTCATCCGGTCGAACTCCATTGATGTGATCATCATCGACTCGGTGGCGGCCCTGGTGTCGCGGGCCGAGCTCGATGGTCAGATGGGTGACGCCACGGTCGGCTCCCAGGCCCGCCTCATGAGCCAGGCGATGCGCCGCCTGACCTCGGTCGTCAGCCGGACCAAATGCGTCTGCATCTTCACGAATCAGATCCGGGAAAANNATGTTCGGCAATCCCGAGACCACGCCGGGCGGCCGGGCCCTGAAATTCTTCTCCTCGCTGCGGCTCGACATCCGCCGCAAGGATCAGCTTAAGACCCCCGACGGCCGGGTCGTGGGCAACCGCACCAAGATCAAGGTCGTGAAGAACAAGGTCGCCCCGCCCTTTACGGAGTGCGAATTCGACATCATGTACAACGAGGGCATCTCCCAGACCGGCTCGCTCCTCGATTTGGGGGTCGAACACAAGATTCTGGAGAAGAAGGGCGCCTGGATCGCCTATAATGGCGAATTGATCGGCCAGGGGCGCGAAGCCGCCAAGGATGCCCTGGCGAAGAACCCCGAGCTCGCCGCCAAGATCAAGGCCGAGATCCTCGCCCGCGTGACGGTCACCGGCGGAACGGCCGTGGCAGCGACCGCGGTGGCCGAATAGCGGTCAGAGCTGTTCCGGGTTGGACGAACCTGCGCTCCCCCGGGACGGGAGCGCTTTCGCTTTGCCTTCGGCGGCCGCGTCGCTTCCGTCAGCAGCATGGCGTATTCCGCCGACACCATCGCCGCCCTGGCCACGCCGGTGGGCACCTCCGCCCTGGCCCTTGTGCGCGCGACCGGCCCGCTTGCGGCGGCGCTCGGGGAGCAGATCTTCCGCGCGGCTCCCCTGCCCCGCCAGGCGCGGCACGGCGATTATCGCGACGTCGCCGGCGCGCTTCTTGACGACGTGGTGTACACCTTTTTCCAGGCCCCCAACTCCTACACCGGCGAGGATCTCCTCGAGCTCAGCTGCCACGGCAACCCCTTTATTGCGCAGAAACTCCTCGAGGATCTCTCGGCCCGCGGGTGCCGGCCGGCCGAACCCGGCGAATTCACCAAACGCGCCTTTCTCAACGGCCGCCTGGACCTGAGCCAGGCGGAGGCGGTGGCCGATCTCATCCACGCCCGCAGCGAGCGAGCGCTGCAGGCGGCGAACCAGCAGCTCCGCGGCGCGCTGGGCCGCCGACTGCAGGCCATGACCGGCCGGCTCATCGCGCTGGTCGCCCGGGTCGAGGCCTCCATCGATTTTCCGGAGGAGGACCTGCCGCCGGAAGACCGGGCCAGGCTCGCGGACGGCGTCCGGCGGCTCCAGGCCGACACCGCGCGGCTCCTGGCGACGAGCCACTACGGCGACGTGCTCCGCGACGGCCTGAAGACGGTCCTCCTCGGCGAGCCCAACGCCGGCAAGAGCAGCCTGCTCAACCGGCTGGTCGGTCGCGAGCGTGCGCTCGTCAGCCCCGAGCCCGGCACGACGCGCGACTACCTGGAGGAGCGGATCACGCTCGGCCCCCACTGTATCAGACTTATTGATACCGCGGGCCTCGCCGCCTCCCCCACCCCGCTCGAGCGGCTCGCCATGGCGAAGACCCTCGAGCGCGCCGCCGCGGCCGACCTGATCCTGCTGATCCTCGACGCCAGCCGGCCGGCCCCGGCGCTGCCGGACGAACTCCGGAGCCGCCTGACGCCCGGCAACGCTCTGGCCGTCATCAACAAGACCGATCTCGTCGCGGCCGGCGGCGGTCCCCCGCCGCCCCATGCCCTCCCGGCAGCCAGGGTTTCCGCCCTCACCGGGGCCGGCTGCGATGAACTCGAGGCAATGATCGTCCGGCACGCGGAATCATTCCGCGCCGAGCATGGCGAGGAGTTGGTGGCGATCAACGCCCGCCACGCCGTGGCCTTGAGTCAGGCGACCCGGCATCTTCAGATCGCCCTGGACAAAGTCGCTTCCAGCGCTCCCATTGAGCTGCTGGCCAGCGACCTACGGGGTGCGCTCAGTGCATTTGGAGAAATCGCCGGCCGGATCGATAACGAGCTCGTATTGGATAGCTTGTTCGCGACCTTCTGTATCGGCAAATGACCATTTGCTGTACGGAATCCAGGCTACCAACGAAATTGTCTCTCATTTACTTGATTATTAATAACTTCCGATTTGATGTGATTGTATGTGGCGCCGGACACGCTGGCGTTGAGGCAGCGTTGTCCGCCGCGCGAATGGGCTCCTCTACTTTACTTCTAACCGGCAACATCGATACGATTGCTCAGATGAGCTGCAATCCGGCAATAGGTGGCCAGGCCAAAGGTCAGATTGTCAGGGAGATCGATGCGCTTGGTGGCGAGATGGCCGTGAACACGGACGTCACCGCCATCCAATTCCGATTGCTCAACGAATCGAGGGGTCCGGCGGTTCAATCGCCACGTGCGCAGTGCGACAAGAAAGCCTACCAGTTTCGGCTCAAACACACATTGGAGCTCCAGAAAAACCTTCATCTTTTCCAGGCCACCGTCACCGGCTTGATCTTTCAGGATGGGAGGGTCGTCGGATGCCGCACGAATCTCGATGTCGAGTTTCTAGGCAAAGCTGTGGTGATCACCACCGGGACATTTCTGCGCGGATTGATGCATATCGGCCAGAACAAGAANNGAAGGCGGCCGCCTTGGTGATTTTAGCGCCAAAACGCTTTCGAGCAGCCTAACAGAGGCTGGTATTGAATTGAGTCGTTTCAAGACCGGGACCCCGCCGCGCTTGCTGGGGCGAAGCATCGATTTCTCCAAGCTGGATGAACAGAAAGGGGATGATCCGCCGACACTGTTTGCGTTCCACGATACGCGTGGTCCCGAGGATTTGTTCCACGTGGAACAAACGGGAGAGCGTCGAATCGGCTGGCTGCCGGGCACCGAAAAAGCTTCCTGTTGGATAACTTATACCACTGAACATACGCGAGATATAGTCATCGGCAATCTGCAGAAATCGGCGATGTATAGCGGCCAGATTAGCGGAGTCGGGCCCCGTTATTGCCCTAGCATTGAAGACAAGTTTGTCCGCTTCACCGACAAGTCGCGTCATATCCTTTTCCTCGAACCAGAGGGTAGGGGAACCAACGAGTATTACATTAATGGCCTGTCCACCAGTCTGCCCCTTGATGTTCAGGTCGAGATGGTCCATAGCATACCCGGACTTGAGCAGGCTGAACTGCTTCGGCCGGCTTATGCGGTCGAGTACGACTTCTCACCGCCTACTCAACTCTTTCCATCCTTGGAGTCCAAGAAAGTGGAGAACCTCTTTCTTGCGGGACAGATTAATGGGACATCGGGTTACGAGGAAGCCGCAGGGCAGGGGATTATGGCCGGCATAAATGCCGTCCAAAAAAACAGGGGAGAACCTCCCTTGATCATCGGGCGCCACCAAGGCTACATCGGGGTTCTGATCGACGACCTCGTGACTAAAGGAACCAATGAGCCTTATCGCATGTTCACAAGCCGTGCGGAGTATCGATTATTGTTCAATCACGGTAGCGCCGAATTGAGAATGCTCGCTCACGCAGAGCGTTGTAATATCTTATCCATTAATAGATTAACTAATATTAAGGCGAAAAAGACCAAGATAGAAAACTGGGTATCCAACCTCGAATCGCCCGCCGAGGGCGAACCGAACTGGGCGGATCGATTAAGACGCGGTGAGGCTGCGGAAATCCTGCCCCCGGCATTCCTTTCCGAGCCTGGAACAGTTCGTGATGAAGTGCTCTATCGGATCAGATATCGGGGTTACCTTGAACGCGAAATGATCCAAATCGAGAAATTAAGCAAAATCGAACAGATCCGGATTCCCCGCGGGATTGATTACCCGGGAATTCCCGGGCTCCGCCGCGAAAGTGCTCTTAAGCTCCACCAGATGCGCCCCTACACGCTGGGTCAGGCCAGCCGAATCAGCGGGGTTAATCCCGCGGACATCAGCATCCTGATGGTTCTCATTCAAGCGGGCAGGGTGCCCGGCGTTCCTCTCGGCGGGCCGCCTCGCGAGTGAAGAGCGCCGCGAAGTCCGTCGCCGGATTGTCACCGTTGTAACAAATGGGTGACGGCCCGAATTCCACTCGTAAACCCGCCCCGGCAGCCTATACTCAGGCGTATGTCCGATCAGAAGCCCAGAAAGATTTTGATTGTCGACGACGAGCCTGATGTCGCCGATCTCGTGGCTTACCATCTCANNTTCCTGCCGGACCTCCTCATCCTGGACATCATGATGCCGGATCTCAACGGCATGCAGATCTGCCGGATCATCCGCGCCGATCCCCGACTGCAGCAGGTGCCGATTATCTTCCTGACCGCCAAAGCCGAGGAGAACGACCGGATCTCGGGGTTTGAAACCGGTTGCGACGACTACATTTGCAAGCCATTCAGCACGAAAGAACTCGTCCTGCGTGTGCAATCGATCCTCCGCCGGGTTTCCGACGACGCGCCCGCAGAAGCGAAGCACCTCCAGGCGGGCCAGATTGTGCTCGATATCGAGCGGCACGAAGTGACCCTCCACGGCCGGCCCGTTGAACTGACCGCCACCGAGTTCAAGCTTCTCCGCCTGCTGATGGAACGACGGGGCAGGGTGCAAACCCGCGAACACCTCCTGATCAACGTCTGGAACTACGAGACCGAGATCGAAACGCGCACGGTGGACACGCATGTCCGGCGGCTGCGGGAGAAGCTCGGCTCGGAGGCTGACTGGATCGAGACGATTCGCGGGGTTGGTTACCGGATGGCCGACTGAAAAGCTGAAGCATGTTCTATCTGATCACTGCTGCGCTGGCTATCGGCCTCGCGTTTGCCTTGAAGTGGTGTCGCGACCACCAGCAGGCCGTGCGGCGCCTGTGTCAGGCCATCAACGAGCAACAGCCGCTCCTCAGCGACGACGAGCCTGGTGCGAAGATGCCGGGCGATTGGGACCGTTTGCGCTCCGCAACCAATGAACTCATCACCGAGGTTGCGCAGCTGCAGCAGGCCCGCTCCGGCCAGCTCGCCCAGCTGGAGGCCACCCTGGGCAGCCTCCAGGAGGCCGTCCTCCTGGTTGATGCCGAGAACCGCATCCTCCTCGCGAACCAGGCCCTTCAATCCATTTTTCCCCGCGCCAAGGACATCTTGCATCAGCGCCTGGAGATTGTCCTGCACAGCGTGGCCTTTCTCAATTTCGTCGAGGCCGTCCGGGCTGGCCCGGCCCAACCCCAGCAAGAGCTCGAGTTTGTTGAGGGCAGTGATTCCATCTGGCTCGAAGCCACCGGCACCCTCGTCACGCCGCTCAACGGCGCCCGCGGCACGTGGGTGCTGTTTGTGCTCCATGATATCACCAAGCAGAAGAAGCTGGAGGGCATCCGCAGGGATTTCGTCTCCAATGTCTCCCACGAGCTGCGCACCCCGCTGAGCATCATCAAGGGTTATATCGAAACCCTTGTCGACGGGCACCGCGACATGCCGCTCGAGGACCGCGACCGGTTCCTTCAGACCATTCAGCGACACACTGAGCGGCTCAACTCGCTGCTCGAGGATCTGCTCGCGCTCTCCCGCCTTGAATCGATCAATCCCGGCCTGCGCTGCGAATCCACGGCCCTGGCCGACCTCCTGACCAGCCTGATCGATGATATTCGCGGGCGTACCGTTGCGAGCGAACATGTCATTTCCTTCGCGATCGATCCGGCCATCGGTCTGATGCTTGTTGACCCTCTAAAAATCACCCAGATCTGCGAAAACCTCCTCGATAATGCGCTCAAATACACGCCGCGCGGTTCCCGGATTGAAGTGAGTGCCCGCCTGCGCAGCGGTGAAACCGAGGTCTGCGTCCGCGACAACGGACCCGGAATTCCCGCCACGGATCTTCCGCACATCTTCGAGCGATTCTACCGGGTCGACAAAGGCCGTTCCCGCGAGAAAGGAGGCACCGGTCTGGGGCTTAGCATCGTGAAACACATCGTCCAGCTCCACGGGGGACGCGTCTGGGTCGAGAGCGAACTGGGCAAGGGCACGGCCTTCTTTTTCACGCTGCCACAGCGCGCCAGCCAGGAAAAAGAGCGAAAACCTGAAGAGCAGAAATCGGAACGCTGAACGCCGAGAAGTAGAACCGCCGGCAGCCGCGTCGCAACGGCTCCATTGCAGACAAGATCCGGACCTGCCTCCGTGCAGGGGCGTCCATGGTTCCGGTTTTCAGCCTTGAGTCTTTCCGCTTTCAGCCTTTCAGCCTTCCCCTTCAATGCCCCGAGAAATCTTCGACGCCATTCGGACTGAACGCCTGGTCGGGCTACGCTCAGCAATGGCCGGCATCCTGCCCCGGTCCGATGCTCAAATCGTGCTGGAGATTGGCTGCGGCAACGGCCATTTCCTGACCGCCTACGCCGCCGCGCATCCCAACCGGCTCTGCGTGGGCATCGACCTGAGGCTTGAGCGCATTACAAAAGCTTTGCGTAAGCGCGATCGCACCGGCTTGTCCAACCTGCATTTCCTCCGCTGCGAGGCGCGCGATTTCCTGCACGAACTACCCGCGGGCGTCCGGTTGCTCGACATCTACATGCTGTTTCCGGATCCGTGGCCGAAAAAACGGCATCACAAGAACCGCCTGTTTCAGGCGGGGTTTTTGGACGAACTCGGCGCCCGGGCGGGGCAGGGGAGTCGCCTCTTCTTCCGCACCGACTACAAGCCCTATTACGATGAAGCGCTGGAAATCGTTGCTGCCCATCCGCGGTGGCGCCCCCAGCCAGCGGCCCCGTTCCCTTTCGAACACCTGACGATCTTTCAGGCGCGGGCTCCGACCTTTCATTCGCTGGGTGCCGAGTGGGCTGCCGCCCGGCAGGCTGTCCAAAATCGTTTTGTTTAACACATGGCAGAACACCAGCTTATGCCGCGCGTCCAACTAATCCTTCTTTGGTTTCGGGGGTTGACGCCGATTGAAGCGTTTGGCTAACAGATACCCCTTTAAATTCATTCCATCACGGTTCGTGTACGATGCCCCTGGTTAGGACACTGCTTTTACTCGCCTCCATCCTCGCTTCCGGTACGGCCGCCTTTGCCAATGAAGGAGGCGTGTCCGAGAAAGCTGAGTCGGTGTTTCATGTTGGGCCTCTGCCTCTTACCAACAGCATGTTAACGAGTTGGGGCGTCACCTTGATTCTGGTTTTCTTTATTCGCTGGCTGGTGGGAAAACCACAGATTGTTCCAGCTCGTGGTCAGGCGGTGGTGGAGGGGCTCATCAATGGCCTGCGCGACCTGTTCGAGCCCATCGTCGGCAAGAAAGCGATGCCGGCGGCCTTTCCACTGCTCATCTGCTTCTTTGTCTTTATTCTGTTACACAATTGGAGCGGCTTGTTTCCCTTCGTCGGCACCGTGGGTTGGAAAGAGATGAATCAGGCTACCGGCGAGCAGGTCGGGTTTATTCCATGGATCCGCCCGCTTACTTCCGATCTCAATGGCACGATCGCCCTCGCGCTGACGTCTTTCGTCGGCTGGTTTGTCATCGTGCTGCGGTATGCCGGTCCCAAGGCATTACTGTTTGATCTCTTTGGCAACAAGGCCGACAAGAAGGAGATCCCCGCCGCGTTGTACTGGTCGCTTTCGGTGGTTTTCCTTGGCGTGGGCCTCATTGAGGTTATGTCGATCCTTATCCGCCCGATCACTCTCTCCGTGCGTCTTTTTGGCAACATTTTTGGCGGCGAGAATCTGCTGCACAACACGTCGTTCATCCCCATATTCTACTTTCTGGAGATCCTGGTCGGTCTGGTGCAGTCCTTCGTCTTCACGTTGCTGACCTCGGTCTACATTGGGCTAATCTGCAACCACGGCGATGACCACGGTGAGGAATCCGAGCACTCCAACCCCATTGAGGTCAAAGAGGCCGTGCCTGGAGCGCCCTCCCACTGAATTTCCCGACCGGGAGCATGTCCCACCAAAACGTGCACGGCCGAGAGAACGAACAACCACCAACTCAACCCATATCCTCCCATGACAGGTAATATCGCCCAAGGTATCGCCATCTTCGCCTCCGCGCTCGGCGTCGGCCTCATCGGTTATCACGCCGTCGAGGCTGTCGGCCGCAATCCCGGCGCTTCGGGCAAGATTCTCGTCCAGTCGATCCTCGCGCTAGCGCTCGCCGAAGGCCTCGGCGTGCTCTCGCTGGTTTTACTCCATTAATCAACGCTTCCCCCGCGCCGCCGGCGCAGCAATAACGCCGGCGGCGCCAATCTTTTTCCGCGCCATGTTTTCACTCGTCCTTGCCGCCGCCTCCGCCGCCGAGGCTCAGGCGGCGGCTCCCTCCGAAGGTCCCGCCGGCTTGCTGCAGAAGTTTGGCGTCGAGTGGCAGTTCGTGATCTGGCAGTTCATCAGTTTCGCGATTCTCGCGGGTGTCCTCTATCAATTCGCGATCAAGCCCATCATCGCCACCCTTGATGAGCGCAATGCCAAGATTGCCGAAGGCCTCAAGAATGCCGCCGCCACCACCGCCAAGCTCGCGCAAGCCCAACTCGATGCTGCGGCCATCGCCAAGCAGGCCCAGCTCGAGGCCGCCAAGTTCGCCGAGGAGGCGCGCCAGACCGCCAGGGAATTCCTCGAAGCCCAGCAGAAGGACGCCACCGCCCGGGCCAATGACCTGATCGTTAAGGCGCAGCAGGCCATCGTACTCGAGCACAAGAAAATGCTGGAAGCGGCCCGCCTCGAAGTCGCCCGTCTGGTAGTCGCGACCACCGAGCGTGTCCTGGCCAAGGAACTCAGCGACGCGGAGCGCACCCGTTACAACGAGGCGGCCGCCCGCGAGCTGACTGCAGTCAAAGACTGAAGAACTGAAGGCCTGAAGGGCTAAACATCACCGAGCCCGCGCCGGAATCTTCAGACGTAACCACGGATCAACTCAAGCTATCCAGCCTTCACCGCATTCTTCAGCCATTCCGCCTTCAGTTCTTCCGCCTTTTCTCCGCGATGCGCACCAGCCTACAATCCCAGAAGTTCGCCCGCCAGCTCTTCAGCCTGAGCCTTGCGGACGGTCAGGTTTCGGCCGCGCGGGTTGAGGGCGTGCTCGCCTATCTGTCCAAACATCCGCCGCGGCAGCCGCTCGTGGTCCTCCGCCGCTACCAACGGCTGGTCGCGACCCAACTGGCGAAGAACCGCGCCCTCGTCGAGCATGCCGGCCCCGTCGACGACCGGGTGCTCCGCCTCATCGAGACCGCGTTTGCGCGGAAATACCAACGCCCCATCGCCGCCGCCGCCCGGCCGGCTCCTGCTTTGCTCGCCGGTCTTCGCATCCGCGTCGGCGACGACTTGTACGAATCTTCCGTCGCGAGCCAACTCGCGGTTCTGTCCACGCCGGCCTGAGCCGGCTCCACTTTCCGCCCTTGCAACCACCAATCGCGCGCCGCGCCCATGAGTACCGTCATCGAACAAATTGAACAACAGATCGCCCAGCTTTCCTCGAAGGCGGTCAAGAAGAATACCGGCACCATCCGCTCCGTCGCCGACGGTGTTGCCAGGGTCGACGGCCTGTCCGAGGTCATGTACAACGAGATGGTCCAGTTCCCCGGCAATGCCATCGGCATCGCGCTCAATCTCGAGGAAGACGAGGTCGGTTGCGTCGTGCTCGGCGATGTCTCCCGGCTGCGGGAGGGCGACGAGGTCTCCACGACCGGCAAGCTGCTTTCCGTGCCGGTCGGCCGGGGCCTTCTCGGCCGCGTGGTTGATGCCCTCGGCCAGCCGGTCGATGGCAAGGGGCCCGTCGAGTCGACGGAATTCTATCCGGTCGAGAAGATCGCCCCCGGCATCATCGTGCGCAAATCCGTCTCCGAGCCGGTGCTCACCGGCATCATGGCGATCGACTCGATGATCCCGATCGGTCGCGGCCAGCGCGAACTGATCATCGGCGACCGCGGCACCGGCAAGACGACCATCGCCATCGACACCATCATCAACCAGGCGCGCATCAACCGCCTGGGCCTGGCTTCAAAGGATCCCGGGTTTCGCCCGCTCTATTCGATCTACGTAGCCGTCGGCCAGAAGAATTCCAACATCGCCCGCACCATTGCTTCCCTCGAGGCCGCGGGCGCGATGGAGTACACCATCATCGTCGCGGCTCCCGCCGCCGACAACCCGGCTAACCAGTATGTCGCACCGTACGCCGGCGCCGCCATGGGCGAGTGGTTCATGGAAAATGGGATGGATGCGCTCATCGTTTACGATGATCTCTCCAAGCACGCCGTCGCCTACCGCCAGATTTCGCTCATTCTCAAGCGCCCCTCCGGCCGCGAAGCCTATCCCGGCGATGTGTTTTACCTCCATTCACGGCTGCTCGAACGCGCCGCGCGGCTCGCGGACAAGGGCTCGTTGACGGCGCTGCCGATCATCGAAACCCTCGCCGGCGACGTCTCGGCCTACATTCCNNGTCGCCGGCAAGATCAAGGGCGAGCTTGCCCAGTTCCGCGAACTGGCCGCTTTCGCGCAGTTCGGCTCCGATCTCGACGCGCGCACCCGGGCCCAGCTCGACCGCGGCTCCCGCATCGTCGAGCTCTTCAAGCAGCCCGCCTTCAATCCACTGGCCATCGAGGTGCAGGCCGCCGTCCTCTGGGCGATGCAGAACAACTATTTCGATACCATTGATGTGAAAAAAATCGTCGCCGCGGCCCAGCACCTGAGGGAGTTCCTCGGCACCCGCAAGCAGGCCCTGCTCGACAGCCTCCGGCAGAAGGCCGCCGTCGACGAAATGCTCGCCGCCGAACTCAAGAAAACCATCGAAGAATGGAAGGGGACATACAACGGCTGAGCGCCGGTGGTGATACCGTTTCCCGCTTTTTCGCCTGCGCGCTTTTCCGCCTTTTTTCTCAATGGCCTCGACCCGCGACATCCGCCGACGCATCAA
>PMBT01000176.1:0-4071 GCA_003153035.1 Opitutia bacterium
CGTCCATCCGGGCCGGCGCATCACTCCCGCCGCCGAATGGCTGCTGGACAACTTTTACCTGATCGAGGAGCAGATCCAAATGGGTCGGAGGCATCTGCCGCGGCGCTACAGCCGGGAGCTGCCCCGCCTCTTGAACAGCCCGTCCGCTGGACTGCCGCGCGTCTATGACATTGTGCTTGAGTTGATCTCGCACGTGGACGCCCAGATCGATGCGAAACCGCTCAGCGCCTTTATCGCCGCTTACCAAGCGGAGCGCTCCCTGAAACTCGGAGAATTGTGGGCCATTCCGATCATGTTGCGCCTGGGGTTGATTGAAAACCTGCAGCGGATCACCACCCGGCTGATGATCGCCCGGGAGGATCGCGATCTCGCGGACTCATGGGTGAATCGTCTGCAGGACATGGCCGAAAAGAATCCGTCGCACCTCGTCATCGTGGTGGCCGACATGGCAAAGTCCGACCTCCCCATCTCCAGTTCATTCGTGGCGGAATTTTGTCAGCGGCTGTCGCGGCAAAGTCCGGTGCTGTATCTCGCGCGCAGCTGGCTCGACCAGCGGCTGGTCGAACAAGGGTTGTCTATCGAACAGCTGGTCCATTTGGAAAGCCAGAACCAGGCGGCCGATCAGGTTTCCGTCAGCCACAGTATCGCGAGTCTCCGTTTCCTGAGCGCGATGGACTGGAAGGAGTTCGTGGAGACCCTGAGTCACGTCGAGAACACCTTGCGCTCCGACCCGGCCGACGTTTATAGCCGGATGGATTTTTCGACCCGCGATCGCTACCGCCATTCGGTCGAAGCCATCGCGCGCCACGGCCGTCTTTCAGAAGCGGAGGTCGCCCAGCGCGCGATTCAACTAGCCGCAGACAGCGCCAGACGAAACGGGCGTGACGACCGGACCGCCCATGTGGGTTTCTACTTGATCGACAAAGGCCTCCCGCTGCTGGAGCGCGCGGCGAAGGTGCGGCGGCGATGGCGGACGGTTATCGAACGAGGCATCCACCGTCATCCGCTGACGCTTTATGCGGGCGGGATCGGAGCGGTCACCTTCCTCGTCACCTTCGGGTTCTTCCGCCAGGCCCAGGCGCTCGAAGTCCATGGAGGGAGACTCATTTTCTTCACCTTGGTTTTCTTCATTTGTGGCAGCCAGCTGGCCATCGCGCTGATCAACTGGCTGGCCACCCTGTTGGTGAAACCCCGCCTGCTCCCCCGCCTGGACTACTCCTCCGGCATCGCCTCCGATTGCCGCACCATGGTGGTCGTTCCCACGATGCTCACGAGCCTGGAAGGCGTCGATCGCCTGATCGAAACCCTGGAGATTCACCACCTCTCGAACCGGGATCCGCATCTGCACTTCGCCTTGCTGACTGACTTTCGCGACGCGCCGGAGGAGATTCTGCCGGCCGACGACCTGATGCTGCAGCGGGCACGGACGGGGGTCCAAACGCTGAATCGAAAATATCGCGGCGAGAACCAGACCTTTTTCTTCCTGTTTCACCGCCCGCGCCGCTGGAGCGCGGGCGAAGGATTGTGGATGGGTTACGAACGCAAACGCGGCAAGCTCGCGGAGTTCAATGCGCTCCTCCGTGGCGGTGCGCGCGAACGCTTTTCCGAGATCGTGGGGGAGACCGCCATCCTGCCGGCCATCAAGTATGTNNACGCTCGACACCGACACCCAGCTTCCCCGCGAAGCCGCCCGTCAACTCGTCGGAACGATGGCCCATCGGTTGAACCGGCCGGAATTCGACCCGGTGCGCGGGATTGTCAATGAAGGCTACGGCATTCTGCAGCCGCGGGTCGGAGTGAGTCTGCCCGGCTCCCGGCGATCCTGGTTCGTCCGGCTGTTCGCCGGAAACGCGGGAATCGATCCATACACGCGGGCAGTTTCCGACGTCTATCAGGATCTCTTCAGTGAAGGCTCGTTCATCGGCAAGGGAATCTACGATGTCGATGCCTTCCAGCGGGCCATGAACGGACGCTTTCCGGAGAATATGATTCTCAGCCACGATTTGTTGGAGGCGTGTCACGCCCGCTCCGCCCTCGTCAGCGACGTGGAATTGTACGAAGAATATCCCTCCCGCTACAACGTGGACATTGAGCGGCGTCACCGCTGGATTCGTGGCGACTGGCAGATCACCCAATGGCTCCTGTTGCGGGTTCCCGGTTCCGACGCCCGGCGCATTGCCAATCCCCTGTCGATGCTGTCGCAGTGGAAGATTTTCGACAATCTGAGGCGCAGTCTCGTCCCCGTTGCCCTGCTGCTCCTGCTGCTGGGTAACTGGCTTCTGTTTCCTGAACTCGGCAGCCGCGGGCTGCTGCTAGTCCTGGCGATCGTCGCGCTCCCCGGATTGTTGGCAGCGCTGGTCGCGGCGGTTCGCAAGCCGGCTGATCTGCCGTGGGCCATGCACCTGCGCGGCGAAGCCGCGGCGGGGGGGCGCCAGCTCGGTCAGTGTTCGCTCGCGCTGGCATTTCTTCCCTACGACGCGTTCGTCAGCCTGGATGCGATCGGAAGGACCCTGCTGCGCCTGCTGGTGACCCACCGAAGACTCCTCGAATGGCAGACGTCGAGCGATTCCGAGCGCACCACGCGCGCAGACCTCGCCGGCTTTTACGTCACCATGTGGATCGAACCGGCCGTCGCGCTGCCGGGCGGGTTCCTGCTCGTCTTGCTCCAGCCGGCTCAATGGCTCCTCGCCTGGCCGCTTCTCGGTCTCTGGCTGGCGGCTCCGTGGATCGCCTGGCGGATCAGCCAGCCCATTGAATCCCCCTCGCCGGCGCTGACGCCGGAGCAATCGACTTTTCTGCGACGCACCGCCCGCCAGACGTGGCATTTCTTCGAGACCTTTGTCACCGCGCGGGAGAACTGGCTGCCACCCGATAATTTCCAGGAAGTTCCCGTCCCGACGATCGCTTCGCGAACCTCACCCACGAATATGGGCCTGGCCCTCCTCGCCAATCTGGCCGCACGGGACTTTGGATACCTTTCGCTCGAGGGCTTGATCCGACGCACGCAAGACACCCTTGCCACGATGCAACGACTCGAGCGGTATCGCGGACACTTCTACAACTGGTACGACACCCGCACCCTCCAACCCCTCCTCCCCCTCTACGTCTCGAGCGTGGACAGCGGCAACCTGGCCGGACATTTGTTGACCCTGGGCTCCGGGTTGCGGGAACAGGCCGATGAAAGCATTTTTTCCCCACAGGTTTTTGCCGGGCTGCGCGACACGGTCGGGGTTCTCCGGAATTTGGCTCGCGAAAATGCTGGGCTGGCCAGACTTGACGCAGAATTAGTGGAAGCACCCGCTGATCTCCGCACGGCGTTTGCCGTGTTGGAACGGGCCGCCGACCAGGCGACCGCGATCGCCGCCGCGCTGGCAAACGAGGGGGAAGAACTCAAAGGGTGGGCCCAGACCCTGGTCCGAAACTGCGGGGAGCATCTGGAGGACCTGAGACTCATCGCGCCGTGGCTGGCTTTGCCCGCCCCACCACGCCATCCCGGCCGGGCGGAAGAGGCTCTGACTTCGAATTCCTCAAGCAGAAACCGGGATTCGCCCACCCACCGGAGTGTCCGCACCGAGGCGGCAGCAACGTTGGAGGAGAAGCTCGCCCACCTTAATCAGGCGCCAAGCCTGCGCGAGATTGCAGCCTTAGAGCAATCGCTCTGTCCTTTGATCGAAGCGGCATTGCAGAAGCTCCCAGCAGAACCCGCCGATGCCCGGTTGGATCAACGGACCTATTTGACCGAACTCGCTCGCTGCTTGCACGAAGCGGCGGACCATGCGCGCCGGCACCTGCTTGCGCTGGATACCATGGCCGGGCAAAGCGACGAACTGGCCGCCATGGATTTCGCCTTTCTCTTCGATCCGGAGCGGGATCTGTTTCCCACCGGATTCAATGTCACCGAAGACCGGCGCGATACCGGCTTCTACGATCTGCTGGCCTCGGAGGCGCGCTTGTGCAGCTACGTGGCCATCGGCTTGGGACAGGTTCCGCAGGAGCACTGGTTCTCGCTGGGCCGGTTGCTCGTCGCGTCGCGGGGCGAGCCGACCCTGGTTTCGTGGAGCGGCTCGATGT
>PMBT01000176.1:4082-6552 GCA_003153035.1 Opitutia bacterium
TACCAATACCGCGCCTTCGGCGTTCCGGGCCTGGGCTTGAAACGCGGACTGGCCGACGACTTGGTGATCGCTCCCTATGCTACCGCGATGGCGTTGATGGTCGCGCCAGTCGAAGCCTGCGAAAACCTCCAACTTCTGGCGGCCGAGGGGCGGGCCGGCGCTTACGGCTTCTATGAAGCGGTGGACTACACGCCGTCCCGTCTCCCCCCGGCCGAGTCGAGCGCCACGATCCGATCCTTCATGGCGCATCACCAGGGGATGAGTCTGCTGGCGCTGGTTAATCGACTGCAGGACTACCCGATGCAACGGCGGTTCATGGCCTGTCCCCTGCTCAAGGCGGCGGACCTGCTCTTGCAGGAACGCATGCCCCAAACCGCCGCGAGCGTGTTCGCCGGAGATTTGACCCTCGAGCCATCGCGGACGCTTTCTGGCGAGAGCGAGAACGCGATGCGGGTCTTCACGAATCCCTCTCCGCCGGCACCGGAGGTTCATCTTTTGTCCAACGGTCGCTACCATGTCGTTGTTACCAGCGCCGGCGGCGGCTACAGTCGCTGGCACGAACTGGCGGTCACCCGCTGGCGGGAGGATGCCACGCGCGATTGCTGGGGCACGTTTGTCTATCTGCGCGACCTGGCGACCGGCGACTTCTGGTCCACGGCGTATCAGCCCACCGGGCGCGCGACGGACAGCTACGAAGGCATCTTCACCCAGGGGCGGGCGGAGTTCCGGCAACGTCATGCCGGTCTCGAGATCCACACCGAGATCGGCGTGTCGCCGGAAGACGACGTAGAGTTGCGACGCATCCGGATCACCAATCGTTCGCCCGAGCTCCGCGTCATTGAATTGACCAGCTACGCGGAGGTGGTGCTTGCGCCGCCGGCCGCGGACGCCGCGCATCCCGCTTTCAGCAATCTCTTCGTGCAGACGGAATTCGCGCCAGAGTCTTCCGCCATTCTCTGCACCCGCCGGCCGCTTTCCCAGGAGGAGAAGCCGCCCTGGTTGCTGCATTTGATGGTGGGTCAAGGCGGCGCGCAGGGCGAAATCTCCTGCGAAACCGATCGCCTCCGGTTTGTCGGACGCGGCGGAACCCTCGCCAATCCGGCGGCGCTGCAGGGCGCTTCGCCATTATCCAACACCGTCGGTTCCGTGCTTGATCCCATTGTTTCGCTACGGCGCACGGTCTCCTTGCCGGCCCATGAGACCGCCACCGTCGACCTGGTTCTTGGTATGACGGATAGCCGGGAAGCCGCGCTGATGCAGGTGGAAAAATACCAGGGCGCGCGCATGGTTGACCGCGTCTTCGATCTGGCCTGGACCCACAGCCAGGTGACCTTGCGCCATCTCAATGCCACGGAGGGGGAGGCCCAGCTCTACGGCCGGCTGGCCAGCGCGCTGGTCTTTGCCGACCCCGCCCGTCGAGCCGGCCCCAACGTCCTGCGCGCCAACCGGCGCGGCCAAAGCGGCCTCTGGAGTTATGGCATCTCGGGCGACGCCCCGCTGGTCGTTCTCCGCGTCAGCGACCCGGAGAAGATCGAAATCGTTCAGCAGCTGATCAAGGCCCACGCGTACTGGCGCATGAAAGGCCTGACGGTCGAGCTGGTCATCGTAAACGAGGACGTTTCGGTTTACCGCCAGTCCTTGCACGACCAGATCATCAGTCTGATCGCTTCGGGAATCGAGGCGCAGTTGCTCGACAAACCGGGCGGCATCTTCGTCCGGCGCCTCGAACAAATCCCCGCCGACGACCGGCTGCTGCTGCAATCCGTGGCCCGGATTGTCCTGGACGACGAAACGGGAACCCTGGGGGAGCAGCTGGACACCCGGAGGACACTCGAACCGTTGGTCCCGCCGCTCACACCCACCCGCTCCGGGTCGCCCGATTCACCGACGCCGGTTCCCGCGCGCGAGCTGATCTTCCCTAACGGCCTTGGTGGTTTTACCCGTGACGGGCACGAATATGTGATTACCCTCGCGGCCGGGCAGACGACTCCCGCCCCGTGGGTTAACGTGCTCGCGAATCCGTCTTTTGGCACGCTCGTCTCGGAAAGCGGCAGCGCCTACACCTGGGGGGAGAACGCCCATGAATTCCGCCTGACGCCCTGGAGCAACGACCCCGTCCAGGACACCACTGGCGAGGCCTTTTATGTTCGCGATGAACAGACCGGCCAGTTCTGGTCGCCAACGCCTTTGCCCGCGCGCGGCGCGACGCCCTACGTCATCCGCCATGGTTTCGGCTACACCGTTTTTGAACACACTGAAAACGGGATCTCCTGCGAACTGTGGATCTACGTGGCGATGGACGCGCCAGTGAAGCTGGCCGTGTTGAAACTGCGCAACGTCTCGGGGCGTCCGCGCCGCGTCTCGGCCACCGGCTACTGGGAATGGGTGTTGGGCGACCTGCGGCAGAAAACGCTGCTGCACGTGCAAACCGAAGTGGACCTCAGAACCGGCGCGTTGCTGGCGCGCAATT
>PMBT01000090.1 GCA_003153035.1 Opitutia bacterium
GGCGCTCGACAGCGCGGACACGTGGCAGAACCGCGCCGTCTTCCAACTCGATGCCGCCGGCCGGCCAAAGGCCGTGGCCGGGGTGCCGCCGGATTACTTCTCTGCGCTCGGCCAACTCTGGGGCAATCCGCTCTATGACTGGGATCATCTGGCCCGCACCGGCTACGCTTGGTGGGTCGAGCGGCTGCGCGCGGCCTTCGAGCTCTATGACATCATCCGGCTCGATCACTTCCGCGGTTTCGACACGTACTGGGAAATCCCCGCCGATGCAGCCGATGCCCGCGGGGGCGTCTGGCGCCCCGGTCCGGGCCTGCCCTTTTTCGAAGCCGTGCGGGCCGCGCTCCCGCGGGCGCGCATCATCGCCGAGGACCTCGGTTATATCGGGCCGGGGGTCGTCCAGTTGCGCCGGGCCGCGGGTCTGCCGGGAATGAAGGTCCTGCAGTTCGCCTACGGCCATGACGCCAACAATGCCAACCTCCCGCATTTCTATCCGCCCGACAGCGTCGCGTACACCGGCACGCACGACAACATCACCGCCCGTGGCTGGCTCGAGTCGCTGACGCCCGAGAACGCGGCCAGGGTCGACGGGTATTTTCAGCTCGGTGGTTCGCGTTCAGCGTGGCCGATCATTCGCGCGGCGCTGGCGACGGTTTCCCGGCTCGCCGTCATCCCGATGCAGGACCTGCTGGACCGGCCGGCCTCGGCGACGTTGAACCGCCCGGGCACGATGGACGGCAACTGGCAGTGGCGCTTCACGGCAGTTGACCTCGCCTGTTTGCGCGCCGAGAAAACAGCCACGCTGAGACACTGGATCCGGCTTTACGACCGCATCGGCGACCGCGAAGTGCGCGATTACAGCGAACCCCCGCACGCCTGATTCATCCTGCCCGGACCATGAACTCCCGCCCACGTCCCGCCCTTTCCCTGCCGGCCATCTGGAACATGAGCTTCGGCTTTCTCGGCATCCAGTTCGGCTGGGGCCTGCAGATGGCCAACATGAGCGCGATTTACCAATACCTCGGCGCGAGCGAGAGCGACATCCCCCTGCTCTGGCTCGCCGCCCCGGTCACCGGCCTGATCGTGCAGCCGATCATCGGCTACTACAGCGACCACACCTGGACGCGCCTGGGCCGCCGGCGGCCGTACTTCCTGGGCGGAGCAATCCTCGCCAGTCTCGCGCTGCTCGCGATGCCCAACTCGTCGTCACTCTGGATGGCCGCGGGCCTGCTCTGGATCCTCGACGCGTCCGTGAACGTGAGCATGGAGCCATTCCGCGCTTTCGTGGGAGACCTGTTGCCCGAGCCCCAGCGCAAGGTGGGTTTTGCGATGCAGAGCCTGCTCATCGGCCTCGGCGCCGTGTTGTCCTCGGCCTTGCCGTGGATGCTCACCCACCTCGGGGTGCTCGGTGGTGCCTCCGCCGGGTCGGTAATTCCCCGATCAGTGCATCTGTCCTTCTACCTTGGCGCGGCGGTCTTCATCAGCGCTGTGCTCTACACCATCATCACCACACCGGAAAACCCGCCCGACGGCACCGAGCCGCCGGGCCAACTCGCGCTGTTCAGCGGAATCTGGAACGGGCTGCGCGAGATGCCGTCCGTGATGCGCCGGCTCGCGGTGGTGCAGTTCTTCACCTGGCTGGGTCTCTTCTGCCTGTGGATCTACTTCACGCCGGCGATCGCGCGCAGTGTTTTCGGCGGCACGCCCGGCAGCCCGGAATACCAGCGGGGCGTGGAATGGGGCGGAGTCTGTTTCAGCACCTACAACGGCCTGGCCTTCGCGGTCTCGTTCGCGCTCGTCGCCCTCGCCAAGCGCGGTGTGTCCGCCCGGGCAATGCACCGGGTCGGGTTGCTCTGCGCGGCCACGGGACTGCTCTCCGCGGGTTTCTGGCGTCAGCCGGAGGCCCTGCTGGTCTCGATGGTCCTGGTCGGGATCGGCTGGGCCACGATTCTCTCGATGCCCTACGCGTTGCTGGCGAATGCGATTCCCGCCGCCCGGATGGGCTTCTACATGGGCGTGTTCAATTTCTTCATCGTGCTGCCGCAGATTCTCGCCGCTACGGTGCTGGGTGGCGTGGTCAAGCACTTCCTCGGCGGCCGGGCCATGCCGGTCGTGATGTTGGGCGGAGCCTCGATGCTGATCGCGGCACTCGCCCTCCAGTGGGTGCCGCGCGACGCGGCGTCCCGTCCGACCAACGCCTGACCCTTCGCCTCCCATGCGCGCCATCTATTCCCTGACCGTCCTCGCGCTTCTCGCGACCCTTCCCGTCGCGGCTGGCGATCAGCGTGCGGTCACGGATCCGTACCAGCCTGTCCCGTACGTCAAGATCAAGCATCCCGATTGGACCAGGAACGCCACGATCTACCAGATCAACATCCGGCAGTTCACCGGGAAGGGAACGTTCCGGGCCGCAGAACGGCAGCTGCCGCGGCTCAAGGCGCTCAACGTCGACATCCTCTGGCTCATGCCGATTCACGAGATCGGGCAGAAGAACCGCAAGGGCACGCTGGGCAGCCCCTATTCCGTGAGAGATTATTACAGCGTGAACCACGAATTCGGGACGCTGGACGACCTCAAGCACTTCGTGACGGCCGCCCACGCGCAGGGTTTTCACGTCATCCTCGATTGGGTGGCCAACCACACCGCGTGGGACAACCCGCTGGTCCAGCAACACCCGGAATGGTACCAGCGCGACTGGAAAGGCGATTTCCGGCCGACCCCGTGGTTCGACTGGACTGACATCATCAACCTCGACTACCGGCAGCCAGGACTCCGGAAATACATGACGGAGTCCATGAAATACTGGGTGACCGAAGCGGACGTCGACGGCTACCGCTGCGATGTGGCCGGCTTCGTGCCGGTCGACTTCTGGAACAATGTCCGGCGCGAGCTCGATGTCATCAAACCGGTCTTCATGCTGGCAGAAGCGGAGTCGCGGGATCTCCATGCCGAGGCTTTCGACATGACGTATGCGTGGGGCTGGTACGACGCCATGCACCAAGTCGCCGTCGGCGAGGCGGATCTGGGCGCCTTGGTCGGATATTACTCGGGAAACGAGGGCTCGTTTCCGCCCGACTGCATGCGCATGACCTTCGTGAGCAACCACGATAAGAATGCCTGGGAAGGGACGCAATCCGAGCAGTTCGGCGACGCGCTCGAAGCGGCGATCGCGCTGTCTGTAGTCGGCGACGGCCTGCCCTTGATCCACAACGGGCAGGAGGCCGGAGAATCCAAACGTCTGAAGTTCTTCGAGAAGGATCCCATCGAGTGGAAGCAACACCCGATTGGTGAGCTCTACCGGAAGCTGTTCGCACTCAAGAAGGCGAACACGGCCCTCTGGAACGCCCACTGGGGCGCGGCCATGATCCGCGTGCCCAACAATGCCAGCGCCGAGGTGTTGAGCTTCGTGCGCCGGAACGAACGGGACAAGGTCTTCGCGGTGTTCAATTTCTCCAAGGAAGCCCGGACGGTGAAATTCGAAGAGACGCTGTTTCCCGGCACCTACACCGACTTCTTCAGCGGGGAACGCGTGGAACTCCCCGCCTCGACCCTGCTAAGCCTGAAACCCTGGGCCTTCCGCGTTTTCGTGCAGTAGGAGCGTCACGCCTTCTTGCTGCCAGGCTTGCCAGGCTTGTCACGGGATGCCCCCGCCGGCTGCGGCACCCCGGACGTGTAGTCCACGCGGTCGAAGTAAACCGTCTTCGGCTGCCCTTCCTGGAGTGCGCGATGGGACTCCCGCTGCGCGCGATATTCGTGCGGCGTCATGCCTTTGTGCTGCTTGAACACCCGCGCGAAATACGCCGGGTCGGCGAAGCCGCTGGTGTAGGCGATCTCGGAGACGGTGAGGGTCGTCGTGTCGAGCGCGAGGATGGCGCTCTCGATCCGGATGCGTTGGATGTAATGCGTCAGGCGCTCCTTCGTCTCCGTGTGGTAAAGGTGGGAGAGGTAGTCGGCTGAGCAGCCGAGCACCTCGGCGATGTGATGCACGGCGAGCTCGGGGTTGGCGAACTGCTCTCGCACGAGGCATTTCGCCTGGAAGACCTTGCCGATATCGCTGTTGAGCTGGCCGGTTCCTGTTTCGACGATATTGCGGAACAGGCCGAGCAGCGCCAGCAACAGTCCCTTGAGCACGGCGTCGCGCGCCGGACCCTGCATGCTGTGCGTCTGCGCGATGGTGTTGGCGAGCGTCAGGAAGACGTCGAGGTTCGGCGCATCAAAGAACTCGATGACCTCGATGTCAGGCTTGCCCGGGCGCGTCTCGTGCGCGAGGTGCACGCTCAAGGTGTTGTTGTAGAAGCCGGCGACGAGGTTGCGAAAGGGGCCGTCTGGGCCGGGTTGCACCACTTCGCCGTGCGGCACACCCGCCGGGATCACGCAGAGTTCGCCCGGCCCGAGGCGAAAACCTTCCCGGGGAAAACTGAAATCCGTGGTCCCCCGCAGCCCGAGGAAGATCTCTGGCCGGTAGTGATAATGCATTCCGCGCCGATTCTGCACGGGGCTGATGTCGTGCGGAACACGCAGTATCAGGTGGTTGCGTTCGACAAGCTTGATTGCATCGTCGAACGCCTGCCGCATCTCCGCTCGATTCTGGTGGCTCATCGAGCGGGCCGCAAACAGGGCAAGGGAGTCGCTAGGATCGGACACGAGGAGTGCGCCGCGCGCAGGAACGCGGACTGAATTATATGGCATGGTGTTCCCAATCGCGAAAAAACTCAAATGGTAAATCCGCCGCCCGGGCGATCGGGGCGGGCAGGAGGAGGCCGGTGCTGTGCCCGGCTGCTTGGGGATCCGCTTCGACGCGGGTCACCATCGACTCCGGCCAGCCCTCACGAAGCGCCGCCCTGCGCCCGCTCCAAAGCCAGCAGGCGCTGCCGCAACTCTCCCAGCAGGCGGACCACGGCCGTGTTTCGCAGGTAATCCTTCAGCGGCTGCACCGGCAGCCCGGCGTAAGTGCCGGGCTGGTCAATGTCCCCGGTCACCCCGGCCCGGTGGACCAGGACCACATCGTCGCAAATCTTCACGTGATCCAACACGCCGGTCTGGCCGCTCGCTATGACGCGGTTGCCGATGGTTGTGGATCCCGCGACGCAGAACATCGAGGTCAGCAAGCAATCCTCGCCGATCTGCACGTTATGGGCGATGTGGCACAGGTTGTCCAATTTCGTGCCGGCGCCAATGCGGGTCGTGCGATAGGCGGCCCGGTCGATGCAGCAGTTCGCGCCCACGCGCACCCGGTCGCCGAGGACCACATTGCCCGTCTGCGGAATCGGATGGCTCTTCCCCCGGCTGGTCCTGAGCGAATCCGTAACCCTCGGAGCCGATGACGGCGCCGGCGCCGATCGCCGCCTCGTTGCCCACCACGCAGCCATAGCCGATCACCGCATTGGGATGCACATCGTGTCGCTCCCCACCTGCGCATCATGCTCGATGACCGCCCCCGCCATGATCCGGGTGCGCTCGCCGATCCGCACATTGCGGCCGATCACGGCCGTCGCCGGCACTGCGGCCGCCTCGTGGATCACCGCCGAGGAATGAATGCGGGGCCAGCCCGCGGCTTCGTACGGGCGCCCGGCATACCGCTGTTTGATCAAGGCTTGCGCCAGGTTCACGTTGGGTGCCACAAGCAAGGTCAGATCGCCGACCCCGGCCAGGCGTTCCTTCAGCTTGAATGAGGTGACCGCCACCGAAGGCCGGGCCTGGGCCACCACCGCCACATATTCGGCCTTGTCCACGAACACCAGGTCGCCCGGGGCGCAATCCTCGACGGACGCGACTTGGTTGATGGACCGGTCAGGTCCGACCATCTCTTTTATGAGGCTTTGCGCGGCGAACACAGACATAATTTCGGCGGCGGTGGTTTTCATCATAATTGGGGATGCTGGCAGCTTCGGAGCGCCCAGGATGCCGCCAACAATATCCGCAGGGGAAATGTGGACAGGCAAATTCGGAGGAGCCCAGAAATGCCTTCACCTGCAGGCCCAGTGTCCTAGGCTCCCTCGGCAAAACCAGGCCAGCAACCCCGTGGTCCCGATGAAGCTTCCTGTCAAAATCCTCCTCTTGAGTCTCACCTTTGCCGCCGGCGTCGGCCTCGATGCCGAAACCCGTCCGACCACCGGGGTGCCCGCGACCCCACGCCGGTTCTTCTCCGACGACAGCTTTTGGAACCAGCCCATTCCGGCCGACGCCCAGGTGGATCCCCGCAACGAACGCTGGATCCGCCTGCTTGAGACCGAGCCGAGCAAGGAGAACTGGCTGATCAACTGCGAGCAATGGACCATCCCGGTTTACGAGGTCGACGAAACCTCGCCGCTTGTGAAGGTCGGACTCCATGAACTTGACGCCAAGGAGAAGCACACCTGGCACACCGAGCGCAGTCATTTCGGGCATGGCCAGGGGTTCGACCTCGTGCCCATTCCCAAGGAGGCCACGCCCGACCCCCAAGGTGACGCCCACCTTGCGGTGGTCGATTGGAAGCGCAAGCTCGTCTGGGACATGTGGGCCCTTTCCAGGAACCCGGACGGTACCTGGAAATCCGCCACGGGCATGGTTTATCGCGCCGACGGTCCGGGGGTGTTTTCGACCGCGGAAATCGGGGTGAAGGACGGCGAAAGCGTGCATTTCCACGGCCCCAGCCGCGCCGCGGGAGTGCCCGCAGTGGCCGGCCTGATCCTCTACGACGAAGTCATGGCGGGCGAAATCCGCCACAAGATCGCCGCCGCCTCGCGGTTCTGCGCCTACAAGGAGTTTGTCTTTCCTGCAGCCTGGACCGACGGTTTCACCGAGGGTGGTATCCCCGAGGGCACGGTCATCCAGCTCGATCCCAAGCTCGACCTCTCCCAGTTCCCGCTCACGCGGGAGGAGCGCATCGTCTGCGCCGCCCTCCAGCGCTACGGCATGGTGCTCGTCGACATCGCGCAGGGGCAGCCCATCTACGCCGAGGGACTCTGGGGACACCCAGACAAGTCGTGGAAGGGCAAGCTACGTTCCACGGGTGGGCTCTCCACCATTCCGTACCGTCACTACCGTATCCTCAAGACCGGTTCCGCAACTTTTCAGGGCGACGGCCGCTCGAAATTCGCGCCGGTTTTTGAAGATCCCCGCACCAACGGGTGAGTCCGCCCGGGTCGCCGTGGACCGCAGGTGACCTGGGCGAGGGCCTGGCTTCAGGGAGCCATCGCGAGGTTGCTCTGATTTGACGAAAGCCGGGTGGATCGGGCGTGTACCCACGGCGTCCCTTTTTGAACGGTCCGGCCGACAAGAACCACCGGAAGAGAGACTGCCGGGCATGGTGGCGCGAACCGCGTTGAGGTGATTCGAAAGAGCCTTGCAGATTGGGAGAGGATGCGCAATGTACGCCAGCGCGGTCGGACGACCGCGCGGTCTGCCACGCGGCCTGTCTGGATCTCCTGAGAACTTCCGTGAACTCCACTCTGCTTCGCTGCGCCGCTCTCGCCGGCGCCCTTGTGCTCGCCTTCCCCGTTGGGGCCGCCGACGTCTCGCGTCTCCAGCAGGTGACCGACGAGCTGGCCACGCTCCAGGCCGTCGTGCAAAAACTCCCGGACGGCCGCGAACGCAAGAAGCTCGAGTCGCGCCGCGCGCTCCTCGAGCGCGAACGCGACATCCTCCGCGCGCGGCAGTTGCTCGAGGCGAAGGAACAGGCGCTCGACCGCCGGAAGCAGGAAAGCCCGGCCATGAAGCTGCAGAGTCTCCTCCGCACGCTCGAGCCGCACACCCAGCCGCTGCAGACCCGGATGGAAACGCTCGGCGACCGGATTCGCGGCGCGGTCGCGCAGCGCGACGCCCTCAAAGCCGAGGCGGACAAGACCGCCAAGCTCCCCGCGGGGGCCGAACGCGACGCCCACCTCTCCGCGCTTGACGAACAGCTCCTGACTTTGAACGAGGAGATGGAGGCGCTGCAGATGCAGCGCGAAGCCACCAGCCACGGGCTGACCCTGGCCGCGGAGGTTGCCGCGATCGCCACCCGGCTCCACGACGAACCGGCCGTGCCGCCGCTGCACCTCAGCACCTGGTGGGAAAAGCAGCGCGAGCTGGCCGCCTTGGACAGCCGGCTGGTCTCCGCCAGCGAGACCGGGCGGTCGGTGGAGGAGCGCCGCACTGCCTCGGCCGACGTCCTCGCACTCGCGAAAGAGAAGCTCGGCCAGATTGATGAGGAGATCGCCCTGCTCGCCCCCCAGACCGGCTTTTTCCGCTCTACTCCGGGAGTGGATCGATTGCTCGCGGCCGCCCGGCGCGACAAGGAGGCGCTCGTCGCGCGCCTGCCATCCCTCGAGGCGCAGAACGCCGCGCTCGCCGAGGCCGCGGCCATTACCGTTCAGCTGACGGATCTCTTGGGTGCGGAGAAGAACTGGCTGAACGAACGGCAGCACGTGCTCACCGGGCGCTTCCTCCGGTGGCTTGCCTGGCCGATCGCGGTCATCGTCACGATCGTGCTGATTTTCCTCGGCACAAGCCGGCTCGCCCTCCCGCGGTTCTACAAGCACGAGATGCTGGTCAGCGCCCGGCTCGTGAACCGCTACTTCATGATCGCATCGCTCCTCGTCGCGGTCGCCGGCTTTTTCCTGGAGGATCTGCGCATGCTGGCCACCACGCTCGGGATCGTCAGCGCCGCCCTCGTGATCGCGCTGCAGGATGTGTTCGTCTCGATCGCCGGCTGGTTCGCGATCGTCATCAGCAACAAGATCCGCGTGGGCGACCGCGTGGAGATCGAGGGCGACAAAGGGGATGTGATCGAGATCGAGCTGATGCGGACCACCTTGAACGAGATCGAAACCGGCATCGGCATCGACCACCCCACCGGCCGGATCATCGCCGTTCCCAATAGCTACATCTTCCGCAGCCGTTTGCACAACTCCAGCCGCCACCATCGCTGGGTCTGGCTGCGCACCGACATCACCGTCAGTTTCGAAACGCCGCTCGCCGAGGCGGCCGCCGTCATCAAGAAGGCACTTGAGGAGACCACCGCCGAAGCCTTTGCCGACGCCCGGCGCGACGCCGCCGCATTTGAGCATCGGTATGGCCGGGCCGACGCGGTCTATGAACCGAAAGTCTACTGCACCATCGCCGACTCGGGGGTCATGTTCACCATGCTGGCGATCGCCGAGTACAGCGCCAAGGCCGCGATGCGCGACCGGTTGCATTGGCGCATTCTCAATGATTTCGCGCGCGACCCGCGGCTGCAGTTCGCCTACCCCACCCACCGGGAGATCTTTTCGCACGATCTCTCCAGCCATCTGGCCACCGGGACGCATAGCGCCGACCCCGGGGCGCCCCCAATCCCGTCCCCTCGCGCGGCCTGGCCGGGCACGGCGAACTGACGGGGGGCCACCCGATCCCCACCTACCCGCAACCCAGCTCCCTGGGTTGCCCGGAGAGGGCTGCGGGGTTCATCGGCCTCTTCCGAAAGCCCTTTAGTACTCGCCTGCTGGCTGCGGTGCATTCAAATGTCTTCCGCTGGCCTCCACGCCGTTCCTCTAATGAAACTTTCAGGTCCATTCCTCCTGTCGGGACTGTTGCTCGCCGGCTGTTCGACCCTCAACACCCATATCACCCCGAACGCCAACCTTAGCCAGTTGAAGCACATCTACGTCCAGCAAAGCCTGAACGACAATCACGGTCTCAACATCTTGATTGTGGAGCAGCTGCAGGCCCGGGGCATCCAGGCCGAGAGCGGCCCCCTCACTCTCATGCCCCGGGAAGTGAAAGCCTACCTCGTTTATGAAGATCACTGGGAATGGGATTTTAAGGATTCTTTGATCAGCCTGGGCATCACCGTGCGCGACGCCACCGCCGACCATCTTCTGGCGTCCGCCAGCTATACCCACCCGACTGCGTTCATGAAGTCGCCGGCATTCATGGTGCGAACCGTGCTCGAAGGCCTTTT
>PMBT01000097.1:0-204 GCA_003153035.1 Opitutia bacterium
TTGCAGAAAAAGGCCACGATCCGTGGACTCCATTCCTTAGTCATAAGCCAGTACTCCCTGGATTTCACTGAACACTTCCTCGTCATCGAAAAGGTTTTGCACGATCGAGCCGGACGGGCAGGCCGCCGCGCAGGTGCCGCAGCCCTTGCACAGCGCCTCGTTGATCACGGCCTTCTTCCCGTCCTCGGTTAAGGTGATGGCCGT
>PMBT01000097.1:212-8916 GCA_003153035.1 Opitutia bacterium
GCCACGCTGTCGGGAATGTCCTTCGGACTCTGGCAGCAGCCCGCGAGGAAGATGCCGTCAGTGAACGTGTTCACCGGAGCGAGTTTCGGGTGCCGCTCGAGGAAAAAGCCCTCCGAACCGCAACTCATGTTGAACAGGCGGCGGACGCTCTGGGCATCGGCATGCGGCTCGAGGCCGGTCGCCAGTACGACCATGTCGACCGGAATCCGCCGGACCACGCCGGCCAGCGTGTCCTCCACGCGGATGACGAGCTTGCCTTCCTCTTCCGGGATGAAAGCCCAGTCGGTCACCTCGCCCACGCGGCCGCGGATGAAATGCACGCCCTCTTCAAGCAGCTTGTCGTAGAACTCCTCGTAGCCTTTGCCGGCGGCGCGGATGTCGATGTAGAAGTTGTAGATTTCCGCCGCGGTGTGCTCCTTGAGCAGGTGGGCCAGTTTCATCGAATACATGCAGCAGACCCGCGAACACCAGCGGTTGGTGTTGCGATCTCGTGAGCCCACGCAATGGATGATCCCGATCGACTTGGGATGGCGGCCGTCGCGTAGCACCACATCGCCGGCCGTGGGACCGGATGCGTTTACCAGGCGCTCGACTTCCAGCGAGGTGTAAACGTTCGGATACCGCCCGTAGCCGTATTGCGGCATCCGGCCGACATCGAACGTCTGAAATCCAGTGGCAACGATGATCGTGCCCACCTTGATCTCCCGGAACTCCTCCTTCTGCTTGAAGTCGATCGCCTTCTTCTCGCCGCAGGCCTCCACGCAGGTTTTCTTGCACTTGTCCGTCAGGACACCGCGCTTGAAATTCAGGCAGACTTCCGGGTCGATCAGCACTACCTGCGGGGTCGCCTGGGGAAACGGGATGTAGACCGGCTTGCGCTTGCCGAGGCCTTCGTTGAATTCGTCCGTGAACTTGGGCTCCTTGTAAATGCAGTTGGCGATGCATTCCTGGCAGCCGGTGCAGAGGTCTTCATTGATGTATCGCGGCTTGCGCTTGATCGTGACGGTGAAATTGCCCACGTAGCCGTCCATCTTCACGACCTCGGAATAGCTCCAGAGCGTGATGTTCTTGTGGGCGCCGACCTCGGACATTTTCGGAGTCAGGATGCAGGCCGCGCAGTCGAGNNGCCATGTGCCCGCCGATGGAGGGCTCACGTTCCACGAGGTAAACTTTTTTACCGGCCTTGGCCAGCGTCAGGGCCGCGTGGATGCCGGCGATGCCGCCACCGACCACTAGAACGTCGGGTTGGACCGGCACCTGCTTGACCTCGAGCGCCTTGTGATGTGCCACGCGCCGGACGGCGGCGCGGGAGAGGGCCTTGGCTTTCGTGGTGGCCTCGGCGCGGTCGGTGTGCACCCACGAGTCTTGCTCGCGGATGTTGACCATGTGGAAAAAAAACGGGTTCAGGCCGCCAGCTTCGACCGCGCTGCGAAAGGTGTGCTCATGCAGCAGCGGCGAGCAGGACGCGACCACGATCCGATTCAGGCCGAATTCTTTGATATCCTTTTGAATCAGCTCCTGGCCCGGATCCGAGCACATGTACTTGTAATCGCGCGAGAGGACCACGCCGGGCAGCTGCCCGACGTATTTGGCCACCTCCGTGCAGTCCACCATCGCGGCAATGTTGTGGCCGCAGTGGCAGACATAAAAGCCGATCCGAGCGTCGTGGTTGCCGTTAACCTTGTCCATTGGAGTCCCTGCGTAAGTAGATTGCCTCGTGGTCGGGTTTGCTGTGCATCAGGCGGCCGCGGGCTGCGCTCGGGCGCAGGCCGGTTTCCGCATGGGGGTGAAGCCGCGGTGCAGGCCGAGTTCCTTCTCTGAAAAGCCGAAGGCGAGACCGAGCAATTGGGTAAAGTAAACCACCGGCATGTTGAGCTGCGGGCCTACGGAGATGCGGGCAGCCGGATTTCGGGGATCGGGGATGGTTTCATCGCCCCATTTGCTGGCCATTTTGTCCCGGTAGCAGTCCAGGTTGAACTGGCAGAGCGGGCAAACCGTGGCGATGACATCCGCCCCGCGGGCGATGGCTTCCTTGAGCAAAACGTAGGCACAGAGCAGACCGGGCTCCGGCAGCGTGCCGGTCAGACTGCCGCCGCAGCATCGGGTCTTCAGCGGGTAGGTGACCATAGTGCAGCCAATGGCCTCGAGGAGCCGGTCCATCGTGGTGGGATTGTATTGGTCGTCGAAGGTCGCGTAAGGCCGCACAATCTGGCAGCCATAGTACGGCGCCACCTTGAGTCCCTTGAGCGGTTGCGTGACGCGCTTTTTGATTGCGTCGATGCCCACGTTGTTGACCAGCACGTCGAGGGGATGGCGCACCGGCGTGTTGCCACTGTAGGTGAGATTCGCCTGGTGCAGCGCCTTCTGCACGACCGCCTCGACCACGGGCGATTCGTGGAGATAGTGCTTGGTCTTGTTCAAGACGAGGTAGCACGCGCTACAGGGCGCGAGCAGTTCCTGGTGGCCGGCCTTCTCGGCAATGGCCAGGTTGCGCGAAGCCATCACGCATGCCTTGACTTCGTCTACCGCCATGTAGGCTGTGGCGCCACAACAGTTCCAGTCGTCGAGTTCCTCAAGTTCAACTCCGAGCGCCTTCAGGACTGGCAGCAGGGATTCCTCGTAAGCCCGGCCCGTGCCTTTCAACGAGCAACCGGGGAAGTAGGAGTATTTCATGGTTCAGTGCGTTCCGTTGGGCCGCCCACCATTGCCGCCGTTCTCGTGGCCGGTGTTCAGCGCGTCGATGGACAGTTTGTCCACCACCGCCATCATGCGCTCGAGTTCGTCCTTGCGTTTGATGCCCTCGAGCTTGAGCGGGAAGCGCCCGCGCCTGAGGAGGTTCAGCCCCAGCCGCCACATGCCCAGCGCCGCCGGGATGTTGGTTTTGAGGAACATGATGGTGGCCAGGAAATTCTCGGTCACGCGGCCGCGNNCGGATCTGCTTGGGGCACTCGACCGTGCAGGCGTAGCACGAAGCGCACAGCCAGATGGTCGTGCTCTGCAGCACCTCGTTCTTGAAATCGGACCGGGTCAGCTCCATCACCTGCCGCGGAGTGTGGTCCATATAAATGCTCAAGGGGCACAGACCGGAACAGGTGCCGCACTGGATGCAGTTTTCCAACTGCTCACAGCCCGGTACGCTCATGACCTCGCGGCCAAAGCCCTTCACGCGATCAGACTCGTACTTGATCGTCCGCTTAAGCTCCATCACCGGCTTATTGGCGTCGCCGGTTCGCTGATTTACTGACGGGAAACTGGATTCTTGAAGGAGTGGTTGGGGAGCGGGAGGGGCGGAAAGGGCGGTCATTGGGTGAACCGTAAAAGGTGGTTAGTCAGGCGGGCGGTCAGGATCGCCGCCTGAGTTGGGCGCCGAGGAGAGTTGAGGGGAGGGCGTCGTCGCATACAAACCGCGAACTTTTGGGTGGTGCGCGATCAGCTTGAGGAGAAGATGTGCGAATGCTGGGCGCGAGAAAAATCACTCGTTCTAATGTGCCGCATCGCGCCGCTTCGATGTTGCGAGGCCCGGTCCGGATGGCTCGCTTAGCCGGCGCTGCGGCGATCAAGTGGTCTGCCTTTGCTGGCGTGAACTCGGCGCAGCCCCGCAGACGCGTATCCGCATCTGGGCGATGCCCAGTGCCATAAGAGTCAATCCCGCCCCGCCCCGCCCGGAGCCACCGAGGTGATATCCCACAGCGCGCCCAGCGCCTGGCCGGCGGACAGCCCGCCATCGTTGGGTGGCAAATCGCGATGGCACAGAACATTAAACCTTGCAGTTCGGAGCGCCCCGCAGGTCGTGTCCAGCAGTCGCAGGTTCTGGAAGCAGCCGCCGCTGAGGACCACCGTTTCAATGCCCATTCGCGTGGCAAGGTCCATGATGCAACGGGCAAGGGCGTTATGGAAACGTGCCGCAAGCGCTCCTGGCCTGGCGTTGGATCGTTCTTGCAGGATGGCCGCCACCGCTGGCCGCCAGTCGATCTGCCAGATTCCCTCCTGACTCGGGGCAATAATGGGCATGATTAAACCCGCTTCTTTTTGTGATTCAGCGTCTGCCGCAAACTCCACCTCCATCGCCGCCTGGCCTTCAAAAGAGCTTTGCAGCCGCAGACCGAGCAGGGCGGCGACACCGTCAAAAAGGCGGCCGGCGCTCGTCGTCACCGGAGCCTGGACTCCGCGTTCCAACAACGAGCAGAGAACCGCGGCTTCACCTTCGCGAAAACCCAATGAGAGGGCGAGTGACATAAGACGCGTGGCGTCGCCCGCCAGTAGACCGTGCAAAAGCCCGAGCGCACTCCGCCGCGGCTCGCGCACTGCGGCCTCTCCGCCGGGCAGCCGGAAGGGCCGCAGGCAGGCGACGCGTTGCGCGGTCCGGGCTGGGCGGTCGACCACGATGAATTCACCGCCCCAGACCGTTCCGTCGGGGCCGTACCCGGTCCCGTCCCAAGCCACGCCCAGCACCCGAGCCGGACCGCCACCATGTTCGAGCAGGCAGGAAAGGATATGTGCCAGGTGGTGCTGCACGGTGACGACCGGCACACCCAGGCTCTGCGCAAAATGGGTCGAGGCATAATCGGGATGCGCATCGCAGACGACGCGGCCGGGCTTTCCCGGGTAGAGCGAGCCGAGCAACTTCACCGTACGGCGAAAGGCCTCCATTGAGACCGGATTGGAAAGATCGCCGATGTGCGGGCTCATCACCAAATTCCTCCCGGCCGTCACCGCGACGGTGTTTTTCATGTGCCCGCCAACGCAAAGCAGCGGCTCCGTGATTTCGCAGTCCGAGGGGAGCTGAATAGGCGCGGGGGCGAAACCGCGCGCGCGGCGCAACAGCATCGGGCCGGCGGCGGCCCGTCGCACCACGGAGTCGTCGACCGGCCGCGCGATCGGCCGGTTGTGCATGAGGAACAGATCGGCGATCGTCGCCAGCCGCTGCCGCGCTTCGACATTGTCCGTGCACAGCGGTTCTTCCGAGAGGTTGCCACTGGTGGCCACCACCGGCCGCCCGACCGCTTCAAGCAGCAGCGTGTGCAGCGGGGTGTACGGCAGGAGCGCGCCGACCCACGGATTGCCCGGGGCCACGGCCTCGGCCAACGGGGCGCCGGCGCGGCGGCGGACGAGGACAATCGGAGCGGAGGCCGAAGTCAGCCAGCCGGCATCGTCTGCCTCGAGCAGCGCCACATCCCGCAGCACTGCCAGTGATGGAAACATCACCGCCAACGGTTTCTCCTCGCGGTGCTTGCGGCGGCGCAGATTGCGGACGGCTTCCTCATTGCCTGCGTCCACCATCAGATGAAATCCGCCGAGGCCCTTCACCGCGACAATCCGGCCGGTCCGCAGGGCTTCGGCCGCCGCTGCAATCGCGGCTTCCCGGACGGCCAGCACCTGGCCGGCCGCGTCCTGCAGTTCCACCTGAGGTCCGCAGACCGGACAGGCGTTGGGCTGGGCATGGTAGCGCCGGTCGGCCGCATCCTCGTATTCGCGCCGGCATTCGGGGCACATCCGAAATCCGGCCATGGTGGTCCGCGGCCGGTCATAGGGCAGCTCGCAAAGGATCGAGTAACGCGGACCGCAATTCGTGCAATTGATGAAGGGATAGGCGTGCCGCCGGTCGCCGGCAGCAGCCAGTTCGCGCCGGCAATCATCACACATCGCCAGATCGGGAGTGACCGTCGCCGTGGGCGCCGCCGACGCAGTCTCGCTTTCAAGAATCACAAAACCCGCGGAAGGCGCCGGCGGCAGGTCCGGGACGGCGGCGGCCGGTCGGGCGCGCAGCGCGGAGATTCGCGCGGCCGGCGGCAGTTCGGCGCGGAGCGCATCCGCAAAGGCGTCGAGCAGATCCCCGGGGCCGGTGATCCGCACGGTCACGCCGCGGGCGTCATTCCGGACCCAGCCTCGCACCCCGTGGCGCCCGGCCAGCCGGGCGACAAACGGCCGGAACCCGACGCCCTGCACAGTTCCCTCAATCTCCAGCACGCGGTCCTCGGGAGGAGGCGTGGCTTGCCCGGCTGGCTTCGGCATGGCTCAGAGCAGCCCGCGCAGGTAGGCCAGCCAGCGGTCGAAACCCTCGCCGGTGCGGGCCGAAAGTTCGAAGACGTCGGCCAGCGGCGCGACGCGCCGAATATTGGCCAATGCGGCCGCGCGGTCAAATCCCAGGGCGGCCGCGACATCGATCTTGTTCAGGATGACCGCATGGGCGCTGGTGAAGATCGGCGGATATTTGAGCGGCTTGTCCTCGCCCTCGGTGCAGGAGAGCAGCGTGATCCGGCGGTTCTCCCCGAGATCGAATGACGCTGGACAGACTAGGTTGCCGACATTCTCAATAAACAACAGCCGCACGTCCTCGAGGGGCAGCGCGGCAATCCCGCGGGCGACCATGGACGCATCCAGGTGGCAGGTTCCTCCCGTGGTGATCTGCGCGACCGGCAGACCCTCGCGCCGGAGCCGCCGTGCGTCGTTGTCCGTCTCCAGGTCGCCGACAAGCACAGCGCAGCGAATCTCCCCGGCGAGCGCGTCGAGGGTGCGTTCCAGCAAGGTTGTTTTGCCCGATCCGGGCGAGGATACCAGGTTGAGCGCGCGGATGCCGCGTCCGCGCAGCAGGACCCGGTTGGCCGCGGCCTGGCGGTCGTTCTGGTCCAGTAACCGCACCTGCAATTCGGCGGTCCGGGCCATGCCAGGCAGGGGATCTCCGGGCGGAGTGGCCGGGGTGTCGTCCGGTGTGCGCACGTCGACAAGGATCACACTGCCGCCTGCCGCGGCGCCGACGGAATCTCGCATGGGGTCTTGGTGGGGCATGGTAGTCAGACGATTTCGAGGCGGACCAAATCGAGCTCGCGACCCTGTTTGACGGAGGCGGACAGCCGGCCGCAAGTCGGACACTCAAAGAAATGATTGGTATCGGGGACGAAGTCCTGCTGGCAGTCGGGACAGTAGGCCACGGCGGCGACCGAGTCAATTTGCAGGGTGGCGCCCTCGGCCGGCGTGCCGGGCAGGATCGCCGTGAACGCAAAGCGCAATGCCTCCGGATCGACCCCCGACAGCGCGCCCACGCGGATCACCATGCCCAGCACCCGCGTCGCGCCGGCGGCGGTCGCCCGGGTCAGCGCCACTTGCAGGGCGGATTCGGCGATTCCAAGTTCATGCATTAGTAAAACGTTGGCTTTGCCCCTATGAAAGTCGAGCCGTCAGGTCAGTCTGGAAGAAGAAAACTTAATTCAATGACCTGGCGGTCTTATATGTCTTGAGACAAATTGGTCGGTGGCCATTGTTCACTAAACTAATTCCTCATCCCCGAAACCCTTGCGCCGTCCGGTTATAACCGTCCGGCGCGATCAGCCAAGGAGCCTCATGAATGTGTTGGAATCCCCGACCCGAACCGGTGGTCCGACGATTTGGGAAGAAATCCGTGCGCGCGGCGTGAGCCGGCGTGATTTTATCAAGTTCTGCACGTGGATGTCGGCCTACCTCGGCCTTGAGTCGAGCGGAGTCGCCGATGTGGTAAAGGCCCTGGAGACGAAGCGCCGGATGCCCGTGGTCTGGCTGCACTTCCAGGAATGCACCTGCTGCAGCGAGTCCTTCATCCGCTCCTCGCATCCGATCGTGGCGGACATCCTGCTTGACAAAGTGTCCCTCGATTACACCGAGACGCTGCAGGCGGCCGCCGGCTTCCAGGCGGAGGAATGCATGCACCGCACGATGAAGGAATCGCGGGGCGAATACCTGCTCATGGTCGAGGGTTCGGTGCCCATGGCGGATGACGGCGCCTACTGCTGCATTGGTGGGCGTTCGGCGCTTGAAATCGTTCAGGAGGCCGCCGAAGGGGCGAAGGCGGTCGTCGCCTGGGGCAACTGCGCCTGCGCCGGCTGCGTCCAGGCCGCCAAGCCCAACCCGACGCAGGCCACGCCGATCCACAAGGTCATCACCGGCAAGCCGATCATCAACGTCCAGGGCTGCCCCCCGATCGCCGAGGTGATGGCGGGCGTGGTGGTGTACCTGCTGACCTTCGACCGTATCCCCCAATTGGATGCACTTGGGCGCCCCGAGGCCTTCTACTCGCGGCGGGTGCACGACACCTGCTACCGCCGGCCCTATTACGACGCCGGCCTCTTCGTGGAATCCTTCGGCGACGAAAACGCGCGCCACGGCTACTGCCTCTACAAGATGGGCTGCCGCGGACCGACGACCTACAACTCCTGCGGCATCATCCGCTGGAACAACGGGGTCAGCTATCCCATCCAGTCCGGCCACGGCTGCATCGGCTGCTCCGAGGCGGGTTTCTGGGACAACGGGCCCTTCTACCAGCGCCTCGCCAGCTTCCCGGGCTTCGGCATTGAGACGACGGCCGACCAGATCGGCCTCGCGGTCGGCGCGGCCACCATCGCGGGCGCCGCCGCCCACGCGGTTCTCACCAACGTCCGCAAACACCACGAGATCGGGGAACAGCCGGGCGAATCGGCCAGCCTCGCGCCGCCGCCCGCCGTGGCGGAATCCGACGAGCCAACCAAGGAGTGAACCATGAGCACACGCATTGTTGTCGATCCCATCACCCGCATCGAGGGCCACCTGCGCATCGAGGCGGAGGTCAAGGACGGACTGATTAGCGACGCCTGGAGCGCCGGCACCATGGTCCGCGGCATCGAGATCATCCTCAAGGGCCGCGATCCGCGCGACGCCTGGGCCTTCACCGAGCGCGTCTGCGGCGTCTGCACCACCG
>PMBT01000097.1:8958-17518 GCA_003153035.1 Opitutia bacterium
CTGCACGCGCTGGACTGGGTGGATGTGGTCAGCGCGTTGAAGGCCGACCCGGCGGAGACGTCGCGCATCGCCCAGAGCATCTCCCACTGGCCGAAGAGCTCCCCGGAGTACTTTCACGATCTGCAGAAGCGCCTGACCAAGTTCGTGGAGGGCGGCCAGCTCGGCATCTTCGCCAANNGTTCACACGATCTTTGGCGGCAAGAATCCGCATCCGAACTATCTCGTGGGCGGCGTGCCCTGCGCCCTCAATATCAACGAGGCCAACGCGATCAACGCGGAGCGCCTCGCCTATGTCGGCCGGCTGTTCGAGGAGGGGGCCCGGTTTGTGGAGCAGGTCTATCTGCCTGATCTGCTGGCCGTGGCGCCGTACTACCTTGACTGGACGGGGATCGGCGGCGGTGTATCCAATTATCTCTGCTACGGGGACCTGCCGACCAACGGCTTTGCCGATGTGGCGCGCTTCAAGTTCCCGCGCGGCGCGGTCCTCGACCGCGACCTCAGCAAGGTGCACCCCGTCGATCCGCGTGAGCCGGAGGGCGTGCAGGAGTCCATCGCCCACTCGTGGTACTCCTACCGCGGGGGCGACGACAAGGCGCTGCACCCCTGGGACGGCGAGACGAAGTTCAACTTCACCGGCCCGAAGCCGCCGTATGACAACCTGAACGTCGACGGCAAATATTCCTGGCTGAAAACGCCGCGCTGGAAGGGCCATGCCATGGAGGTGGGCCCGCTCGCGCGCATGCTGGTCGGCTACGCGGCCGGTCAGCAGGAGATCAAGGAGGCGGTGACCGAGACCCTCGCGGCCCTGAAAGCGCCGGCCACCGTGCTCTTCTCGACCCTCGGCCGCACGGCGGCCCGCGGCATCGAGACGCGCCTGATCGCCCGCTGGGCCATGGAGTTCTACGGCCAGCTGCTCGCCAACATCCGCAACGGCGACTCGCGGACGTTCACCAAAGAGAAGTGGGAGCCGTCCACCTGGCCCGCCGAGGCCCGCGGCGTCGGCCCCTCCGAGGCACCGCGCGGAGCGCTGGCGCACTGGATCGTGATCAAGGACAAGAAAATCGAGAACTACCAGCTCGTCGTGCCTAGCACCTGGAACGCGTCGCCGCGCGACGCCAAGGGCCAGCGCTCGCCGTACGAGGCCTCGCTTATCGGCACGCCGGTGCACGATCCGACCAAGCCGCTCGAGATCCTCCGCACGGTGCATTCGTTCGATCCGTGCCTGGCCTGCGCCGTCCACCTGTACGACGACCAGGGCGGCAAGGTCGGCGAGGCCTCCACTAGCCCGGCGGTCTGAAAGGAGGAATCACCATGACTCCTGAAGCATCCACGGTGGTCCTGTCTACGGCGGCGCCCGTGTTCAAGCGGGTCTACGTCTGGGAATTGCCGGTGCGCGTGTACCACTGGCTGAACGCCCTCTGTGTTCTCGTGCTCACGGTCACCGGCATTCTGATCGCCCATCCGCCGGCGCTGGCGAGCGCGACCGAGGCGTCGTTCAGCTACTGGTTTGGCGTCAACCGTTTCATTCACTTCGCCGCGGCCTACGTGTTCTTCTTCAACTTCGCGTTCCGAATCTACTGGGGTTTTGTCGGCAACCAGTTCTCTGACTGGCGCAACTTCCTGCCGCTGCGCCGCGCGCAGTTCCGGCAGGTTTGGTCCGTCCTTCAGGTCGACGTGCTCCAGGCGAAGAATAGGCCCATCGAGGCCATCGGCCACAACGCCCTCGCGTCCTTCACCTACTTCGCGATGTTCCTGGTCTTCCTGTTTCAGGTCGTCAGCGGCTTCGCGATGTACGCCTCGATGAGCAAGGCCTGGTTTCCACAGCTCTTTGCCTGGGCGGTGCCGCTCTTCGGGGGCGATTTCAGCCTGCGTCAATGGCACTACCTGGCCATGTGGTTCTTCATCGTGTTCACGATCGTCCACGTCTACCTCGTGTTCTACCACGACTACGTCGAGGGGCACGGGGTGATGTCGTCGATGGTGGGCGGCTGGAAGTTTGTGCATCCCGAGATGCTGAAAGGCAACGGCCGGTCCTGGTTCCCGCTCTCGCCCCGGCCGCCGCGGAATCCGGCAAAACCGCCGCCGCATTGAATAATCCTGGCGAGCCGGCCGGACCAGATGCGATGGCCGCTGACGTGCTCGTCCTCGGCGTGGGCAACCTGCTCGTCGGGGACGAGGGGGTGGGGGTGCACGCGCTGCGCGCGCTCGAGGCGGAGGCTTGGCCGGCGCACGTTCGCCTGGTGGATGGGGGCACCGGCGGCTTTCAGCTGCTCGAGCTGCTGCGGAGCCATGCGCGGATCATCCTCATCGACGCCACCCGCGACGGCGCGCCGCCCGGCACGGTCAGCCAGTTTCGCGCGCGGGTCGCCGCGGATTTCCCGCCGGCGCTCGGGGCGCACGAGGTCGGATTGCGCGACCTGATTTCCGCGGCGACGCTGCTCGGCCCCTTGCCGGAAATCGAGGTCATCACAGTCTCCGTCACCGAGCTGAAGCCAATGACGCTTGAGCTCTCCGCGCCCGTGGCCGCCGCCCTGCCCGAGGTGACCCGCCGCGTGCGTGCGCTCGTGGATTGTTGAGTTTGGACCACTGCAATCACAATTGTCATCGCGAGTCCGGCGCAGCCGGACGTGGCGATCCAGCTAGATGGATTGCTTCGTCGCTCCGCTCCTCGCAATGACGGCCTTGGTCACATCTTCCAGGAAATTCCCAATCGACGTGAACCTTCGCGCCGAATCCGGGATTGCGCTTTACGGCATCTCGAATGAGTGAATGTTTGGTCGGGTCGCGCCGCCATGACATCGACTGACCTTCTGCTGCTCTTCGAGTACAACCGCTGGGCCAACCAGCGGGTGCTGAAGAGCGTGGCCCGGCTCTCGCCGGAGCAATTCCTTCGGGAACTGCACAACAGCTTTCCGTCAGTCCGGGACACGCTCTGCCATATCATGGCGGTCGAGTGGATCTGGACGGCCCGATGTCGGGGGAACGCTCCGCCGACATTGTGGAAGGCGGAGGAGTTTCCGGTGTTCGAAGCCCTGCGCGTCCGGTGGAGCGAGGTGGAGCGCGAGCAGGCCGAATTTCTGTCGGGCCTTCGCGACGACCAGCTGACCGCGTTGGTGAAGTACCGGGACACGAGCGCCGGGGATCGCGTGCTGCCTATGGGGCAGGCGCTTCAGCATGTGGTCAATCATTCAACCTACCATCGCGGCCAGGTAACCACCATGCTCCGGCAGTTGGGCGCCATCCCGCAGGCGACCGATCTCGCGCTCTTCTACCGGATCAAATCGAAGCAGGAAAGCCCGTAGTCCGGTTGGTTCGCGCTTTCCGATCAGCCGGACCTGGTAGTCGCGCTCACTTCCCCGCGAAGATCTCGTCGAAGAACAGTTTCATGTGCTGCCAGGAACGGCGGGCGGCCGGTTCGTTGTAGCCGATACCCTTCATGCCCGCGGCTGCGGCGATGGCGTCAGCCCCGGGATTGGTGAAGGCATGGATCGCCCCGGAATAGCTCATGAACTGGTAATCAAACTTGCCGTCATCGAGCGATTTCTTGAAGGCCGCGATGCTTTCCGGGCTGGCGAACGGATCGAGCGCGCCATGGCAGATCAGGAAACGGGCGTGGTTCCTGGCAGCTGCTTCCGGCGAGGCGGGCACGAGACTGCCGTGAAAACTGACGATCCCGACGAGCGGTGCGCCGCTATAGGCGAGCGTCTGGCAGACCGCACCGCCGAAGCAGAAACCGATCGCGGCGACTTTCTTTTCGTCCACCAGACCGGTCTTGAGCAATTGATCAAGCGCGGCCTGCGCGCGCTCTGCCATGAGCGGTTTGCCGTAGAACTGGCCCGCCAGCTCGCCGGCCTTTTTCGGATCGGTCGTGGCGACCCCCGCGCCATACATGTCAACCGCAAACGCCACGTACCCAAGCTGTGCCAGCTGCCGGGCGCGATCCTTGGCGAAATCGTTGAGTCCCCACCATTCGGGCACCACGAGCACGCCCGGCCGGAGCGCGGTCGTCTGGTCGTCGTAGACGAGGAAACCCTCCAGTTTCACGCCTCCCTGTTCGTAGGCCACGGGTTTGGTGACGAGGCTGGCGTGGGCGGTGAGCATGATCGTGAAAAAGGTAAGGAGCAGTGCCGGGATTCTCATAGCGAGAATATGCTCAAGGCCGCCGCGCCGTCAAACGCACCACCCCGGAATGGCGGGATTCGCGCGGACTACCGATGCGGGACCATGCCGTTGAGGTGGGGCGCCCTGCTGGCCGGCAGCGCGCCGCCTATCCTGCCTGAATCTGTATCGGTGGGCGGGCAGACTTCCGGTTTCGTCCGCGCGGCACGGCGTCCCGTCACCCGTGGAGTTGCTGCAGGGTATCCTCATGGGCGATCACGTCGGCGAGCGTCGTGGTCCGCAGGACAAACTCGATTTGCTGCCGGGTATTCTTCCAGAAGGCGTGGGCGGGGCAGGCGCGTTCATCCGAGCAGGCGGTCAGCCCGAGCAAGCACCGGCCGAGCCACTGGCGCGCCTCGACCGCCTCGCTGATCTCGAGCAGCGTGATAGTTTCCGGCGGTCGGGCCAGCAGCACGCCGCCGCATTTACCCCGCAGGCTCCGCACCAGTCCCGCCGCCACCAGTTCGGGCATGCGTTTGGCAAGGTAAGCATAGGGCACCCGCGCTCGTGACGCGATACTGCGGAGGGTGGCCGGCCTGCCTGCGGGTCCGCTCAGATGGGACATCGCCTCAATTGCATACCCGGTGGTCTGGGACAGGCTTAGCATTGGGCCCCACATTTGTCCGCGGCCGCCGGAAGGTCAATCACCGGGAACATTCCCGCAGCCGACCGACGCCGAAAGTCGCTGCCGGCTTGTCAGCGCCTCCGCACTGGCTAGATTTGGGTTGTGGCCGCCACCGCTCCCAACCCCGCGAACTTCAACTGTCCGTCCCCGATGACGGGTCACACGGAGGTCCAGCTGGCGCACGGCGGCGGCGGCCGGCTGACCCAGCAGCTGATCGAGCGGATCTTCGAGCCGGCCTTTGCGAACCCGGCCCTCGCCGCACGCCATGATGGCGCATTGCTGGCCGCGCCGAAGGGGGCCCGGCTCGCATTCACCACCGATTCCCATGTGGTCAGTCCGCTTTTTTTCCCGGGGGGCGACATCGGCCGGCTCGCCGTCTACGGCACGGTCAACGACCTCGCCATGTGCGGCGCGCGGCCGCGCTGGCTCAGCGCCGCCTTCATCCTCGAGGAAGGGCTGCCGCTGGAAACGCTCGAGCGCGTCGTCCGCTCGATGGGCGAGGCGGCCCGCGCGGCGGGTGTGACGATTGTCACGGGCGACACCAAGGTCGTGGAGCGGGGAAAGGGCGACGGCCTCTACGTGAACACGGCCGGCATGGGCACGATTGAACATGCGCTCACCATCGAGCCGGCCGCGGTGCGGGCCGGCGATGTGGTGGTGCTCAGCGGCGACATCGGCCGCCACGGCATGGCGATCATGGCGCAGCGTGAGGGCGTGGCCTTCGAATCGACGATCGAAAGCGACTGCGCCCCCCTCTGGCCGGCGGTAGAGGCGCTCTTCGCGGCGGGCGTCGACGTGCACTGCCTGCGCGATCTCACGCGCGGCGGGCTGGCCACCGCGGTGATTGAGATCGCCGAGACGGCCCGGCTGGCGGTGGCGCTCGATGAGTCGGCCGTGCCGGTCAGCGAACCCGTGCGCGGCGCCTGCGAGATGCTGGGGCTCGATCCATTTTACGTGGCCAACGAGGGACGGATGGTTGCCTTCGTGCCGGCGGCGCAGGCAGCGCTCACTCTCGCCATCCTGCAGCGGTTCGCCCCCGAGAGCGGGGCGGCGCGGATCGGCGGGGTGCGGGCGGCGCCCGCGGGCGAGGTCACGTTGCGCAGCGTTGTGGGCGTCGAGCGCATCCTCGACCGGCTCAGCGGCGAGCAGCTCCCGCGGATCTGCTGAGGGCGGGTCCATGCAGCAGGGGTAGGGCGCGTTATCCTTAACGCGCCGCAGCCGTGACGACGGGGAAGAATTCCGCGACAAGATCCGATGCGGCTGAGCCGCCGGCCGGCCGCTCTACCCGACGGCCGCGCCGGTGCCCGCGTCCACGGTTCGCCGCCGGTAGCGGTAATACGCGGCGCACGCGCCCTCGCTCGAGACCATGGGCGCGCCCAGCGGGCGCTCCGGCGTGCACCGGACGCCGAACGCCGGGCATTCCTGCGGCTTCTTGACGCCGCGCATGATCAGGCCGCTGATGCACTCGGTGATCTCGGGCGGCGCGTCGGCAGGCACACCGAAGCGCCGGGCCGCGTCAAACCCGGCAAATTCGGGCCGGAGGCCGAAGCCGCTGGCGGGGATGCGGCCGATTCCGCGCCAATTGCGATCGACGACCATGAAGACCTCCTGCATCACGCGGCGGGCGTGCGCATTTCCCTCCGGCCGAACGGCGCGGGCGTAGGCGTTTTCCACCTCGGCCCGGCCGGATTCAAGTTGCCCGACGCAGGCCAGCACCCCCTGGAGAATGTCCACGGGCTCGAAACCGGTCACCACGATCGGCACGCGGAAGCGCGCCGCCAGCGGGGCGTATTCAGCCGTGCCCATGACGGTGCAGACATGCCCGGCGGCGAGGAAGCCCTGCACCAGGCTCNNGGACAGGATGGCCTCGATGGCCGGCGGCACCAGCACGTGCGAAACCAGCAGGGAGAAATTGCGCAGGCCGAGCCGCCGGGCCTGCACCGCCGCCATCGCGTTGGCCGGGGCGGTGGTCTCAAAGCCGACGGCGAAGAACACCACTTCGCGGCCCGGGTTCTGCGCGGCGAAAGTCACGGCGTCCAGCGGCGAGTAGACCATCCGGACGTCGCCACCGCGCGCGCGGGCGGTCAGCAGGTCGGCGCCCGTGCCGGGTACGCGCAGCATGTCGCCAAAGGAACAGACCGTGACGCCGGGGCGTGCCGCCAGCGCCACCGCCGCGTCGATCAACTCAACCGGCGTCACGCAGACCGGGCAGCCCGGGCCGTGCACGAGCGTGATCGCGGGCGGCAGCAATTCGTCGAGACCGAACTTGACGATGCTATGTGTCTGCCCTCCGCAGATCTCCATGATGGTCCACGGGCGCGTGACCTGGCGGGCGATGGCCGCGGCGAGCGTTCGCACCGGCGCCGCGTCGCGATATTCGTCAACGAACTTCATGGGGGCGCGGCCGCTGGCGGCGCCGCCAGTTCCTCGAGTTCGCCCATCTGTTTGAGATAGGTGAACACCTCCGCCGCCTCCTGCTCGTCGACGACGCTCAGCGCCATGCCCACGTGCACGAGCACATAATCCCCCACCCGGGCTTCTGGCACGCAGGCCAGGCTCACCTGCTTGATGATGCCGCCGAAGCTGACGCGGCCGGAGCGGAGGTAGGCGTCATCGCCGGCGATTTCAAGGATTTTTCCAGGGACAGCTAGACACATGGGGCGGAGTTGTTTTCCACCGGGAAAGGTATGTGGCACCGCGTCCGTGGCAACTGTGAACGCGGGATTCTAGTGGGTTAGGCAGGTTATGGTTGAACCAGGAAGGCGCCGAGCGCACCCAGACCAAATCTTCGGCAGAAACAATCACCGGAGTTGCCGCGAAGCAGTACCAGCCGTCGCCGAACCCATGGCTCGCAGGCAAGGAACTCAAAGAGAGTTTCCCTGAGATCTATGCGCTTTTTTGTGGCGCAACTGCCGTCGGATTCGTCCCGGTGCAGCGCGCGCAGCTGCGGTGCATCACTCAGATCGGCTCCCTCGGTGCCTCGATGCTCGGTGGTAAAACCCTCGGCGGGTCACGCCGACTCGATGATGAGATTGGCGTACTGGATGGTATCGCCGGTGCGGATCAGACCGATGGCGTGGGGCACCCGCTTCTTGAATTCAAGATGCGGCTCGAAGACCAGCGGGATGTCGGCCAGCCGCGCCGACAACGCGCGCTGGCGGGTCTTGTCATTTTGCTGTTTGAATTCCTCCGCCGCATAGACCCGGCCGATGACAAAATCGGGGCGGATGGCGTCGAGCACCTGGAGAACGGTGGGGATGTCGTCGACGAGCGACAGATCGACGGTTTCGATGTGAGGCCAGAACGGAAAGCCGCGATCGGCGATCACCAGCGTGTTGGTGTGGCGCACGCGTGCCAGCAGGCTGAGCACGGCGGGATTCAAAATGCCGGTTTTGAGCATGGCAGGAAGGGTGGGGAGGAATACCTCGCGCAGTGCGTCGGAAAAGACAATCCCGGAGCGCGGCGCGGGCCGCGCCTCCCGATTGACCGTCGATTGCGATGCTGCTCAAATGTGGCACGGGTCTCCCCTGGGCTCCGTAGGCCGGGCGAAGGAGGCCGACCCCTGGTTCGGAAGGACCCCAGACATTGCCAGAGGCCCATGCCACCGCGGGCAATCAGCAAATCGGAGATGCGCCCGCGCCGGCGGTGACGATGCATCTTGGAAACGCCAGTGCCGTGAACCGAAGGGGATCCCGCGGCATAACGGGATTGACATTGTCAGACCGGATTTTCTTCTAGACCCTCTTTTGGACACTGCCCAGTAGCTCAGCGGTAGAG
>PMBT01000054.1 GCA_003153035.1 Opitutia bacterium
CCCAACCGCTGCTGCGCGGCTTCGGCTTTTCCGGCAGTTTGGCCAATCTCGGCCTTCGGGTGGCCAAGGCCAGTCGCACCATCTCCGAATGGCAGTATCGCCAGACGGCGATCGACACGATCACCAACGTGGTGGTGGCGTACAGCAATCTCGCCGCCGCGGATGCTTCCTTACGGACGGCGCAACGCTCGCGGGATCTCGCCGCCGCCCTGGTCGCCGAAAACGAGAAGCGCTTCAAGGTCGGCAGCATGTCGGAGAACGACGTCATTTCGGCGCGGGCCCGGGCCGCCTTTCGCGAACAGGGGATCATCTTCGCCATTCAGGGCGTGCGGAACGCCGACAACCAACTCCGCCTGCTGTTCGGCGAGAAGGCTTTTTCCAATGAGGGACCCTTGCTCGCCATCGATTCGCCGCCGCCACAGGAATTGACGCTGAATGTCGCTGAAGATTTGAAGAAAAGCTACGAACTCCGGCCGGATTTTCAGCAGGCGAGATTCGGGGTCGACAAGAGTCGCTACAACTCCGCCCACGCCCGCAATCAGCTGCTGCCGCAGGTGGATTTCGTCGGCAGCTATGGCTATTCGGGGCTCGACCAGTCCTTTGCGAACAGCCGTTCCCAGGTGTCCGACGGAGACCACCGGGCTTATTCCGCCGGCGTAGTGGTCAGCATTCCCCTGACGTTCGCCCAGGGCCGGGGCAATGCGCGGGCCGCCCGGCTCCGTTTGCGGCACGACGAAGAAAACCTCGAATTCCTCAAGGCATCCATTGCCTTGAGTGTCACCGAGGCGGCCGGCCAGGTCGAGACCACCCGCAAGAGTGTCGAAGCCGCGCGCGCCGCGCTCAAGCTCGCCCAGCAGACACTCGACGCTGAACTGAAAAAGCTCCGGGCGGGCGCGGGCACCAGCACGTTCGTTGTTCTCCAATACCAGGACCAGCTCGCCCAGGCGGAAACCAGCTATTACCAGGCCCTCGCCGACCAACGCAGCGCCGTCGCGCTCTACGACCAGCAAATCGGCACCACGCTGGAGCGGTACCATGTGACGCTGGCGGATAAGTAAGCTTACAACCCCCATGCAGGACCTTCGCTATGCCTTCCGGCAGCTCTTCAAGTCCCCCGGCTTCACCGCCGTCGTGGTGCTCTCCCTCGCCCTGGGGATCGGAGCCACCACCACGGTGCTCTGCTGGCTCGGTAGCCTCGTGCTGCATCCCCTGCCAGGCGTGGCCCGACAGCAGGAGATGGTCGTCCTCGTCTCCAACTATGGCGGCGGGTGCGCGTCCATTCCCGATCTGCGGGACTTCGGCGAACATCGTGAGGTCTTCGCCGGCACCGAGGCGTCGATGCCCACAGCCGCCTGCCTCACGGTCGACAATCAGCCGGAATGGATTCAGGCCCAGATCGTTTCCGCGAACTTTTTTGAACTGCTCGGAGTCAAGCCGGTCCTCGGCCGCACCTTCCTGCCGGACGAGGACCTGAAGCCGGGGGGAAATCCCGTGCTTGTCATTGGTGAGAACCTCTGGCGGCGGCGCTTTGGCGGCGATCCCTCCATCCTCGGCCGGGTCGTCGATCTGAACCGCCACAGCTTCACGATCGTCGGCGTGGTGTCGGCGTCGTTTCACGGTTCGATGTCCCCGATGATCTTCGATGTCTGGGCGCCCTCGTCCATGATCTGGGAGGTCCGCAACCAGGGCGCCTATTTTCTGACCGCGCGCAACGCCCGCGGCTGGCACAACCTCGCGCGCCTGCAGCCGGGAGTGAGCATCAAGCAAGCGCAGGCGGCGGTGGCCCTGCTCGACACGCAGTTTACCCGGGCCTATCCGAAGACCAACACGGGCACCCATCATCGCGTGGTCCCGCTCTCCCAGTGTCCCTGGAGTGCGGCACCAATCATGGGCCCCACCCTCGCGCTGCTGCTGGCTGTCAGCCTGGGGGTGCAACTGATCGTCGCCGCGAACGTCGCCAATCTGCTGCTCGCCCGTGCGGTCAGCCGCCAGAAGGAGATCGCGATCCGGTTGGCGGCCGGCGCCAGCCGCGCACGGCTGATCCGGCAGCTTCTGACGGAGAGCGTCCTCCTCGCGCTCCTCGGCGGCGTCGTTGGCGTGCTGTTCGCCAGCTGGGCGGTGGACTCACTGCCGCTGTTCCTGCCGGCCTGGCTGGCCGCCCGGAGCCACCTGGAGTTCTCGCTGAGTGCGACGACGTTGGGGTTCGCACTGCTGCTTACGCTGGCCACCGGCGTGGCGTTCGGGGTCTTCCCGGCCCTTCAGGCCTCGCGACCCGACCTTTATGCGGTTTTGAAGGAAGGCGGTCGCTCGACCCAGGGCGGGGCGACGCACCACCGCCTGCGCAGCAGCCTCGTCGTGGCGGAAGTGGCGGTCGCCATGGTGCTGCTGATCGGCGCCGGACTTTGCATCAAGGGACTGCGGCAGGCGCGGCAGATCGACACCGGCTTCAGCGCCGACCACGTGCTGATCGCCGGACTCCAGATCGGCATGAACGGTTACGACCAGGAAACGGGCAAGGCATTCTATCGGCAGGCGCGGCAGCGGCTCGCCGCATTGCCCGGCGTCGAGGAAGCCGCGCTGGCCAGTTGGTTCCCCCTGGGCCTGGCCGGCTGCAAGGGCTGGGATGCGACGGTCGAAGGCTATCAAGCCCCGGAAGGCGAAGACACCACCTACGAATTTGCCATCGTCTCCCCGCGCTATTTTGCCGCGATGCGCATTCCCCTGCTGGCCGGGCGCGATTTCGCGGATCAGGACGACGCCAAGGCGGCACCGGTCGCCATCGTCAATGAGGCGTTCGCCCACCGGTTCTGGCCCGGTCTGGATCCAATCGGCCGCCGGTTCAAGACCGGGGGCACCTGGCGGACGGTCATCGGCTTGGCTAGGCAGGGAAAATACAACCGCCTGAGCGAGGGTGCCTGGTGTTTCTTCTACCTGCCGTATCAGCAGGGCGTGCCGGATCTGGATCTGGGTCTCTGCGTTCGCACGACGGGCGATCCGGCAGGCTTCGCGAACACGCTGCGGCAGACCGTGCGCGACCTTGATCCCCGCGTCGAGCTGCTGGATACAACGCCGCTGGCCGCGCATTCCGGGATGGTATTGTTCCCGCAGCGCATGGCTTCGAGCGTCCTGGTTTTGCTTGGGCTCATTGCGCTCGTTCTTTCCGCCATGGGTGTGTACGCGGTGATGGCCTATGCGGTCAGCCAGCGCACGCAGGAGTTCGGATTGCGGATGGCCCTCGGCGCCAGCCCCCGCGACGTCCTGCGCCTTGTCCTCGGCCGGGGCGTGCTCATGGTCGCGGCCGGCTTGGCGGTTGGTCTGGCGTTATCGCTGGCTGCCACGCGGTTGTTGGCCGTGTTTCTTTATGGAGTGAGTCCATTCGATCCGCTCACCTTCCTCGGCGTTCCGCTCCTGCTCATGCTGATCGCCCTGCTCGCCTGCTACCTGCCGGCGCACCGCGCCACCAAGGCCGATCCGATGACAGCGCTGCGCGCGGAGTAGCTTCGCGCAGTCTCAAGTTCCAAGTACCAAGTTCCAAGTATCAAGAAATCGCCGTCCGCGTCCACCCCCATCGATTTCCGTATTCCCGGCACTTGCCACTTGTCACTTACCACTTGCCACTTTTCCCCATGCACGATCTCCGCTTCGCTCTCAGGCAGCTCATCAAGTCGCCGGGCTTCACCGCCGTCGCCGCGCTGTCGCTCGCCTTGGGAATCGGCGCGACCACCACGGTCTTCTGCTGGATCCAGGGCATCATACTGCACCCGCTGCCCGGGGCCGCCCACGCGGAGCAGATCGTCGTGCTTGCGACTGTGCACGACCGACAGATGTGGGACACGGTCTCCCTGCCCGACCTCAAGGATTACCGGGAGCTGCACGAGGTGTTTGCGGGCATCATCGCCTCCCAAATCACGCCCGCCTGCCTGACGGTGGACGAGAATTCCGAGTGGATCTATGGCCAGGTCACCACCGCTAACTTCTTCCAGGTCCTGGGCGTCCAGCCGATTCTCGGGCGCACCTTTCTGCCGGACGAGGACCAGAAGCCCGGCGGCAATCCCGTGCTGGTCTTGAGGGAGACCTTCTGGCGGCGCCGGTTCAACGGCGATCCGTCGGTCATTGGGCGGACCGTGGAGCTCAATCGCCACAGCTTCACCGTCGTGGGGGTCGTGCCGGCCGCCTTCAAGGGCACGATGGGCGGACTGAGCTGCGATTTCTGGGCGCCGGTTTCGATGCACAAGGAGGTCGCGAATTTCGGCTCGCTGGACAACCGCTGGGCCCGCTGGCTTCACACGCAGGCCCGGCTACAGCCCGGCGTGGATCTTACCCAAGCCCAGGCCGTCGTCGATGCCTTCGGCGCCCGCTTGGAGAAGACCTATCCGGACTCCAACCACCTGATCCGGCTGAGGGTCCTGCCATTCACCAAGGCTCCGTATGGCACTCAACCCATCTTCGGCACCGTGCTGACCATCCTGCTGGCGGTCAGCGTCGGCGTGCTCCTGATCGTGGCGGCGAACGTGGCGAACCTCCTGCTCGCCCGGGCCACCGGCCGGCAGAAGGAGATCGCCATCCGCCTGGCAATGGGCGCGAGCCGGGGTCGCCTGGTCCGACAACTGCTGACCGAAAGCCTGCTCCTCTCCTTCCTGGGCGGAATCCTCGGAGCGCTGATCGCCTACTGGGCGGTCGACCTGCTGATGGCCTGGGCGCCGCACACCTATCTGCCCATCAGCCTCGCCTGCCGGGTGGACGCTCCCACCCTGGTTTTCACGCTCGGGCTCACGCTGGTGACCGGCATCGTCTTCGGGTTGGTGCCCGCGCTGCAGACCACTCGGCCAGACCTCAACGCGAATCTCAAGGAAGGCGGCCGCGGATCGGGTTCGGCCGCCGCCCACCACCGGCTGCGCAGCCTGCTCGTAATCGCGGAGGTCGCACTTTCGCTTGTGCTGTTGGTTGGCGCCGGCCTCTGCATCAAGAGCGTCCACCGGGCGCGCCAGGCCGACATCGGCTTCTCGCCGGACCACTTGCTGCTGGCCGGACTTCGCATCGGCATGAACGGCTATACCGAGGCTACGGCGAAGGTCTTTTACCACCGCCTCGAGGAGCGTCTCGCATTGCTGCCGGGCGTGGAAGCGGTCGCCCTGTGCAACTGGTTTCCGCTCGGCTTCGAGGGCGGCGGGCTGTCCAGCGTCGACGTGGACGGCTATGAGCGCAAGCCGGGGGAGGACACCACGTTTCCGAACAGCATCGTGTCGCCGCACTATTTTGCCGTGATGAAGATCCCGCTGGTTGCGGGCCGCGATTTCACCGACCAGGATGATGAAAAGGCCCCGCTCGCCGCCATCATCAACGAGACCATGGCCAGGCGGTTCTGGCCGGGCCAGGACGCCGTTGGCCGCAAGTTCCGAGAGGACGGCCGGGTCGTGACCGTGGTGGGGATTGCGCGGTCCGGGAAGTACCGATCGCTGAACGAACCGCCGAGGCCGTTCTTCTACCTGCCATACCGCCAGGGGATCTGGGATCTCAATCTCGGCATCTGCGTCCGCACCGTCAGCGATCCGGTCATGCTCGCCGGTGCGCTGCAAAAGGAAATCCACCAGCTCGATCCGCGCGTCGAGATCTGGGCGACGCTGCCCATGACCGAATTTATCAAGGCCGCCTTTGTGGCTCCCGTCCTCGCCTCGCGGTTGCTGTCCTGGTTGGGCGTCGTCGCGCTGGCGCTGGCGGCCATGGGGGTCTACGGCGTGATGGCCTACGTCGTCAGCCAACGCACGCAGGAATTTGGTGTGCGCATGGCGCTGGGCGCCGCCACGCCCGATGTTTTGCGCTTAGTTTTGAAGGAGGGCCTGGTGTTGGCGTCCGCCGGGATCCTCACCGGGCTGGCCCTGGCCCTGGCCGCGACCCGCCTGCTGGCCACTTTCCTCTACGGCGTCAGTCCGTTCGATCTGGTCACGTTCCTCGGAGTGCCGGTGATGCTTGGATTCGTGACCATGCTCGCCTGCTGGCTGCCGGCCCACTGTGCCACCAAGGTCGATCCCATGACGGCGTTGCGTTCCGAGTGAAAGTGAAGGTGAAAGTGCCGCCTCCAGACTCCTGAACACGCTTTTTCCCTCCCACCCTCACTCGCGCCCAAGGCACCGACTCACCCCTTGCCCGCTCACTCTCACTTTCACTTTCATGCAAGACATCCGATTCGCTCTTCGGCAGCTGGCAAAATCCCCCGGGATCATGATGATCGCCGCCCTGACCTTGGCGCTCGGCATCGGGGCCAACACGGCGATCTTCAGCATCGTCGACGCCCTGTTGCTCCGGCCGCTGCCCTACCCGGAACCCGAACGGATCGTTCAGGTTTGGGAGGTGCCGAATACCGGGGGGTTCGCGATCACCTGCGGCGGTGTGTTCATGGACTGGCAGGATCACACGACGCAGCTCGAATCCATCGCGGCAGCGCATCAAGCCGACAAGAACCTCACCGGCGGCGGCGAACCGGTTCGCCTCAGCGGTTTGGAGGTTTCCGCCGACTATCTGCGGGTGTTGCGCATCAACCCGGTCCTGGGTCGCGGCTTCTCCCCGCAGGACGATGCCCCGGGTGGAGACCGCCATGTCGTCGTCATCGCCTACGAGTTGTGGCAATCGCGTTTTCAGGGCGATCCCGCCGTGCTCGGCCGCACCATCGCCCTCGACAGCGAGAGCCTCACCGTGATCGGCGTCCTCCCGCCGCACGCGCTGCTCGCCAGCAATGTCAGTTTCCTGACGCCGGCCACCGTCCGCGCCGAGGCGTACAAGCAGTCGCGCGACTACAACTATGTCTGCTTCGTGATCGGCCGGCTCAAGCCCGGCGCGACTATGCAGCAGGCCGAGGTGGAACTGGCCGCCGCGAAGGCGGGGCTCAACTCCTTGTATCCGAAATTCAAGGAGAAGTGGACGGTGGGGCTGCAGACGCTGCAGGAGGCGACCTTTGGCGGTTCGCGCCAGTACGTGCTTCCCCTGCTGGCCGCGGTGGGCGCCGTCCTGCTGATCGCCTGCGCCAACGTCGCCAATCTCCTGCTGACCAAGGCGTCGTCACGCCAGGGGGAGATCGCCGTGCGCGTTGCCCTGGGCGCGACTCCCGGGCGCATCGTGCGGCAGCTGCTCACCGAGAGCATGTTGCTGGCGCTGGCCGGCGGCGCGCTTGGGGTGCTATTCGGCTGGTATGCCATCGATCCTATCGTCGCCTTTGCCGGCGTCCAAGCGGTCCCCGGAGTGCCCATCGGCATTGATGGCCGCGTGCTCCTCTTTGCCCTCGCCGCCACCAGTGCCACTGGACTGCTTTTCGGCCTCTTCCCGTCGTTGAGCGTGGCCCGGCCGGACTTGAACCACCACCTGAAGGAAGGCACGCGCGGATCGACCTTTGGCGCGCGCCGCCGCCTGCAATCGCTGCTGATCGTCGCCGAGACCGCCCTGACGGTCGTGTTGCTCGTGGCCGCCGGACTGCTCCTGCGGAGTTTCGCCAAGGCGATTGCGGCGGATCCCGGGTTCAATCCCCAGAGTGTGCTGGTCTTCGACCTCTCACAGCCGAACACCAAAGCCCCCACCGCGGGACACCGCGTGCGGTTCATGCGCGACATTCTGCAACACATCGAGCAGATCCCGGGCGTGGCCAGCGCGGGCTGGGCGTCGTCCGCGCCCATGAACGGCATTGTCGGCTACGGCGATCTGATCAGTCGCGAGGACCGCCCCGAGACCCGGAACGATCTCCAGACCGGCTTCGATTCCGCCGCGGGGGATTTTTTCCAGGCCACCGGAATCCCGCTGCTGCGCGGCCGGTTCTTCACCGAGGCGGACAACAGCGAAACAGCGCCCAAGACAATGATCATCAATGAAGTGCTGGCGCGGCGGCTGTTCGAGAAGGAAGACCCGATCGGGCGCCTGCTGCATTTCAAGGATGCGGCCTGGGAGATTATCGGAGTCGTCGGCAACGTCCGGCAATTCCAGCTCGATGTCGATCCGTTCCCGCAGGTGTATTACCCGCAGGTCTACTTCCCCTGGTACAGCACCATCCTCGTGCGCACGCGCGTGCCTCCGCTGACTTTGGTAGCCGATGTCCGGCGCGCGATTCACGCGGTCGATCCCGAACAGCCGATCGCCAACCTCCGCACGCTCGAGCAATCGGTCGAGAATTCGCTGCAGACGCGCCGGGTCGTCCTGACCCTGCTCGCGATCTTTGCCGTCACTGCCCTGTTCCTCGCCTGCATTGGCATCTACGGGGTCATGGCCTACTCGGTGGCGCAGCGCACACGGGAAATGGGCATCCGCATTGCGCTCGGCGCGGGCACCGGCCAGGTGGTCACGCTCGTCCTCCGCGACGGCCTGCGGCTCGTGCTGATCGGGCTGCTCATCGGCGCCCTGGCGGGTTTCGGAGCCGGCCGTCTCATCGCGAGCCTGCTCTACAACGTGAAGGCGACCGACCCCATCGTTTTCCTGGTCGTTTCATTGGTTCTTCTCTCCGTCGCGCTGCTTGCCTGCTGGCTGCCGGCGAGGAAAGCCACGCAGGTGGATCCGATCGAGGCCTTGCGCACCGAGTAGGACTCAGCCACTCCATTCAGGACGATTCGGTGATAGGCGTCTGGGGTGGAAATGACTCCCGCCAGTTCCATATTGATTTCTGCCAGAATCCCGTAACTTTTGGCAGTGCGCCGGGTTCTTGCTTCAGTTCCAGCATTCTGGACTCGGCCAATGTCACTTTGCTCCCGCTTCGTTCCACGGCAACTCGCGAGATCTCCCGGCTTTACGTCCAGGGAGGCGAAAAGGTTTGACCTCTGTGGCGGTGCCAGGGCGTCCCGTATCTGGGAAATCGCTGTGCCAAAGTTGGGCTCTGACCCTAATCACAGGTCCCAATTATTCACTTAAGTCGTTATCGAACAGGCTAATTCGCAAAATTCATATAAGCGTGGCACAATTCATGCATTAGCGTGCCTGCTTCGCTCTCTTCCCTTATTCCTTTTGTCCGCTGTCTCGAAACCCTCGCATCAAGTCCATCACGTCTGCCCCGTGCGCCAATGCTGATCCTGGTTCTTTACGCGATCACGCCAGCGCCAGCGGGATCGCCCGGCTTCCGTTCAGGTAGTCAGAACCACACTTCACCATGATCCTCGAAACCTTCAGCCAAGACCTTCGCGTTGGCGCCCGCGTCCTCTTTAAGGAAAAGGGCTTCTGTCTCCTCGCTATCACGGTCCTTGCACTCGGCATCTGCGGTGTGGCCACCATGTTTAGCGTGGTCAATGGCGTGATGCTGCGGGGGTTTTCGTTCCCGACGGCCGACCGGCTGATGGGCGTTCAGATTATCGACCTCACGCAGAACAATGCCAACGTCAACGGATTTGGCAGCCAGATCTTCACGCTCGACTACGAGGACATCCGGGCCCAGCAGCAGTCCTTCGAGTTGCTGGCTGGCTACATCAACGGCTCCACCGTCAATGTAACCATTGACGGCAACCCCAAGCGCTATACCGGCGCCTACGTCACCAACGAATTCCTGCGCATTCTCGGGGTGAGTCCCATCATCGGCCGCGATTTTACCGCCGCTGACAACCAGCCCGGCGCCGAGAAGGTGGCGATCATCAGCCACGAGCTCTGGCAGCGGGATTTCGGCGCTTCCCGCGATGTGATCGGCAAGAGCGTTCGCATCAACGGCAAACTCGCCACCGTCGTGGGGGTGATGGCGCCGGGCTTTGCCTTTCCAGTCAATGAACAGCTCTGGCTGCCGCTCTACAGCGAGTTCCCCCCGCGGCCGCGCAATGACCTCGCCGGGCCTGCCAACCAGATCGCCGTCCTCGGCCTCACCAAGCAGGGTGTGTCCGTCGACCAGGCCAACGCCGAGTTCAACGCCATCGCCAAGCGCCTAGCCGCGGCGTTCCCCGACACCAATAAAAAATTCGACCACGCCCTGGTTGAGCCGCTCATCAAAAGCTTCACGCCCGTTGCGATCCGGGGGCTGCTGCTGACTATGCTGGCTTTCTGCGTCGGCCTCCTGCTGATCGCCTGCGTGAATGTGATGAACATGCAGTTCGCCCGCGCCACCCTGCGCGCCAAGGAACTCGCAGTTCGCTCGGCGCTCGGGGCCACCCGCATCCGCCTGATCCGGCAGATGCTCACCGAAAGTCTGCTTCTGGCCGCCATCGGCGCCGCCTGCGGCGTTGGCCTCGCGGTCTATGCCGCCGACTACCTTCAGGCCGCGACCCATAACCAGGCCAACCCAATTCCTTCCTATATCACGTTCACTATCGACACCCCGGTGCTGGCATTTGTCGTGGGTGCGACCGTCTTCGCCGCCCTTGCCTCCGGCTTCGTGCCGGCCTGGCTGGCGTCCCGGACCGACGCGATCGAAGCGCTCAAGGAATCGGGGCGCGGCAATACGAGTCGCGCCATCGGGCTCATCACCCGCGGCCTGGTCGTCCTGCAGATTCTCGTCACCTCCCTCCTCCTGGTCGGTTCATTGCTGCAACTCCAGTCCATCGTCCGGCAGCAGCGCGTCGATTACGGCTATGACACGACCGCGTTGCTGGCTGCCCGCATGGGCCTCATGGACGGTGATTACCCGACTCCCGAGGCCCGCAAGCTCTTCTTTGACCGCCTCGTCCGGGAGCTGCGCGGCGATCCGGGGTTTGAGTCTGCCGCGCTGACCAACCGCTTCCGGATGACGTTCTCCGGTTTCACCGCCATCGAAATCGAAGGCCAGAAATACCCGATGGACAGCGACCGCCCCAACGCGAATTTCGAACAGGTCACCGACGGCTACTTCGCCACGCTTGGCGCGAGGATTCTCGAAGGCCGCGATTTCGCCCTCGACGACACCGATGCGAAGCTGCCCGTCGCGGTCGTCAACGCCCCGTTTGCGAAAAAACACTTCGGCAATACCAGCGCGCTCGGCCGGCGTTTTCGCACCGTCGGCAACAACGGCCAGCTTTTCGGGCCATGGCGCATCATCGTGGGCGTCGTCTCCAACCTCCGGATGCAGGCGCCCTTCAATATTCCCAATGTGGATGACACCGGCTTTTACGTGCCCTATTTCGCCTCCGTCTTGGGACCTGCGCAGCCGGGGCCAATTTCCCAGCAGTTCGCGACCGTCATCGTACGGCCGCGCGGCCAGGTCGCCGCGGGATCGGTGGCGCCCGCCTTGCAGCGCGTGGTCAACAAGGTCGACCCCAACCTGCCCCTTTATTTCGTCGGCACCCCCAAGGATAACCAGGATACTTTTCTTGCCCAGAATCGCATCATTGCCGCCTTGTTTTCTATCTTCGGCGGCGTGGCCGTGGTGATGGCGTCGATCGGCCTTTATGGCGTGATGTCCTTTTCGGTGAACCAGCGCACCCAGGAGTTTGGCATCCGCATGGCTTTGGGGGCCGACCACAATTGCATTCTCCAAATGGTGCTTCAGCAGGGGGCGGTCCAGCTCGTCGTCGGCCTGGTGGCCGGTCTAGGCCTGACCGCGATGATCGGCGTGCTTTTCCGCGAGGGCATCCAGAATCAGCTCTTCCACATCAGCCCGCATGACCCGCTTACCTACGGATCGGTCGCACTTTTGCTGACGGTGGTCGCCTTCATCGCCACGATTGTCCCCGCCCGCCGCGCGACCCGGGTTGATCCCATGATTGCCCTGCGCGCGGAGTGATCCAGTAGTGGCGGGTAGTGAGCAGGTGAGGCCTCCGTTCGCGCCACCTTTCCCAGTCACCCCGCGCTACCCGCCAGCCTTGAATCCCCCGCTGGAGCGTGTGGAGTTCTTGGGTTTACCTGACCGGCCTTGATCCGGCCTTCCGCGGCCAAGAATCTCCGGATCTGTCCATTCAGAATCCCGCACGGCTGGCAGCCCGACTGTAATCGCGACACATTCGCCCTGACAAACGATGGGGTATTTGTCAGTCGCAGAAGAGCACATTCACTCATGACCTCGCGCGAACGGCTGGCCGCCACCCTGAACCATCATGCGCCCGACCGCTTGTGCGTGGATTTCGGAGCAGGGTTCCAGACCGGGATGGGGGCGGGTGCCGTTCATCGCCTTCGCCAGGCCGTGCTCGGACAGCCGGATTTTCGGGTCAAGGTCATCGAGCCCTATCAGATGCTCGGGGAGATCGACGAGGAGTTGCGGCAAGCCCTGGGTCTTGACGTCGTGGGGGTGCACGGTTCAGGGACGATGTTCGGCTTCAAAAATGAAGGCTGGAAGCCCTTCACCATGTTCGACGGCACGCCTGTGTTGGTGCCGGAGAAGTTCAATGTCACGCCGGCGGACGAAGGCGGCTGGTGGGTGTATCCCGAGGGGGACACCCGCGTGCCGCCCAGCGCGTGGATGCCGAAGGGCAGTTATTTTTTCGACTCGCTTAATCGGCAGCAGCCGCTTGACGAGTCCAAGCTCGATCCCGTCGACAATTGCGCGGAGATGGGACCGATGAGCGAGGAGGAGGTGCGCCACTTCGCGCGGACCGCGCGGCACTGGCACGAGAACACGACCGCCGGTGTTTATATGACGCTGCCGGGAACGGCCTTTGGCGACATCGCCCTCGTGCCGGCGCCGTGGATCAAGCACCCCAAGGGGATCCGCGGGGTGACTGAGTGGTACATGGCCACGGCGGCGCACCGCGACTACGTGCGGAAGGTTTTTGAGTGCCAGTGCGAATCCGCGCTGAAGAACATTGAGTGGCTCACCGCGGCCGTCGGCGATTGCGCGCAGGTCGTGTTCGTCAGTGGTACGGACTTCGGCACGCAGACCAGCCAGTTCTGCTCGGTCCGGACCTACCGGGAGATGTACAAACCGTTCCACAAAGCGGTCAACGACCGGATCCACCAGCTTTCGAAGTGGAAGACCTTCATTCACAGCTGCGGCGCGGTGCGGCCCTTCATTCCGGACTTCATCGATGCCGGTTTCGACGTGCTGAATCCGGTGCAATGCTCGGCCACCGGGATGGACCCCCGGTTGCTTAAGCGGGAGTTCGGCCGGCAGCTTGTCTTCTGGGGCGGTGGCGTGGACACGCAAAAGACGCTGCCGTTCGGCACGCCGGACGAGGTCTATCGCGAAGTGCGCGAGCGGATCGACATCTTTGGCGAAGGCGGCGGCTACGTTTTCAACGGCATTCACAATCTGCAGAGCAACGTGCCGACTGAAAACCTCCTCGCCCTGTTCCGCGCGGTGAAAGATGCCATCAGGGCCGGTGCTTGAGGTGTCGCATCTCCATCGGACCGTCAACGTGTGTCTTGGAGCAGCGACGCCCTCGTCGCCGGTCACGGTGGCGCCCGGAGAATCCTGTGCGCTCAGAGGATTGAGATTGCCTTGAAGCGGTCGGGATGCGCCGCCGGGCCGGTGAAATCCGTGAGCGTCAGCCCGGTCACCGCCTCGGCCTCGACGGCATGCGTGAAATACTCCGGCGGGTTCCGGCCCCAACCGACCCGGCATTTATCCATGATGATATTGTCGGCATGGCGGAGGCTGAAGCCCGGGGTGCCGTGCGGCTCGATGCCCGGAAGCGCCGTGGTCGGGCGGTTGTCGAACCGGCCGCCCGGGTATTTTGTCCACCGGTCGAGGGTGACCGCGACACTTTCCAGCCGGACGTCGTGGATGCGGCTCTGGACCGTGCCGTTGATGCGCACGCTGTTTTCGGCGCGCCCGCGGACATTTTGAACCCGCACGTCATGGATCGCGCCAACCCTGGTCTGCGGAGTGCGCGGAATGGCGGTGAAGGAGATCGCCTCGCCCCGCCCCCACCACGGATCGGAATGGTAGCGGGAAACGAATTCGATCTCGTGGAAGTCGATGTCGAAAACGCTGCCCTCGTCGCGCAGCTGGATGGCGAGGCCGCGGCCGCTCGTCACGATCTTGCACCGTTCGAAGCGGATGTCGTGGATGTCATCGGTGGTCTCCGTGCCGATCTTCACCCCGGCATCCTGGGTTTCGAGCAGGCAGTCCCGGACGGTGATGTTGGCGCACGGACCGTAGGCCGCGCCCTGCCGGGTCGCCTTCACGACGATCGCATCGTCGCCGCATACGATGTGGCAATTGCGGATCTCAACATCCCGGCAGTGGTCGGGATCAATGCCGTCGCAGTTCGGAACATCGAGCTGGTTGAAAACCTTGAGATTGTCCACCAGGACGCCTTTGCAGCCGACCAGATGCAATGTCCAGCTGGGCGCCTGGGTGAACGTCAGGTCCCGCACCTCGAGATCCTGGCAGCCGGCCAGCGCGAGGAGCCGCGGCCGGAAGCTCCCGGGCCGCCACCACTCGTTGACCTCGTCAAATCCGGTCATGAACTCCCGGGATCGGCCGTTGATGCTGCCGGTGCCGGTAAGACACAGGCCGTGCGCTTCGCGGGCGGATAACGCGGCTGCGGCACCCGCGTAATCCTCCGGCCGGGTGCTGACCAGAAGTTCGGCGTCATCCGCCAGGTGGAAATCGATTCCGGCCTTCAACTGCAGTGGACCGATGAGATACCTCCGGCGGCCGCGGACGAGCACCTGCGCGCCCCGGCCGGCAGCCGCAGCTTCATCGATGGCCCGCTGGATCGCGGCGGTGTCGAGCGTGACCCCGTCACCCACCGCGCCGTATTTGCCGACATCGAAGATCGGTACAGGCCGGCGGTTGTCTCCGGCCAGGACCGGCAGGGCGGAGAAGGTGGAGCTGAGGGCCGTTGCGGCGGCAAGTTTTGCGCCAAGGCGCAAGGCGTCCCGGCGATTGGGCGGCTGGGAGGACATTCGCGTTCCCGGCAGCTTGAGCGTCTCCGGGTACGACACAAGCAAGTGCGCACCGGGCGAGGCGCCGGCCAGCTTGATTTCGTGGAATGGTCGCGAACTGCCGGCTGGCACAGACGGAAGGAGGCGCCTCTCCAATCCCAACTGCGCGGTCCAGGCGACGACGGCGGTCGACACCTCCGATCGCGGATCATCCGCCCCATACGCCGACCGGCGGGGCCCGCCCGTCGATTCTGCCAATCTTCTTGTCAACTATTAGTTGATATACCGATCTTCGCCAAAAAGGAGTTCACCAGTTCTGTTGTCAACTATTAGTTGACATCGGTCCCTCCGTTGAACCGGAGAGAACCACGGCACCTGTCAACGATCAGTTCACTTGCGACCGCGCGGCGCCGCGGGCGCACCGCGGTGGATGTCCGGCTCGGCCGGGGCCTAGCGGTAGAGCGCGTCGAACGGCGCTCAGCGGTAGAGCGCGGTGACCGGCGTGGCGGTGAGCACGTTGTACTGGCGCATGGCCAGGCGCCACCAGCCGGCCAGCGCGCCGGCGGGGAGCCGCCAGAGCTCGCGGTGCAGCCAGATCAGCGAATCCGCATCGAGCAACAAGGCCATTTTCTCCTTGGCGGTTAGCCGGGTCGGGCCCTCCCGCAACAGCCGCTGCCGGAGGAGCAGGAAATATTCGCGCGACTCCTCGCTGGGCCGCCGCTGACGCAGCAGCGACACGTGCACGGCGTTGACATAAGGATCGAGCACGGCCTGGAGCAGGCCGTAGTCATCGCGCAGCGGCTCGATGGGTCGCAGATGCTTGTAGCATTCGTTGAGATTCTGCCGGAGGCGCTTGAGCTCGTAGCAAGGACGGGTCTCCTCAGGGGTGAGGAAGATTCCGAGCCGCCGGGCGGCCTGCCCGAAACTGGTTTTGCTAAGGAAAATTGAGAGCGGAATCGAGAACGCCAGCCCGGCGAGCACCGGACTCAGCCACCAGAAGAACTGCGGGACCAGGATGAATGCCGACAGGCCCCAGATGAGGCCGATCACGGTGTGTCCCGCATGGGTCAGGATGGCCGCGCGCCAGTCCGTATCGTCCTCGTCGAGCCGGCGTCGTTGCGTGACCCAGGAGACGCCCTGGCCGAGCAGGGTGAAGATCACGAATTTGCTGTTGAACAGCATGTTGATTGGCGCGAGCAGCGTCGAAGCCGCGCTCTCGAACAGCGCGCTGAGCACCACGCGGAGGGAGCCGCCGAACGCGGCCGTAAGCTCCCGGTTCCGCAAGGTGACAATCACGCTGAGCGCCTTCGGCAGGAAGAGCAGCAGCATCGTAAAGGCGAACAGCGTCAGCGCCTCGGGCACCTCGACCTGATAGCCGAAGACGGAGGTGTAGGCCTCGGGAAGCGCCGCGAAACCGCCGCTGGCGACCACCCCAAAGACATTGATGCTGCTCAGCAGCAGGAACAACAGCCACAGCGGCGAGGCCACGTAGCCCATGATCCCCAGGAAGAGATGCAGGCGGTTCACCGGCCGGAATCCCCGCGCAAAGAGCAGCCAGCCATGCTGCATGTTGCCCTGGCACCAGCGGCGGTCGCGCTTGGCGCTGTCGATCAGCGCGGGCGGGCCCTCCTCGTAGCTGCCCTCGAGCTCCGGGGCGATCCACACCTGCCAGCCCGCCTTGCTCATCAGCGCCGCCTCGACAAAATCGTGGCTGAGGATGCGGCCGCCGAACGGCTCGCGTCCGGGCAGCTCCGGCAGGCAGCAGTGTTCCATGAACGGCTGCACGCGGATGATGGCGTTGTGCCCCCAGTAATTGGCGCCGTGCTGCTGCCAGTAGTTGAGGCCGGCGAGGAAGAGCGGGCTGTAGAGGCGGTTGGCGAACTGCTGCATGCGCGCATAGAGCGTCCCGCCGTTCACGATGCGCGGCGCGGTCTGGATGATGCCCACCGCCGGGTTCTTCTCCATGAGGCCAACGAGTCGCACGAGGGTCTGGCCGGTCATGAGGCTGTCGGCATCGAGCACGACCATGTAGCGGTAGTTCCGGCCCCACCGGCGGAGGAAATCGGCCACGTTGCCGCTCTTGCGGTTGATGGCCTGGCGGCGCTTGCGATAGAAGATCCGCCCCAGGCCGCCAACCTGCTTGCATAGCTCCACCCAGGCAACCTCCTCCTGGATCCACTGGGTGGGCTGGTCAGAATCGCTGAGAATGAAAAAGTCGAAATGCTCAAGCTGGCGCGCCTCCTGCACCGATCGGTAGATGACCCGCAAACCTTCGAACACCCGGCTGACGTCCTCGTTATAAACCGGCAGGACCACCGCGGTGCCCGCGAGGGGCTGGTCGCGCCCGGCCGTCCAGTCGGCCGTGCTGGTAATCCGGCAGAAATCGCCGCCGCGATTGATGACAAAGAAGCCGATCAGCGCGGTGCAAAAGCCGGTGGCGATATGGGCAAACAGGACCACGAAAAGGACGAGCAGGGCGATTTCGATGCCATCGAGGCCACCGCGCCAGAGCAAGTCGGCCATGAACCAGGTGGCGAAGCTCGTGAGCACGAAGATGCTCGAGAAAAAAACCATCCGCCGGCGCGCGATGCGGGGCGGATGGAGCCGGTCGGTGGAAAAAGTCTTCATGCGGCCGTGGCCTTCGGCTCACCGCGTGGCGAAAAAGATGCCGCCCATCGCCGCCGCGAACAGGATCCAAAGCAGGAGCGCGCGGAGCAGGGGCCACTGTTCGAACCGCTCGAAGGTGTCGCCCGCCGCCTCCGGGATGAGGCCGAGGTCGATCGGGCGCGGCACCATGCTCGACACCGCCAGATCGGGGCCGGCCTCGATGGAACATTGTTGCATGGCCCGGACGAATTCCGGGGGCACCTGCTCCTCGTCGAGGAAGGCGTACGGGCATTTCTCCGGCCCGTCGGTAAGCAGGAGCGCCACGCGCCCGCTGACGGCGATGCGGTCGTGGGGCAAGTCCTTTTCGCCGAGCACCTCGCCAAACCAGGCGTCCATCATCCGCTCGGCCTCCTCGGCCGCGAGGGTGGTCGGATCGAGACTGGGATTCTCCTGGTGGCGCCGCGCCGCGCGTTCCAGCACGCGCAGGATCAGCCGGCTCTGGTGCAGGCGGTTGTGAATGCGGTGCGCCCGCAGGTAGTCCTCGACCCGCACGTAAGCGGCGTTCCACGCCTCAAGGGAGCCGGTCTTCGGTTGAAACGTGGACAGGGCTCCGCTTATGGATTCCAGAGATAGCTCCATGTCTCGGTAAGAGAACCAACATGGGTCGTCTTCCGGAGGAAGCAACGCAGTTCAACCGCCCGTCCGCTGCCGTCAGGCTTGACCGCAAAGGTCACCCGCCAGGTGCCATTATTGGGGTTCTTCTGGATGGTCACGGTGCCCGGCACGAGGCCGGCCCCCGCCCCCACCGTCACCACCGGCTCTATCGTGGGATCGGCCGGTTGTCCGTTCAGGTAAGGGCCGTCAAAATCGACGAGGAAGCGCGTAAGCTCGGGTTGCTTCAGCACACCGGAAAGCCGGGTGGCCGCTGCATAGCCGGCCGGCGGGCGCCGGGAGGCCTCGAGGGACCAGAAAAGGCGGTATTCGAATTCGAGCGGCTCGTCCAGCGGCGGCAGGCTCGCCGGCACCCAGAACGCCACGATGTTATCGCTGGTTTCGTCGGGCGCGGGGATCTCCACCAGCCGCACCGCGCCGCCTCCCCAGGCGCCCACCGGTTCCACCCAGACGCTCGGCCGGAGGTGGTAGTTCGCCTCAAGATCCTGGAAATGCTCGAAGTCGCGGTCGCGCTGGAGCAGGCCGAAGCCGCGGGGGTTCTCGTCGGCAAACGCGGCGACGCGCAACTGGTCGGGATTGACGAGCGGCCGCCAGAGCCATTCGCCGCTGCCGCGCTGGAGCAGGAGGCCATCAGAGTCGTGCACCTCGGGGCGGAAGTCCCGGTGCGTGGTCCGGGAGTTCTCGCCGTGCCAGAACATGCTCGTGAGCGGAGCCAGGCCGATCACCTTGTCCTCGGTGCGTCGGTAGATCGCGGCGCGCACGCGCACCACGGTCGTGGCCCCCGGCAGGATAACCAGCCGGTAAGCGCCGGCGACGCTCGGACTGTCCAGCAAGGCAAACACGACCAGATCCCGGGCGTCCGGCGCGGGTTTTTGCACCCAGAACTTCTCGAAGACGGGGAATTCCTCGCCGCCCGGTTCGGCGGTGTTGACGGTGAGGCCGCGCGCCGAAAGCCCGTAGACAGCCTTCTTGCAAAGCAGGCGAAAATAGCTGGCCCCGAGAAAGGCGCCGAGTTCATCTCCGGGTTTGTTGAGGTCGTAGAGGACGCGAAAGCCCGTGAAGCCCATCGTGTCGGGAATGCTCCCCGCCAGGTCGACGTGGTCGTAGATGAACCGGCTGCGGTCAAACGGAATGTCGCGCACCCGGCGATTGGCCACCTCGTGCAGCTGGACGGTGTGGTTGAAGATGAAGCCGGGATGGAAGAACTGGAGCTGGAACGGCAGACGCTCATCGCGCCACCAGGTTCGATCCGGGTTGAACCGGATCCGGCGGTGCTCGTCGTAGCTGAGGTCGAGCAGGAACTTCGGCACCTGGCTTGGACGGGGCTGGTAGGGTTGCGCCGCCAGCCGCTTGGCATGGAAGCGCAGCGTTTCAAAGTCGAACGGTTCCTCTTGCGCACGGACCCGCGGCAAGGCGGACAGAGCGGTGAGCAGGACGAGCGGTACGGCAAGGGACTTCATGCAAGAAAAAAGTTACGCTGTTTCTCGGAGATGGGAAGCCCGGTTCGCTCCATGACGGCCAGGAAATCCTCCCAGGCCGCCCGCTTGGCCCGGCTGGCCGCCGCCCTGCCCTCGACTTCCTTCCGCAGGAGATAACTGGGATGATACGTCACGCGCAGCGGGGTTCCCCGGTAGTCGTGCCAGCGGCCGCGCGCCTCGCCCAGCGTCCGGAAGCCGTGGGCGCCGAGCAGCCCGCGGGTCGCCGTGGCGCCAAGCGCCACGATCACGACCGGGGCAACCACCCCGATTTGGGCGGTGATGAACGGGAGGCAGAACGCCATTTCCTCGGGTGTCGGCTCGCGGTTGCCGGCCTGGGTGCCGTCCGGCCGGGGCGGCAATTCGGGGCGCCAGTTCATGATGTTGCCGATGTAAACCTCACCCCGCTCCAAGCCCATGGCCCCGATCATTTTCGTAAGGAGCTGCCCGGCGGGGCCGACGAACGGCTCCCCCTGCAACTCTTCCTCCGCGCCCGGCGCCTCGCCGACCAGCATGATTTTTGCGTCGAGGTTGCCCACCCCGAAGACGACCTGCTTGCCGGGGCGGACATGCGCCCGGCAGACCGGATGATTGAGCACCAGCTCCCGCAGCGCCTGCCAGCGGGCAGATTTCTCGCCGGCCGGCAGCACGACCTCGGGCGGCGGCGGCAGAGCGGTCGCCGCGGCGTTTAGGGTTTTGGGTCTTGGGCTCTGGGTCAGGTCGCTTTCCGATTTGTCCGTCACAGCCTCGGCGGAGGCGGGTTTCCTCTCTCCGGTTTTCCGGGCCGCCACCAGTCGCTGGAGCGTCGCCAGGCTCTCGTCCGAGACGGACACCATTTTCACCCCCGCGGCCTTGAGCCGTTTGAGTTCATCGGTGAAAGCGAGGAGAACGGCGCGCATGGGACCAGATTTGTGGTTGGCAAAGGCCGCTACGCCCGCAACGCGAGCAGCTTCTCGACGTATTTGCCCAGCAGATCGTATTCCAGATTCACGAGGTCGCCGGCGCGCTTTTCCCGGAGGTTGGTCACCTCGATGGTATGCGGGATCAGCCAGACGGCCAGGGCGTCGCCCTCCACTTCGGCCACCGTCAAGGAAATGCCGTCGATGGCGACGCTTCCCTTGTGCACCAGGTAACGGCCGGCGCCGGCAGGCGCGAGCGTCCGGAGATAGAAATCCTTGCCCCGCGGCTCGAACACCTGGATCGCACCGACACCGTCAATATGGCCCGTGACAAAATGGCCGCCGACCTTGCCGTCGAAACGCAGGCTGCGTTCGAGGTTGACCAGGCTGCCCGGCCGGAGCGCGGAGAAATTCGTCAGGCGGCGCGACTCCTCCAGCACATCGAAATGCAGGTGGGGGCCGGCGGCCTGCACAACGGTCAGACAGCAGCCGTTGACGGCGATGCTGTCACCGACAGCGACATCGACCGCGACCCGGTCCGCCGCAATGGCGAGCTTCCACGCCTCGGCGCCGAGCCCGAAGGACACGACCTGGCCCGCTTCCTCAACGATACCGGTGAACATGATCTGTTTGGCTAAACGGTCGGCGCGGACGACGCGAGGAAACTTTGGTCACGCTTTCTGCGACTTCATGAGGATTGCAGGGAGGATCCCGACTTTCATAAAAAACATGAAACTTGCGCGCAGGTCGGCACGTCTATTGACGTGCGGCGCCCCGAGGATTAGTCTGGAACACTTTAGCAGTCATACCGGTCTCCCAGGCCTCACGTTCAAGGAAATTCCCACCATGAAATCAATTTGGAGCAGCTTACTCCGGGTTGCATCGATTTGCACCCTTTGCCTTGCCAGCACTGGCTTTGCCCAGACCCTCTCGTTGGAGAAGAAGACCTTCTTCACCACCGAGGATATTCAGGTGAGTTTCACTGCGCCCGCCAATTATCCACCCAACGCCTGGGTCGCAGTCGTGCCCTCAGAGGTCAAACACGGCAACACGGTGCTGAACAACGAGAAGAACTTTGGGTATCAATACCTCAAGGGCCGCGCTACCGGCGTCCTGGTGTTCAAGGCGCCCGCCAAGCCTGGCGCCTACGATTTCCGATTGACTAGTGAGGACAATAATGACCGCGGCAAGGAGGTTGCGTCGGTCTCCTTCACCGTAACGGCCCCCGGTGCCACGATCACCATTGACAAGACCACCTTTGCGCCCGGGCAGGATATATCGTTGAATTTCACCGCGCCCGCCAGTTATGCCCCCAACGCCTGGATCGGCATCGTGCCGTCCCAGATCAAGCACACCGAGGCGCTGAACGACGAGAACAACCGGGGATACGATTATCTCAAGAGCCGTACTTCCGGCACCATGGTCCTAAAGGCCCCCGCGGAGCCCGGCGCCTACGATCTTCGCATGAACGACGAGGACGATCATGAACGAGGACACGAGACCTTCTCCCTCTCCTTCATGGTGAAGTGAGTTGGAGGCCGGGACGGATTTACGGGAGCGCGACCGGCGAATCTGCCCTCGCGCTCTTTTTTCTCTCCGGCCCTGTCATTTCAGCCTCACACGGCGCACGGCCGTCTCGGTGCCGCGGCTTGTAAGTAGCACAAATTCCGCGCGATTGGGGTCGGCCTCGATCGCCGTCAGTGCTTCGACCGCCTCCGCATAGGTCTTGATCTCCCGCCCGTCGATCTCGCGGATCCAGTCATCCGCCACCAGGTCGCCGACCGCCGCCGGGCTGTTGGGCTTCACAAAATCGACGATAACCCCGGCCTGGTTGGCGAGCTTCACGCGCCGGGCGATCCCGTCCCCGTAAAGAAACTCGCGCACCGTGAAACCCAGCCGCTCGAAATATTTCCGCTCCGCCTCGCGGATGATTTTCGGTTCGTCGCCGAGCGTGACCTTGAGATCGACGCGTTGGTTGTCCCGCAGCACGGTCAGAGGGAGGGTCTCCCCCGGCTGGCGGCGGTCGATCTCGCGCTCCAGGTAGGTTCCCGTGACCTGATCCGGCTTGAAGCGGGGTAGCGGCCGGCCGTCGAGGGCCACGATGATGTCATGCCCCTTGAGTCCGGCCTTCTCGGCCGGGCTGTTCTCCAGCACCTCGCTCACGACCAGGGCCGATTGGTTTTCCAGCTGGAGAAACCGGGCGACTTCGGGGTCCACCGGTTCGAGGCCGAAAGCGCCCAGCCACGGCAGGGGCCGGCCCGAACGATTCCGCGGAATCCGGCCGAGATACGGCAGTACCTCGTTCGCGAGGAGAAACACGCTGCTTTCCTCCACGTTGACGAGCACGACGGGAACGCCCCGCTCGCGGCGGGAGAACATGAGGAAATTCTGGCCAAACGAGTTGAGGGTCAGGCCAACGAGGGCGCCATCGCGATTGAAGACGGGCAGCCCCGGTCCCCCCAGTTCGGAGGCGGCGACCGCCGTCACCTGCGGCATGGGCTGGATGAGGCCCACGCGGCTCAAAAGGAAGTAGGGGCGGAAGTCCTCGTCCTTGCCGCGCAGGCCGATCCCCCACACCTCGTCGGCCAGGCGCGGCTCCGGCGTGCCGGCGCGCACCCAGGCGGTCACCGGCACCAGTTCGGGTCGGAACTTCTCCTCGACGCGCAGGAAATGCCATCCGGTGAGCACATCCTGACCGAGATACTCGGCGGTGAAGGCGGCGGAGGAATTGGGCCGGTAGACCTTGATGTCCTTGAGCTGCCGCACGGCCACGCGCGCGCCGATGGCGGAGGCCGGCAGGATGATCGTGCCATGGGCGTCGATGCAGGTGCCGAGCACGGTGACCGGCTGGCGCTCGAGCTCGGTTTCGATGAGGAACTCGACGGTGACGCAGGATCTGACCCGTTCGGCAAAAAGATCCGGCAGGTCGGCGGCCCGCAGGGGAAGGAGGGCCACGAGCGCCAGGGTGGCAGCCCGCAGACGGTGCTGACGAAAGAAGCCGCTCATGGTTTCAAGACATACAGTGAGACGCGCCGGTCGCGCATGGTCAGAAGCAACAGTGAAACCGGTTTGGCTTCAAATCGCTGGTAGATGCGCTTGAGCGTCTCCAGCTCAGCCAGCGGCTGCTGGTCGATCTTGGTGATGATGTCGCCGGCCGCGAGGCCGGCCACGGCCCCGGGAAAGCCGGGCTGCACGCCGATCACCACCACGCCGGTGTCGTCGTCGAGCTGGTTCTCCCGCGCAAAGGCCCGCGAGACCTTCCGCACGCTGAGCCCCCATCTTTCGAAGGCCCACTCCTCGCCCATCCGGCTGGCCAGCTTCTCGGTGACCGCCGGGACCTCCAGCGTCTGTCCTCCGCGCTTGATGCTGAGCCGGACGATCGAACCGACCGGCAGGCTGGCGATCATGTTCTGGATCGGCGGGAGCTGCTCCGGGAAGCGACCGTCGACCTTCTGTCCGTTGATCGCGAGGAGAATGTCGCCACTGCGCAAGCCGGCCCGGGCGGCCGGCGAACCGGGATCGACGTCTTTGATGAGCACGCCGGTGTTGAGTGCGAGCGCGTAGAAATGTTCCAAGTCCTGCAGGGTGCCGGGAACCAACCCGATATAGCTGCGAGTAATGGTGCCGTGCCTCACCAGCTCATCGACCACGCGGCGGGCGATATTGGCGGGAATGGCAAAGCCCAGGTTGTCAGCACCGACATAGCCGCGGGAATTGATGCCGACGACCCTGCCGTCCTCGGTCACCAGCGGACCGCCGCTGTTGCCGGGATTGATCGCCGCGTCCGTTTGCAACCAGGTGTTGAACGTGCCGGTCTCGTAACCCCGGATGCTGTCGGTGTCCTCAAAGCGCCGGTTGTTCGAGATGATGCCGCGCGTGACCGTGCGGGTGAGGCCGAACGGCGTGCCCACGGCCAGAACCGTCTCGCCGACATAAAGTGCCTCGGAGTCGCCGAATGTGGCCGGCTGAATCGCGAGCCCGCGGCGCTTCACCTCGTCGAGATCGAGCTGGATGAGCGCGAGATCGGTCCAGTGGTCCCAGCCGACCAGCCGGGCGCCGACGCGTTCCAGACTGGGGAGCGTGATCGAGATTTCCACCGCGTTGGGGCTGGCGACATGGGCGTTGGTGAGGACCAGGCCGTCCTTCGACAGGATCACCCCCGAGCCCACCCCCGCGACGAACCGGCGGGCGCCCGCCTCAAAGGTGACCTCGCGCACGTCGATGCGNNAGCCATGCGACCAACAGAAAAACAGCGCCCCGGATGATTGACCGGGCGGGGGATTCGTTCAGAGTGGCGGGTTTCACGCGATGGATACCGAGTGCAAGGACTATGACTTTCAGAAGATCGAGCCGCGTTGGCAATCCTTCTGGGAGAACCACAAAACGTTTCGGACGACGGACGATACGTCGAGGCCCAAATGCTACGTGCTCGACATGTTTCCGTATCCGTCGGGCAGCGGCCTGCACATCGGCCATCCCGAGGGTTACACGGCAACGGACATCGTGGCGCGCGCCAAACGCGCGCAAGGCTTCAACGTCCTGCATCCGATCGGCTGGGATGCCTTCGGCCTTCCGGCCGAACAGCATGCGGTGAAGACTGGCGCGCATCCCCGCACCAACACCGAGGCGAACATCAGGACCTTCCGCCGCCAGCTGAAGGCGCTGGGCTTCTCCTACGACTGGGACCGCGAGGTCAACACGACCGATCCCGGTTATTTCAAGTGGACGCAGTGGATCTTCCGCCAGCTCTTCCAACACGGCCTGGCTTACGTCGACGAGCGCCCCGTGTGGTGGTGTCCGGAATTGAAAACCGTGCTGGCCAACGAGGAGATCGTCGACGGCCGGTCGGAGGTCGGCGGCCATCCGGTGGAGCGCCGCAACTTGCGGCAGTGGGTGCTGCGGATCACGGCCTACGCCGACCGGCTGCTGGCCGGCTTGAACGACCTCGACTGGCCGGATTCCACCAAGCGCATGCAGGAGGCGTGGATCGGCCGCAGCGAGGGTGCGGAGGTGTTGTTCCAGCTGGACGATCCCGCGCGCGGCGATCTGAAGATTTTCACGACGAGGCCCGACACGCTGTTCGGCTGCACCTATATGGTCGTCGCGCCCGAGCATCCGCTCGTCCCGGTTCTGACCGCCCCGGCGCAACGCGCCGCGGTGGAGGCTTACCGGAAGTTGGCCAGCACGAAGAGCGATCTCGAGCGCACCGATCTGGCCAAGGGCAAGACTGGAGTGTTCAGCGGCAGCCACGCCATCAACCCTGTCAATGGCGCGCGCGTGCCCGTCTGGGTGGCCGATTACGTGCTCATGGGCTACGGAACCGGCGCGATCATGGCCGTGCCCGGGGAGGACGAGCGCGACTGGGAATTTGCCCGCACGTACCAGCTGCCCATCATCCGGACGGTGCAGCCGCCCGCAGGATTCACCGGCGACGCCTACTGCGGGGACGGACCGGCCATCAACAGCGCCAACGAGGAGATTTCGCTCAACGGTCTCGGGGTCGAGGCCGCCAAGGAGCGGATCACCGGCTGGCTGGAACGCAAGGGCTGCGGCCAGCGCAAGGTCCATTTCAAGCTGCGCGACTGGCTCTTCTCNNCAGCGGTATTGGGGCGAGCCGTTTCCCATCGTGTGGGTCGGCGAGACCGAATACCGGCGCGCCCTCGCTCATCCGGGCGTGCCTCAGCCGAAGACGCCCGTGGCGTACCAGCAGGACGGCCGCACGCTCTACGCGCTGGCGCTGCCGGAGGGAGCGCTGCCCCTGCTGCTGCCGGATGTGACCTCCTATCTGCCCTCCGGGACAGGCGAGAGCCCGCTCGCCAACGTCACCGACTGGCTGGAGATCTGGTATGACTTCACCACCGGTGCCGCCGTGGCGGCCACGCAGCCGAAACCGGCCGGCGACTCGTGGATCCGCGCCCGCCGCGAGACCAACACCNNTGGGCGGGCTCGTGCTGGTATTATCTGCGGTATCTTGATCCGCGGAACCCGCGGGCCATCGCCGATCCGAAGCTCTTCGAATACTGGGGCACGCCCGATCTCTACGTCGGCGGCGCCGAGCATGCCGTGCTCCACCTGCTCTATGCGCGGTTCTGGCACATGTTTCTTCATGACCTCGGAGTGGTGCCGCAACCCGAGCCCTTCCGGAAACTGTTTCACCAAGGCATCATTTTGGGTGAGGACGGTGAGAAGATGTCCAAGAGCCGCGGCAATGTCGCCAATCCCGATGTCGTCATTGCCGAATACGGCACTGACGCCCTGCGTCTCTATCTGATGTTCCTTGGGCCGCTCGAGGCCATGAAGCCCTGGAATCCGCGCGGGATCGAAGGCGTGTTCCGCTTTCTCGGAAAAGTGTGGCGCGAATGTGTCGGCGAGGACGGGCGGAGGCACCCGAAGGTATCCGCCGCGGCCGTCGATGCCCCCGAGACCGAGCGCCTCCTCCATGAGACCATCAAGAAGGTCGGAGAGGACATTGAGGCGCTGCGTTTCAACACCGCCATTTCGCAGATGATGATCCTGGTGAACGCGCTGCAAAAGGCCCCCGCTGTCAACCGGCGCACGCTGCTGTCCTTCCTGCAATTGCTCGCCCCGTTCGCACCGCATATTGCGGAGGAGTTGTGGGTTCGTCTGGGCGAGTCGCCCTCCATCCTGCTCGCCCCCTGGCCCGTCTACGACCCGGCCAGGCTGGTGGTCGACAAGGTGAAGCTTGTCTTCCAGGTCAACGGCCGGTTCCGCGGAGATGAGTCCGTGCCGGTCGGTCTGTCGGAAGCGGGCGCAGTGGCGGTTGCGCGGAATCATCCCCGCGTTGCACCCCATCTTGCTAACAAAACTGTAAAAAAAACCGTATATGTGCCCGGCCGCATCCTAAATCTTGTAGTCGAGTGAGCTTCCTCTAATTTGCGTTCATAATAAGGTATTCACCCTATAAAAAAGTCACAATCTTCGACCATTTAAAGCGGGAGGAATTATGAAGACGGCCGGCAAATTCATTCAAGGCGCGCTCCTGTGCTGCCTCACGACCCTGGCGGCACTGGCGCAGGAGTCGGTCCCCGGAAAAGTGTATGTGGCGGAGTTGAACGGCGGCGTGACCTTCACCATTGACGGGAAGCTGGTTGAGCTGAAAAAAGGCTTCTCCCTGCCGGTGCAAGGCGCCCGGATTGAAACGTTCCCCGCCGCCTATGTGATCCTCGTGTATTCCAACGGCACGAGCATCTATATTGACGAGAAGACGATTGTCGAAATCGACAAGTTTGTGCAGAAGCCGTTTCCCGCCGGAACCGACACCTCGGTGAACGAGCCCTCCGTTTCCACCACCTTTGGCCGAATCCTCCAGGGTCGCATCATCATCACCACGAACAAACTGGCGACCGGCACGTCGATGATCTACGTTTCACCTCAGGGAGAGGTCAGAATCCGCGGCCAGGAGGTCGTCATCGAGGTGACTGACCATGAAACCCGGGTGATCGTGGTACTCGGTGACGTTACGGTGCTGTCGCGAAACGCGCCCACGGGCAGCGTGGGCCTGGTCCTGCAATCGGGCCAGATGGCCGTCTTGGTGAATTCGCCGGCGACGGACCTCGCCGGGAACCTGCAGGTGTCACCCGCGGACCCGGGGGTGGTCAGCGCGCTGGCCCCGCTGATCGAGGCCGCCGAGCGCGCACGGAGAATTGTGCGATTTGAAACCGTTAGCGGGGACAGTGCGCCGGAGATCCAAGCCCGGGTGGTGGTGCCGGCCGACTTGCCGGTCAATCTCACCGTGAGTCCCTCCACCCTTCGCACCGGAGGCTGATGCCTCACCCGGCCTTTGACCGCTTCTTTCAAGACTCGTCGTGCCTTGACCATGATGATGGCGGCCGCCGTCATGGTGCCGCGTGCCCTTGGCCTGCTCGAATTGAATGAGGGCCGCGACAAAGTGGCGATCTCCGCGAGCTACGGCATCACGTACGATTCAAACCTCTACGCGCACGCCGGCAGTGAAGGCGACACCACCCAATCGCTCACGCTCGCGACCGACTACAACCGCCGGGCCGGCCTGATTAGCGTCAATGCCTCGGTTTCAGTCACGTCCGCCCGTTTTGCGAAATTCTCCAACCAGGATTACACGAATCCGTCGGTGAGTCTTGAGTTCGACAAGACGAAGGGCCGGCTCACCGGGGCATTCACGCTTTCCGGCCAGCGGGAGAGCCGCAGTGACGAGGCCGCCAACCTCTTCGCGAACTCCTGGTATTACACCTCCGCCCTCCGGTTGCGGTATCCGATCAACGACCGCTATTATCTCACCAGCCTGAGCGACTTCAGTCTCCGTGACTACCAGCAGAACAATGTGCTCTTCGATCTATCCTCATTTGCGGAAGCCGTCGACGTATTCTACGTCTACACCTCCAAGCTCGATCTGCAGGGCGGTTATCGCGTCCGGTTCGGCTCGGCCCGTGGCGGAACCAACACCCAGGATAGCGCCGTCACCGTGGGCGCGACGGGCGGCCTTCTCCCGAAACTGAACGGCAGCCTCCGCCTGGGTTATCAATGGCGGACCGAGACCGGCACCGGAGGAGGGCGCTATGGCTCGCTGACGTCCAATCTCTCGCTCGGCTGGCCGCTGACCAAGCGCATCACGTTCAATTTCCAGGCGTCCAAGGATTTCATGACGGCCGCGACCGACGTCTCGGTCGACAGCACCGGCGCCGAGCTTTCGGCCTCGATCAAGCCGAATGCCCGGCTAAAGTTTGTGTTCACGACCGGCGTCGGCTACAACGACAGCCAGTATCTGGGCATCAGGGGCGCGGGACGCCGAGACCACGCGCTGTTGTTCAATGCCAACTTGAGTGTTCCAATCAAAACCCATTTTTCAGCCTCGATTTCCTACGAATATAGCAACAATGACTCCAATGTCGCCTATTCGGTGTACGGGCGGCACACCGCGAGTTTCAATCTGTCGGCCCACTATTGACCCTCATGCTTCGCCGCATTCGCCTTCTCCAGGTTCTCGCGATCGCCGCCGCCTTCGGCTTCGACACTCCAGGCCTCCCTTCCGTCTCCGCTGAGACGCCGGCCGAGACCCCGGCCAAGGCCGAGAACAAGGCCGACACCAAGAGCAATTTCATCTACCGGCTCACCAACACGGATCGCCTGCGCATCGTGGTGTACGGTGAGCCCGATCTGTCCGTCATTTCCCGCATCGACGCCCGGGGCAACGTCAACCTGTATCTCGTGGGTGATGTCCATGTGGCCGGTTGCACGGTCAATGAAGCCCAGAAGATCATCGAGACCACCTACCGCGAAGGGCGTTTCTTGCGGGCCCCGCAGGTCACCATTTCGGTGGAGGATTATGCCCCGCGCGCCGTCACGGTGGATGGCTCGGTGAAGAATCCCGGATCCATCCCGCTGCCAACCGAGTCGACCCTGACGGTCTACCAGGCCATCATCCGGGCCGGCGGCTTTACCGACATCGCCAAGGGCACGGCCGTCACGGTCACCCGCATCCTGCCGGATGGCACCAAGAAGGTGTTCACCATCGACGTGGACAGCCTGATCAAAGGCAAGGGTCGCGCGCGGGAACAGGACGACACTTTGCTGCTCGAACCAGGCGACATTATCTACGTGCCGGAACGCCTGATCTGATCTTACCCTGTCCACCCCCCGTGACGTCGCCTTCCTCTGCCCAAACCTCCGCGGCTCCCGGAACGCCGGATGAACCCGACGCGCACGCCGTCGAGCGCCGCACCCTGCGCGATTACTACGTCATCATCCGCGAACGCCTCTGGATCGCGCTGCCGCTGGCGCTGCTCGTCGCGCTGCCACTGGGTTACTTTCAGATGCAGGAGACGCCCATGTACGAAAGCCGGGCGACCATGCAGTTCGAGCGACCGGAAAAAATCGTGATGGTCGACCAGGTCATGGACCAGACGCCACGCTCCGACATCGACATCAACACTTATCTCCAGCGCCTCAATAGCGCGAGCCTGCGCGTCAAAGTCATCGAGTCGTTCACGCCAGACGAGATCAAACGGCTCCAGCGACCCTACCTCAAGGACCAGCCGGGGGCCGGCCCGCCGCCTCCCGCCGCGACCCTCGGCAGCGTCTCCGCCGATTCCGTGCGGGGCAGCCTGATCATCGCCATCACCGCGCGCCATCCCGATCCCGAAGCCGCCGCCATGGTCGCGAACCGTTTCTACAAGCAGTTTGTCAATTATCTGGTGGAGAAAGGCGGCGGTTCCAATGAGGACGCCATCACCTTCCTGCAAAAGCGCGCCACCGAGCTGCAGAAGGAGTACGAGCAGAAGGAGCAGCGGCTGCAGGAGTACAAGAAGCAGCACAATCTGATCTCGCTCGACGACAGCCTGAACTTCATCACCGACCGCCTGAAAAGCGTCAATGCCGCCCGCACCACCGCCCATCTCGACCGCCTTAATCTCGAGGTGTACTCCAAGCAGGTGGCCGAATTCGGAAAGGCGGGTCGCAACCTGCTGGAGATCTCCTACGTCGGCAACCATGGCACCATTCCCCGCCTCAAGGCCGACCTCGCTGAGGCGCTCCAGCGCCAGGAGTTGCTCAGCGAGCGCTACCTGGAGCGTCACCCCCAGATGATCGAGATCGCCCGGACGATCACGACCATCCGCGACCAGCTCGACAAGGCAATCCAGCTCGCCGTTGCGGACCTCGCCGCCAACCTGGAAAAGGCCCGCGACGCCGAGCAATCGCTCGACCGCGAGTACCTCAAGCAGGAGCAGGAGCAACTGCGGCTCGACGACCTCAAGGTCGATTTCCGCAGCCTCGAGGACCAGATGCTCGTTGCCAAGAACGCCTACACCCAGGTGCTCGACAGCCTCAACAAGACGACGACCTCCAAGGGTCTCGACTACCGCATTCCGGTCAGTCTGCTCGACCGCGCCGTGCCGAGTTCCACGCCCTATACCCCGAACAATGCGCACATTATCCGCACCTGTCTGCTGGTCGGCCTGGCGGTGTTCTTCTGCGTGGCATTCGGGCTCAGCATGGTCGACGACCGGATCAAGAGCTCCTGGGACGTCGAGTCCTTCATCGGCGTCCCCCTGCTCGGCATCATTCCCAACCTGTCCCACGTCGACGACGACGACAAGCACCAGCTGGCGATCCGGAGCAAGGCCACCCCCGGCGTCGAGGCTTTCCTGAGTGTTTACAGCGCGGTCAAGGTCCAGTCGAAGCTGGATTATCCCAAGACCATGCTGGTCACGAGCACCATTCCCGGCGAGGGCAAGACGCTGGTGTCCTGCAACCTGGCCGGCTGTTTTGCGCGTCATGGCCGGACCACGCTGCTGGTCGACTGCGACATGCGGCGGCCCATGCTGCACCGGCATTTCAAGCTGCCGAACGACGCCGGCATTCTGGCCTGGACCGAGGCGGGCGCGAGCCTGGAGGGCGATCTGCTGGCCAACCCGGAGCTCGGCATCACCCCGATCACCGAAAACCTCTGGCTGTTGCGCTCGGGCGGGCGCTCGAAGAGCCCGACGGAATTTCTGGAGCAGCCCATTTTCGGGCAACTCATCGACAGGCTGAAGAAGCGCTTCGAACTCATCGTGATCGATTCACCGCCGGTCGGCGCCGTCTCCGACAGCCTGCTGATCGCGGAGCGAACCGATGAGGTCATCTACGTCTGCCGCTTCAACCGGGCGGCGCGCAAGCACATCAAGCAGTTCGTGCGGGCGCTGCGCGACGGCAAGAACGAGTTTCTCGGGATCGTGCTCAACGGTCTGTCGCCGCGCCGCATCGAGTACTACACGAATTACCGGTACTACCGCAGCTACAAGAAATACTACGGCGCGCAGACCTAGCGCGGCCGGGCGCGGCACCAGCCGGCCCCGGGTGCCGTGTTTGCCTCCTTCAATCACCCGTTTCCTTCTGTGCATCCTTCCCCCGTGCTCTCTCCCTTTCTTCCGGCCAGGTTTGATCCGCAGAGGCCGGTGGTCCTCATCGCCGGCCAGGGTCTCTATCCCGGGCTGGTGGCCGAGGCGCTGCGCCGCGCGGGCCTCACTGTGAAGTTGATCGCCTTCGACGAGGAGACCCGCCCCGACCTCATCAGCCGTTTTCCCGAGGCGGATCGCCGCATCCTGCTGGTTGGTCAGCTGGGCAAGATGCTGCGCGCGCTCGAACAGTTCGGCGCCGGCTACGCCTACATGGCCGGCCAGATCACCCCGCGCCGCCTGTTCCGGGGCCTCCATCCCGACCTCAAGGCCACCCGGATCCTTCTCTCGCTCAAACGCCGCAACGCCGAGACCATCTTCGGCGCCATCGCGGCCGAGATCGGGCAGCTCGGCATCACCCTGCTCGACGCCCGCTCCTTCCTCGACGACCACCTCGCCACTCCCGGCGTGATGACGGGCGGCCGGTTTCCCATCGAACGCGAATACCTCGAACACGGCATCCACCTGGCCCGCGAAGTCGCGCGGCTCGATGTCGGCCAGGGCGTCGTCGTCCGGAACGGCACGGCACTGGCCGTCGAGGCCTTTGAGGGCACCGACGACATGCTGCGGCGCGCCGGCGCCTTCAAAACCTCGCCGACGCTGTTTGTGAAGACGGTGAAAACCAATCAGGATTATCGTTTCGATGTTCCGGTCTTCGGCCAGCAGACCCTCGAGGTGATGCGCGAGGCCGGGATCGCCGCGGCCGCGCTCGAGGCCGGCAAGGTCATCATGCTCGACCGCCCGGCCGTCCTCGCCCAGGCCAGATCCTGGGGCATCCACCTCCTCGGCTTCGAGTAGCCCTCTGGCGGCTTGCGCTTTTTCCCGCCCCTTCGCACATTGCGGCCATGCAGAACGAGGTCCTCGAAGTAGCCATCAAGGGGGTCATGCCCACCGCCAACGGCTGCGCCGTCTTCCTGGGCAACGAGGACAAGACCTTTGTCATCTACGTCGATCACAGCGTCGGCAACGCCATCTCCATGACGCTAAACGGGGTCAAGAAGGAGCGCCCGCTGACCCACGATCTCATCGGCAGCATTCTCCTCGGGCTTGGGATCAACCTGGAGCGCGTGGTCATCAACGACGTCAGCGACGGCACATTTTTTGCGCGCGTCATCCTGCACATGCAGAATGAACTTGGCCACAAGATCATCGAAGTTGATGCCCGCCCGAGTGATTCCATCGTGCTGGCCCTCCAGCAGAAGAAGCCGATCCTCGTTGCGGTGAAAGTATTTGGCGCGGTTGAGGACATGACCGAAATTCTGGAGCGCGTCCTCAAACAACAAGGCGAAGAGGCAGCGGAGGAGGACGACGAGGAGGAAGAGGACGAAGAGGAGGACGAAAAGTCCTGACTAGCCCGCCGCCGCCGGCGGAGCCAGGTCGGGCGGGGGACTCCGGCCGCTCCCCGGGACCAACGCCTGTGAACCCGCCAGTCCAGAATCCGCTGGGCGCGCCGGCCCCGCTTCCCGCGCCGGTTGCACCCGGCCAGCCGCTGACTGCGCTGGCACCGATGCAGGATGTGACGGACCTCGCGTTCATGCGGGTCATCGCCCGTTATGGCGCACCGGACTTTTTCTTCACGGAGTTCTTCCGCGTCCACGCGCAGTCGCGCCCGGAAAAACATATTCTGCGATCCGTCACCGAACACGCGACCGGCCGGCCGGTCTTCGCCCAGCTCATCGGCGAGAGCGTGCCTGACATGCTGCGCACCGTCCGCGAGCTGCTCGCCTTTCCCGTGGCAGGCATCGACCTCAACCTTGGCTGCCCCGCGCCCAAGATCTACCGCAAGAACGTGGGCGGCGGGCTGCTGCGCGATCCCGCGAAGATCGACGCCATTCTCGGCGCGCTCCGGTCCGCGGTGCCGGGGTTGCTTACCGTCAAGATGCGGCTGGGCTTCGACGATCCCGCCAACTTCGAACGCATTCTCGAGCTGGTCAACCGGCATCGGGTCGACTTGCTGACGGTGCACGGCCGCACGGTGAAGGAAATGTATCGCGGCGAGGTTCACTACGATCTCATCGCCCGGGCGGTGCAGCTGGCGCGCTGCCCCGTGCTGGCCAACGGCAATATCACCTCCGCCCCCCGGGCCGCGGCTGTCGTCGCGCAAACCGGCGCCGCCGGCGTCATGATCGGCCGCCATGCCATCCGCAATCCCTGGATTTTCCGCCAGTGTCGCGAGCAATTCGCCCCGCGGACTGCCACCGGCGAGCCGGCCGCCGGCGTTTTTCAGCCCACCCTCGCCGACGTTCGCGACTACGTTGACCGCCTCTATTCCGCCACCGCCACGCCCGGCAGGCCGGAGCGCATCCAGGTTGCCCGGATGAAGAAGTATCTCAATTTCGTCGGCCAGGGTGTCGATCCGGCCGGCGCCTTTCTGCACGACATGCGCCGGGCCCAGACCGAGGTTGAGCTGTTCGTCGCCTGCGACCGGCACCTGCTTGTCGATCCGGCCCGGCGGTTTGCCCCCGAACCCTACCCCGGAGTCGTCGCGCGACCCAACCGGGAGGCGTCCTTCGAAACATGTTCGCTCGACACCGGGCCGGTCCGACCGGCACTCTGACCCTCCCCTCCATCCTTTCACCCATGCCCAAGATCGACGTCAGCAAAGTCGCGGAAATCCTCAACCGAAACAAGATCGAGCCGGCGGTGCTCCGTCGAATCATCGAGGAGATCAACCGCGTGGTGCAGCCCGACCCCGCCGATGAGAATAAGATCCCACCCGTGAAAAAACAGTGGGTGATCCTGGTCTCCGACCCCGAGCACCGCTTGCCCGAGGACGACTTTGTGGGCTGGGTCGTGCAAATCCCGGAGGACGAAAGTCCGGTCACGACCCAGGACCGCCTCTTCCGCGGTGCTTATGATTTCAACGCTTCCAAGCGCGGCCGGCTGCTGCCGGTCAAGACCGTTGGCGAGGCGATTGAGAATGTGCCGGCCAAGCATTTCAAGGAGGCCGATCTCTGGGTGAAGACCAAGACGCCCGTTCTGATCCTTCGCACCGACAACCGGATCCCGACCGATTAGCCCGAACCCCTCACGCTTTCGTGAACGGTTCGGGCTGGCGGCGGATCAATATTCCACGTCACGGCAGCGCTGCTCAAGCTGGCGCGAATAAAGGTCGATCTGCCGCGTTGAGAGCACCGTCTCCACGCCGGCGGTGAGCAGATCGGGCAGCCAGGACGGATTCACGACCCGCACCACGGCGCGCGCTGGCGACTCCACATACCATCCGGGCAGCGCCAGCACCGGCACCACCCCCACGGCCGCGCCGGTCGTCTTGGTCAGCCAGTTCTGCAGCCACTGGGCATGCCCGATGGCGAGGCCGAGGCCTTCCTGCTCATCGCCCCACGGCCAGTCCAGCTTCTCGCCGTCATAGAAAACCTTGTAGTCGTCGCGTCCCTCCCGCGCCGGGCCTTTGCGGCGCGTCTTGGTCTCGATGGCAAACACGCCGCCCGGTCCCACCGCGACATGATCGATGTTGAACCGCTCCCGGCCGCTTTCACAGGGCACATCGTGAAAAACGCGCCAGCCCAGCGCCTTGGCCGGCTCCAGAAACTCCGCCACCACGCGTTCACCGAAGAATCCCAGGTAGCAGTCGCTCCGCTCCCGCAGCCGCCTCACGAACCACCGCACCGCCAGTCCAAACGCCACGGCGAAGACCGCGAGGGTCAGCCCGAGGAGGGACCAACGCCACCAGTCCTTCAGATGACCCAGCACCTCAAACAGGATGACCGCCACCAGGCAGGGAACCAGCGCCGCCAGCAGCCACACGAAGAGAAAATCTTCGTCGAATTTCGCCACGTCCTTGAGCTGGGTCTCGCCCGCCATGCGCAACAGCCGGAGGTCCCGGGAAAACGGGACGCGCGTGCCCCGCTTGCGCCGGTCCCACCAGAGNNATCCGCGCAGCCGTCGACTGTCTTGTGGTAAACGGGGGGTAAAGAAGGACTGTAAACCGCGGGTCAAACACCGATTCGCCCACCGGCTGCGCGCGCCCCGCACCGGCGCACGCCGCGGACGGCGGGATTCAGTCTTGGGTTGCGGCCCGCTCACGCCGCCGGCGGAGGCGGGATCAGCCAGGTGCTGACCGGATGCGTCTCGCCGCAATCGAGGCAGCGGGTGGTCTCGAACTGCGCGCCGCAATGGGGACAGACCGCCAGCGTTTCGAAGGGGTCAAAGGGTTTCCGGCACTGGCTGCATGCCCACCAGGTCCCGATCGGCGGTGAAGCGTGGCAACCCGGGCACTTGAAACCGTCCCGCCGGGGCAGCCGGTCGGCCCGCGCCAGCAGGCGCGCGTGCTGCAGCCCGCGCCAGCAGTTCGAGAGGATGAAAAGCGCGATAATGCCGATCCAAAGTGACTGCAACCACCAGGCCGCGAGAAACAGCCCCGCCACTCCCGCGAATCCGATGATGGATGCCGCCATCAGGCTGCGGGCGCGTCCCAACACGAACCAGAGCAGCGAGCGCAAAACCTGACCGCCGTCGAGCGGATAAATCGGCAGCAGATTGAAAACCAGCAGACCGAAATTGACGTAATAGACCGCCCGCAGGAACAGGAGCAAATCCGGCTCGGTCTCCGCCCAGCCAACCGTCCGGCCCAGGATCAGCAGACCGAGCAGGACAAAAAACAGCACCACGTTCACCAGCGGACCGGCGGCGATGCTCCAGAGCGTGGCACCGGGCCGCTGCGGCGGAGCCACGTAGGCCACGCCACCCAGCGGCCAGAGCACGATCTCATCCGCCTTCCCGCCCACCGAACGGCAGGCCAGCGAATGGCCCATCTCGTGCAGCAGCACGATGACAAACAGCGCCAGGTATTCCAGCACGTTGAAGGTCAGCGACTGGTAGCTTCCGCGCCGCTGGGAGATTTCGATCATCGCGACGACGAACCAGGACCAGTGCAGGTACAGATCGACCCCTGCGAGCCGGAACAAATGAATGGATCCTTGCCGGGTGGGCATCCACGAGACCTACCGGTGGCCCGCGCCGGCACAAGCCATTTGGTTGGTTTTAACTCGCCCCTGGAACCTGCCAACTTATGATCCGACACTGTCGGGCGCGCGTTCGCGCCACCCTTTTTTTCTCATTCCACCCGCCCGCTCCCCGCAACCGCGACGGCCTGCGGCCGGGTCGTGAATCCCGCCATCTCCCATGCCCACCACCACCCTCTCCCCTCCAGCCAGCTCCGCCCGGGAACGATCTGCCCCGGAAGTGATTTTTGCGGAGGACCTCTGCAAGGGCTGCGAGCTCTGCATCACCATCTGCCCGACGAAGATCCTCAAGCTCGACACCACGCGCGTGAATTCCCGCGGATACCATCCCGCCATCGTGTACAACCTGATGGAGTGCAGCGGATGCGCGAGCTGCGCCAAGATCTGCCCGGATTCGGTCATCACTGTCCGTCGGTAAGGAGCCGTCCATGGCCAGAAAATTGATGAAGGGAAACGAGGCGATCGCCGCCGCGGCCATCAATGCCGGCTGCCGCCATTTCTTCGGCTATCCGATCACCCCGCAGAACGAGATCCCGGAATACATGTCCCGGGAGCTGCCGAAAGTCGGCGGCGTCTACCTGCAGGCGGAATCGGAGGTGGCCGCGATCAACATGGTTTACGGCGCCGCCGGCGCCGGCGCGCGCGTCCTGACCTCCTCGTCGAGCCCCGGCATCAGCCTGATGCAGGAGGGCATCTCCTACATTGCCGGCGCCGAGCTGCCGTGCGTGCTGGTCAACATCATGCGGGCCGGCCCGGGTCTGGGCGGCGTGCAGCCGGCTCAGGCGGACTATTTCCAGGCGACCAGGGGCGGCGGCCACGGCGACTATCACGTCGTCGTCCTCGCTCCGGCCAACCTCCAGGAGGCGGCCGATCTGACCCAACTGGCCTTTGACCTGGCCGACAAGTATCGCAACCCGGTCATGGTCCTGGCCGACGGGATGATCGGACAACTGATGGAACCGGTGGAGCTGTCGCCCTATCACCCCGCCGCCGGGCTGCCGCCGAAAGACTGGGCCACTACTGGCACCGCCCAAAGCGGCGGACGCCGGCGCATCATCAATTCGCTCTACCTGTATCCGGACCAGCTGGAGCAGCATATCCGTGCGATCTTTGCGAAATACGCCGAGATCGAGCGGACCGAGGTCCGGTACGAATTGCACCAGTGCGACGACGCTGAGGTGGTCATTGTGGCCTATGGGACGACCTCGCGGATCGCGCGCTCCGCGATCGAGAAATGCCGGCGCCTGGGGCTGCGGGTCGGCCTGCTCCGCCCGATCACGCTCTATCCGTTTCCGTTCGCGGCGTTCCCGCCGGTGATCGAGCGCGCGAAAATGTTTCTGGTGGTGGAAATGAGCATGGGGCAGATGCTGGACGACGTGAAGATCGCGGTGGCGGGCCGCAAGCCCATCTCCTTCTATGGGCGCACGGGCGGGATCGTCCCGACACCGGAAGAGGTCGTGAAACAGGTGCAGGCGCTCCTGGGAGGGCCCGGCGCATGAAGACCGTCTACGAGAAATCGCCCGGCCTGACCGACGTCCCGATGCATTACTGCCCGGGATGCACCCACGGGATCATTCACAAGCTGGTGGCGGAGTCGCTGGCGGAACTCGGCGTGCTGGGCCGCACCGTGGCCGTCGCCCCGGTGGGCTGCGCCGTGTTCGCGTACGACTACTTCAACTGCGACGCGCAGGAGGCCGCCCACGGGCGGGCCCCGGCGGTCGCCACCGGGATCAAGCGGGTGCATCCGGACAATATCGTGTTTACGTATCAGGGCGACGGCGACCTAGCCTCGATCGGGATGGCCGAGATCGTCCACGCCGCCATGCGCGGCGAAAACATCACCGTCGTCTTTGTCAACAATGCCATCTACGGAATGACGGGCGGCCAGATGGCGCCGACCACGCTGGTGGGGCAGCCCACGACGACCTCGCCGCTCGGCCGGAATCGCCTGGGCCAGGGGGCGCCGCTGCGCATCTGCGAGATGCTGGCGACCATCGACGCGACCGCCTACATCGCCCGGGTCTCAGTCCACAGCATCCCGCGCCTCAACGTGGCGAAGCGCGCCATCAAAAAGGCGTTCCAGCTGCAGGTCGAAAACAAGGGCTTCAGCCTGGTGGAGGTCCTTTCGACCTGCCCGACCAACTGGGGCCTGTCGCCGGTCGATTCGCTGCGCTGGGTCGAGCAGAACATGATTCCGGCCTACCCGCTCGGCGTCTACAAGGATATCGAGGGAGGGACCTGACCATGACGGAGGCACGCATCATTGTCGCCGGCTTCGGGGGCCAGGGCATCCTGATGATCGGCAAGCTGCTGGCGCATGCCGGCATGATGGAAGGCAAGCAGGTTACCTGGCTGCCCTCCTACGGACCGGAAATGCGCGGGGGCACCGCCAACTGCAATGTCATCATCTCCGATGATCTCATCGGGGCGCCCATCGTGTCCGAGGCCACGTGTGTCATCGCCATGAATCTGCCGTCGCTCGACCGTTTCGAATCGTCCGTGCAGGCCGGCGGCTGGCTGTTGCTGAACAGCTCGCTGATTCCGCGAAGCCCCGCCCGCCACGACGTGCAGACTCTGGCCATCCCGGTGAACGAACTTGCGCAGCAGCAGGGCAGCCAGCGCGTGGCGAATGTCGTCATGCTGGGGGTGTACCTTGCAGTCTCCCAGGCGGTGCAGAAGGCCTCGCTCATCGCGGCGATTGAGGACGTGCTGGGGCCGGGCAAGAGACATTTGCTGGAAATCAACCTCAGGGCGCTGGACGCGGGCATCGCGTTCGCCACGAAGGTGCAGGTGTAATCATGGAAAAGGAAAAAATCATCATCGAGGTCCCGTCCAAGGTTCTGCACGTGGAGCATGCCCAATGTCCCCGCGGCCACAGCCTGATGGATGCGGCGGTACCCATCAGCGGACACCCCTCCATCAAGGTGGTGATCCAGTATGGCAGCATTCGCGGCAACATCCATCTCGACCCGGTCTACGGCAGCTTTCACAACCTGTTCGACGTGGACATTCCCGAGGGCGTGGCAGTTGAGATGTTCTGCCCAACCTGCGGAGTCTCCCTCCGGGTCGAACAGGAGAAGTGCGATTTCTGCTTCTCGCCCATGTTCGCCCTGTATCTGCCCAATGGCGGCATCCTTGAAGGCTGCCTGAAAAGCGGCTGCCATCAGCACAAGCTGGTTCTGGTCGATGTGCATGAACAACTCGGCATGGTGCACGGCCATGATCAGATCCAGCTGCTCATGTAGGCAGGTGCCTTTTGTCCCTCACCGTTGGCCGTTCCGCCGCCTGGCTTTCGCCGGCTGGCTGCGAACGTCCGCCGGCCTCGCCAGGTCCTCGCCAACCCCATGACCATCGCGCAGCAAATCTACCACAGCCGCTCCACCACCGCTGCAAAGGCGATCGCGTCGATCCAGCCCGGCATGCGGGTGTTCATGACCGGCAACTGCTCCGTGCCGCAGACGTTGATGGCCGCGGTGGTGAAACGCGCGCCGGAATTCGCTCCGCCGATCGAGATCACCCACCTGTTCACCCTCGGCAACGCGGACTATGTCGCGCCGGGCATGGAGAGATTCATCCGCGTCAACACCCTTTTCATCGGCTCCAATGTGCGCCCAGCCGTCAATGAGGGCCGCGCGGACTTCACTCCTTGCTTCCTGTCCGAGATTCCCGGCCTGTTCCGCGACGGTATTCTGCCGCTCGACGTGGCCTTGGTCCACCTCAGCCCGCCGGATGCGCACGGCTTCTGCAGTTTTGGCGTCGAGGTCGGCGTGACGAAGACCGCGGCCGAGTCGGCGCGGATTGTCATCGCCGAGGTCAACGACCGCATGCCGCGCACGCTTGGCGACAGCTTCATCCACGTTTCCAAGCTGACCCACGTTGTGCCGGTCTCCTACCCGTTGCTTGAGCACCGAATGGGCCAGATCACCGACTTGGAGCACCGGATTGCGCGGCTCTGCGCCAGCCTGATCGAGGACGGCTCGACGCTTCAGCTGGGTATTGGCGGCATCCCCGACGCTGTGCTCACTTTTCTCAATGAGAAACACGACCTCGGCATCCACAGCGAGATGTTTTCCGACGGCGTGATCGAGTTGGTCGAGCGCGGCATCATCAACGGAGAGAAGAAGTCGATACACCCTGGCAAGATCGTGGCCGGTTTCATGATGGGGACCCGGCGGCTTTATGACTTCGTCCATGACAATCCGATGGTCGAGCTGCACCCCACGGAGTATATCAACGATCCCTTCCGCATCGCGCAGAATGACCGCATGGTCGCGATCAACTCGGCCATCGAGGTTGATCTGACCGGCCAAGTGTGCGCCGATTCGATCGGCTCGCGGTTTTACAGTGGCGTGGGCGGGCAAATCGACTTTATCTACGGCGCCAGCCGTTCCAAGGGCGGCAAGCCTGTCATCGCCCTCCCCAGCACCGCCACCGTCGGCGGTCAGCCAGTGAGCAAGATCGTGCCCATGCTCAAGCCGGGCGCCGGGGTGATCACGACGCGCAGCCACGTCCACTATGTTATCACCGAGCACGGGATCGCCGACCTCTACGGGAAGTCCGTCCGGCAGCGGGCCCGGGCGCTGATCGACGTGGCCGATCCCCAGTTCCGCGAAGGGCTGGAGAAGACCGCGCGGGAGCTGAAATATCTGTAGGCAGAATATCAGACCGCCTGTCATCGCGAGGCGCGCTCCGCGCGCCGTGGCGATCCAGCTGGATTACTTCGTCGTCCCGCAGCGTGGAACTCCTCGCAATGACAGTTTGCAGGCTAGCAGAGCGCCCTTACAAAAGCTTGCAGGATCGTGGGTCAACCGGCTTTTCGGACAGCAGCCAGGCGCGCCGTCCACGGGATTCATTTAATCGTAGCGTCGGGGCGCCGATATGCTATATTAGCTCGGTTAGTAGTCCGCTCCGCCGGACCACCGACGAAGATAACCACCCTAGCCGTGGTAACGGGTTCGACCCGTAATAAACTCCGCCGCCAGTCAGTCTGTGCGGCGGAGATCGTTTGGGGGCGGTGCTATAATCCTGCCGGACTTCCGATACCCTCAGGCTAAACAGAACATTTTGACACAGAGGTCACGGAGACAACGCGCGAGGCCACAGAGGAATAGCCTACTGCTAACGGCGATACTCATTCCGACCCTTGCCGAGGAACCACGGATCAGGTTCCGATTTTCACCAACCGCTCTGTGGCCTCTTTCAGCCGCTCCGTGCACTCTGTGACCTGCTTTAGGATCGCCCTTTGAATCACCCCGCCCGCAGCGTGATCCGCACGATTTCGCTCGGCCGCCAGAGTCGCATGCGTGGCCCCCACGTGCCGGTGCCGCGGCCCACGATGACCGGCATCCCGCCAATCTCGTAGCGTCCGCCCACCAGTGGATTACTCAGCCGGACTAGGTAATTGAACGGCCAGATCTGGCCATTGTGCGTGTGGCCGGAAAGCATCAAGCCCGCCCCGCCCGCAGCGGCCTTGTCGGCCTGCGCCGGCGAATGAGAAAGCAAAACGACCGCACCCGGCGGCCGGTCCGCCAGCGCCTTTTCGATGGCTTGATCGGTGCGGCCGAACTGGCGCCGGGCACCGAGGTCGTCCACTCCCGCCAGCACCAACCCGGGGGCAATCTCGGCCGCGCGGTCCCGTAGAACCGTGTAGCCGGCGGCTTCCAACAAACCCACGCTGCGTTCGAGCCCGGCGTAATACTCGTGATTCCCCGTCACGGCCCATACGCCGAGCGGCGCCCGCAACTTCTGGAGCACGGGAAGCAACGGCTCCAGCCGGCCCACTTCCCCATCCACCAGGTCGCCAACAACCACGACGACATCAGGCTTCAATCCGTCCACGCGGCCGATCAGGTGCGTCATCCAGTGCCCGCCAATCAGCGTTCCGAGGTGCAGGTCCGAGATCGCGACCAGCACGAGCCCGTCGCGCTCCTTCGGCAGTCCTTTGAGGGTCACTTCATAATCCTGCACGACGGGCGGTCGCAGGCCCTGCACGAGGCCGATGGCCGCCAGAACCAGGGCCAAACCGGCGGCCCAGCCGCGCATGGCCGGCGCGAATCGCGGCAGCAGCCATCCGCCCAGAGTGACCAGGTCGGTCGCGAGCAGTGCCGTCACCAGGAGAAATAGAATGCCAATCCAGTTCGCCGCGAGGAACTCCAGCGGTTCCCCCACGATCTCGAGCTGCCGTGAATTCAGCAACCGGGCCAGCGGATAGCTCACCGCCAGCGCGCCGGCCGCCCAGAGCAGCGTGCGCCGCGGGAGGTATTCCGCCACCCACGGCACGGACGCGAGGCGCCAGAAGACGTAGCCGTGCATGGCCGTCCACACCGAAAGGGCGGCGACCAGGAACAGGGCGATTCTGAGCGGAGTCATGGTTCGCGCCTTTCATTCGTTTCCGGCACAAGATCGGCCCGGCGGCCTTGATGGGTTAATCTCTGCTGGTTGCGCATCCCGGAGACCTATCATGCGCACTGATGCGGCAACAAGCCATTTGCTCATTTCCCTTTGGGAACGAGGACATCACCCCACATTTTCCGAGGAAGATTCCTGCCCTTTTCCGCGCCCCTTCCTTCAGAAAGCGATTGCCCGGCGCAGCCGCGGCAATATGGTCAATCAGTTCAATGATAGTCTGCCGTCCGCTCCGCCGGACCTACGACGAAGATAACCACCATAGCCGTGGTCACGGGTTCGACCCGTAAAATGAAATCCGCCGCCAGCTTCGCCTGCGCGGCGGATCTCGTTGAGGGAATAATCAGGGCACGACGGCCCCTTCAAGACTCGCAAAAAGGTCGGCTTCCCTCCCGGGGTTCCTCCCCTCCGAGCTCTGTCCGCTGCTTCCCGATCGCCCGCAGCACTGCGTTGACTTGCCCCGGCCTTCGGCAAACGTAGCCCGTTCCCCGCGTTGCCCCGCGGCCACCATCAGCCTCTCGAAACCCAAACTCACCACTGCATGAGCGAAGCCACGCCCGCCCGAAAAACCGCCCGGGAAATGATCATCGGTTATTTCAAGGACTTTGGAGTCCTGCGGGAAACCGGCCTCGAATACTGGGGCATCCAGATCATCAACTTCCTGGATTGCACGTTCTACTTCGCGATGCTGACCATCGCGACGCTCTTTCTTTCAACCGACCTCGGGGTCAACGACGTGCACGCGGGGTACATCGTCGGGCTCTTCACGTCGGTCGTCACCATCATGCTCACCTTTTCCGGCGTGATGACCGACTGGCTGGGGATCCGCAAGTCGTTGCGGATTTCCATGGGCTCGATGCTGGTGCTGCGCGTGGCGATGGTCTTCGTCGGGCTCACCCCCTCGCTGCCTCATCGCGGATGGATCGCCACCGGGCTGCTCGTGCTCATGGCGCCGTTCATGGCGGGGCTCCAGACGATCTTCCAGGCCTCCACCCAGCGCTACACCACGAAGAAATCACGCAGCGCCGGCTTTAACCTCTGGTATCTATTCATGAACATCGGCGCGGCGGCCGGCGGCGCGGCCGTCGATATTGTCCGCCTCGAGCTGAAGATCGGCAATGTCCACATCTTCACGCTCGGGGTCATCACCGCGGTGCTCTGCCTCATTTGCGGCGAATTCATGGTGCGGCAGGAGCAGCAATTGCGCGGCTCCGACGAGGCTCCCGAGCCGGCCGCGGAGAAGAAGGAGAAGAAATCGCCGTGGCAGATCTTTCGCGAGGTCGTCACCGAGCGGGCCTTCTTCCGTCTGCTGGTGCTCATCGCGCTCATCCTCGGCGTCCGGGCCGTCTACACCTATCTCTACCTGCTGATGCCAAAGTACTGGGAGCGCACCATCGGCCCCACCGCCGCGATTGGGGTGCTGAACATGATCAACCCGATTGGCATCGTGATCGGCCTCATCGTGTTCATTCCGTTCGCCAACAAGTTCAAGGTCTTCGACCTGCTGGTCTACGGCGCGATGGTCTCGGCGTTTTCGCTCTTCCCCATGGCCCTTCCCTGGCAGGTCTACGGAGGCGACATCGTCCGCTCCCATTATCTCATGGCCATCCTGTGCATGATCATCGTCACCGTCGGCGAGGTCCTCTGGTCTCCGAAGCTCTACGAATACACCGCGGCCATCGCGCCGAAGGGCCAGGAGGGCACCTACCTGGGCCTCTCCATGATTCCGTGGTTTCTGGCCAAGACCCTGGTGAGTGCGTTTTCCGGACATATGCTCACGCGCTGGTCGCCGGAGAAATTCGTGGTGGACGGAGTCGCGGTCCCCCTGCAGCAGGCGATGGTGCAGAACCAGGTGCCCTACTGGCAAAGCCCCGCAGCCATGTGGCTGATCCTGGGTGCCTACGCGATGGCCGGCTGCATCGGGGCAGTGTTGCTTCGCAACTGGCTGACGCGGGATGTCCACTTCAAGGCGGAACCAGCCTCCCCGTAAGTCGGAGATAATGCAGCCGTCACGGCAAACCGCGTTTTGCGCCGGATAGGAAGAAACTCCCGGATCTTGTAGTCGGGGTCGGTGGCCCCGGCCCGGCCTCACTGAGGTCGGCTATCATGTAAGCGCTGTTTCCGAGGAGTCGGATGCTGGGCGCATTGGACCATTTGCAGAGCCGCCTGTTGAATTGCCCCGACTGCATGATCCTGGCTGAGCGTGGGATCATCGGAGCGACCGCCGCGAACGCCGCGATTGTCAGTGCCGCCCGGGTTCTGCTGTTGAGAATCCTGTGAAAACGGCCGGTTCTGGCCTGCCGTGCCAACCCGCCGGCTTGCATCGAGGTCAAAATGGGACTGAAACATCCAAGCCCTACCCGCCGCTGCCATGAACCATCTCGCAAACCTTTGGAGTGATCTTCCCCTGTCCGTTAAGCTGATCGCCATCCNNTCCCTCACCTCCGGCGGATGCATCAGCGGCGGCAGTGGCGCAAGCTGCCTCCGCCTTCCAAACGCGTGGAGGTTCAGGAGCCGGTCCTGCGGCTTCCGCGGCGCGGTCCTGGCGACCGGGAACCGGGACCCTGATCCTTCACCGCCAATTCGCAAAGCCGGGTTCAGGCAATTGTAGGAGCGCGCTTGCTCGCGATTGCGGAGGGTTGGTCGCCTGCAAGGCAGGTTCCTGCGCTTGTTCGGGCAGTGGCACGGGTCTCCCGACCCGCGCTCCCGGTCTCCACGGGTCGGGAGACCCGTGCCACGAAAATGATGCTCGCCGGCGAACCGCTATTTCACCGCCGCCCAGACGCGCTGCACGTCGTCGTGATCTTCGAACGTCTGCAGAAACTCCCCGACGTCGGCGCGCTGCGCCTCCGTGAGCTCGGGAAACTGCTTCGCCACGTAGCCCAGCTCGCTCGTCACCACCGTCCAGCCATGCTCCTTTAACCAAGTGGTGATGGCATGCACCGCCGTGCGGTCGGCCATGAACCGCACCCCGGTGGCTTCCTCGGGGATGTCGTCGTTCTGCGCCTGGGTGAGCGGCTCGAAATCGTTGGCGCCCGCCTCGATCGCCGCGGCCTCCGCGTCCACGGCGGCATCAGCCGTGTGCGCCTCGACCAGGCCCACGTGATCAAAAAGGAACTTGTTGCTGTTCGCGGAGCCGAGGACGCCCCGCCGGAACAGCACGCGGATCTCGGGGACGGTGCGCTGCAGATTGTCGGTCATGCACTCGACGATCACCGGCACCTTGTGCGGTCCGTAACCCTCGAAGGCCACGTGCTCGAGGTTCATCTTCTCCCCGCCCGCGCCGGTTCCCTTCCCGATGGCCCGCTCGATCACGTCGCGGGTCACGCTGGCCTTGCGCGCCTTTTCCACGGCGGCGAACAGCCGGGCATTGCCCGCCGGATCGGCTCCGCCCATCTTCGCGGCCACGGTGATTTCCTTGACCAGCTTGCCGACCGCCTGACCTTTCTTGAGGTTGACGATCGCCCGCTTCGCGTGAAGCCACTGACGTCCCATAAGGCCCACCATGGTTGGCACCCGGCGCCCGCGCCGCAACGCCTAAGCGGCACCACGGCTGTGTAGGAAGCGCGCTCGCGCGCGATGGCAGGGGAAGAATCGCCCGCAAGCGGGCTTCCTACACCATTCCCCGAATGGTTCTTCTGAAGACGATCATGGTGCAATTGGATAGGTGCCACTCAGCGTTTCTTCGCGTTGCGGTCCGACCACGAGGATCAGCCGTTGGCCCGCCCGCCTCAGTGGCCGCCAGGGTTGTCGTGTCGTCGCGGTTGCGTCCCGCCGGCCGGCCTGAGCTGCGCCCGGAGCTGGGCCTCGGTCAATCCTTGTTCCCGCATCTGCCGGGAATAGCGCGCGAGGCTGTCGGGGTCGGGCTCGCGACCAAGGACCTCGCGATAGACGCGGCGGATAATATCCTCAAACGACCGGTCGCGAAACTCGGGGCTGCGCCGCAGATCGTTTTCGACGTCCTTCTCCGTCCAGCCGCGGTCCACCAGTTTCTTGCGGTAGCTCTCGATTCCGCTCGGATCCGCCTCGCGTCCGAGGACATTCTGGTAGGCGCGCTTCGTTTTCGAATCGGGGAGGTCCACACGGTACTCCACGCTTTGGCGAATGGCTGCGCGCACCTGCTCATCGGTGTAGCCCTGGCGAATCAGCCGCCGGTAGTGCTCGCGTCCCGCCGGATCGGGGGCGCGATCCAAAAGTTCGCGAAAGGCGCGCTCGATGACCAGATCGGCGCGGCGGCCCCGATACTCGTCGCTCTCCTGGATGGCCCGGCGAACCTGACCCGGCGTCCAGCCCTGATCGATCATGCACCGCTGGTAATAACGCAGGCTGCGGTCATCGGGCTCGCCGTTGAGCAGTTCTCGCCAGATGCGGCGGATGCAGTACTCCGGGTTGAGCCGGCGGAATTCATCGCTGCGGCGCAATTCGGCGCCGAGTTCGCCGGCGCCCCAGCCGTGGCTCCGGGCCCGGTCCCCATAGCTGCGGAGCTCATCCCGCGATGGTTCGCGGTCGAACACATCCGCGAAAACCACCACGATGGCGTCATCATTCAGCATCACGCGACTCGCCGGTGCCGGCGGGTAGGCCTCCGGCGGCGGCGCTGGCGGATAGGCACTCGGCGGGGCCTCCTGGTATGCGGGCGACGGCGAGCCGCGGCCTTGAATGACGATTGGCTCGCAGACAACGCAGGCGAGCAGGAGGGGGAGCAGCAACAAACAACGCATGGGGTGGTAGGGTTGGCGGCGGGAGATCCTGGCAGAAGGCCAGCTCCGCAGCGTCATCTCGCTATCAACGGAAGACCTGGGAAGAACGGCAATGGGAAAATCTGCCATCGCGGGATCGTCCCGTAGCTGGCGGGGCGTCGTTTTCTCCGGATACTGCCAGCCCTCCATGGCCGAGGCCTGCCGCGGTCTTGCATCGATCCCAGCCGACGGCCAGTATCCCCGCATCTTATGAAACGCCTGATCTCGCTCCTCGGAGCCTCCGTCCTTCTCGCTTTCACTGCGGCCGGCCAGCCCGCGGCGCAACCGCCGTCGGCGGACCTGCAATTCCAGCTTCCCGCCACTGACGATGGCCTCCCGGGCGCCGGCCCGCTCCGCCGCGCCGACTGGTTCCAGAAAATCTGGACCGAGCGCCGCCACCTATGGGCCGGGCATGTCCAGCAGGATCAGCACGCCCTTGTTTTCCTGGGCGATTCCATCACCCAGGGTTGGGGCGACAACCTGGCCGGTAGGTTTCCTGGCGCGAAAGTTGCCAACCGCGGCATCAGCGGTGATACCACGCGCGGGGTTCTTATCCGGCTGCAGGCGGACGTCCTCTCGCTTCACCCGGCCGGCATCGTCCTCCTGATCGGCACCAACGATCTCGAGGACCAGGCCGCCCCTGCGATCGTCGCCGGCAACCTGAAGCTTATCCTAGCGGAGCTGAAGCGGGCGGACCCGCGGATGCCCATCGTCCTCTGCGCAGTCTTCCCCAGCTCCGCCGTCAAGCAACGTTCCGCCGATCGCATCAAGGAACTCAACACGCTCTACGCCGCCGCCGTCAAAGGCGACCGGCAGGTCACGCTGCTGGACACCTGGTCGCTGTTTGCGAATGCCCAGGGCGATGCCCCCGCGGACCTGTTTCCCGACCTCCTGCATCTGAACCAGGCCGGCTATGCCAAATGGGCGGCCGCGCTGTGCCCCATCCTCGCCACGCTTGGCTTCGTCGAGAACGAGCCGGATGATTTCAAGCCGGAGCCGGGTTTCGTCAGCCTCTTCAACGGACGCAACCTCACCGGCTGGGGCTTTCGGCCCACGTCGGAAGCCGACATCCAATCCGCGAAGCGCTGGCAGGCCACCGACCCGAACGCCGCGGCGTGGCCCGTCGTGACAAAGGCGGTCAACTTTGACGGCCAGATCGCAAGTAGCGACGGCCGCTACGTTGCGAAGGCCGGCCGGCTGATCGTGACCACACCCCCGGAGGGACGGAAGATCCAGCAGCTCTCAACCACCCGCGCGTTTCCCCGGAATTTCATTCTCAAGCTCGAATTCCGCGCCACTCCGAACGCCGATAGCGGCATCTTTATCCGTGAACCGCAGCTCCAGTGCCGCGACTACCTGGTCGCCGGGCCCTATACCAAGCTGGCGAAATACCGGCCGCAGGACTGGAACGAAATCGAGGTCACGGTGACCGGCCTCGTCGCGCGCTGCACCTGCAACGGCGAAGTGCTGGAGGAGGCGCTGCCGGTGCCCGCGACCGGGCCGATCGGCCTGGAGGGCGACCGTGGCCAGATGGAATACCGTCGCATCCGGATCAAGGAACTGCCGTAGGCCGGGGATTCAGAACATCCAATCCGTTTCACAGGAGGCAACAGAGGCCGTGGTAGGGGGCGTTTTCGGCAATGCGCCGTCGTCAGGTTTGTTTGGTTTCACCACAAAGGCATAAAGTCCATCGCCTATCCGCCCCCCGGGGACCCGCCGGATCCTTCCCCAGGCCCGCCACGAGCGCATGGTTGGAGAGGTGTTCGTCGAATCCGTCCAGCGGGCTGCGCACGCCCAGCCCGGGCTTCTGCATGACGTGCGTATAGATCTGCGTCGTTTCCACGTTGGCATGACCGAGCAGGTCCTGAACCGTGCGGATATCGACGCCCGACTCCAGCATGTGCGTGGCAAAGGAATGCCGAAGCACGTGCGGCGTTACGCGCTTGTCGATCCCGGCGCGTTCCGTGGCCTCCTTGATGACCCGCTGAAACGTGCCGTCCAGCACATGATGGCGCCGGATAATTCCGGTCTGCCGGTCGCGCGACCATTCAGCCATCGGGAACAGCCACTGCCATTGCCAGTCGGCGCCCGCGGCGGAGAACTTTCTTTCCAATCCCCGCGGCAGCCAGACGGCAGGGGCGTGGTTTTTCCGGTCGCTCGCAAATAAACCGCGCAGACGGTCGAGGTGATCGCGCAACTTCGGTACCAGTTGCTTCGCCAGCACCGTGGCGCGGCCCTCGGCGGGCCCGGCGATAATCACCCAAGTCCCCCAGATCCCGGCCCAAAAGCTCGCGGAAATAGAACACGAGGGCGTTCAGGGCATGTCGCTGGGTGCTGGCAGCGACCTGTCGGACCGCCAGCGCTGTGAGAAAATCCCGGACGTCCGTCGCGCCGGCCTGATCCGGCGAGATTGGCGCGGTTCGGCCGGCGAACCGGTTCATCCACCTCCGGTAGATCTGTTCGGTGTTCCACAGAAATCCCCGAAGTCGGATTCTGCGGATCAGCTCCGCTTCCCAGGGAGGTGTTCCGGGTGGAATCACCATGGGAACCGGTAAGGGAGTGGCCTGAGCCCGGGGTATTGTTTGGAAATCGGCTCCGTGGCACCGGCGGTTGGCGACAAAGAACCAGCGCAGCGCGTCGCGGTCGAGCGGCCCCCGTTGGGGTCCGCCGTCGAGGTACCGCTTAGCTCCCGCGATCGAAGCCCGTTCGTGAGATTCCCGGTAATATCGCAGGTAGGAGATGATCGACTTGGCAAAGCGCGCCCTCGTAAGAGCGTCGAGCGGTTCGAGCGCGAGGATTTCGTGCCATTCGGGGAAAGAAACCGGCTCCTGCCATGCCGCCTGTTCTTCGCCGGTTTTTGTTGTGATATCCGCAGTGATGGGAAGGCCAATTCCTGGGCAGGGGATCTGAGGCAAAGAGTTCATCAAGAGGCAATCCCTGGGTTTCAGAATGGGCGGCGGAAGAGAGGGGAATGGATTCTTCGATCCGTGGTTATCATACAGTTTTTCATCTTGTCGAGGTTTCTCTTTACTCCTTCCACGACCCCGGATTTTCGCCGCACGGGCCCCGGGAACGCCGCGCAGCGGGATCGGCGCGGCGTAAGGAAACCGCCTTCCAGCGAGGGGTAACCGGCCGTGACATCCATCTCAAGAACTGTAGCGGCTGGAGTTTACCTAAGAGATGCGCGAGGCGGGCCCTTCCGCGGTACGATGGTCCCAGGTGACATTCAAGACTGATCGAACCAGCCGGAAACCGCATAGAAAGGCCGCTGACGCAACGGCAGTCCCAGTGGGCGACCAGGCCGGCAAATGTAGAACCTGCAGCTTTTCGTGGGAGCGATCCTTGGGCTTCCGGACGTCCGCTGACTTGAATCTTGATATCCAAGATATTTCCAGACAACAATATCGCATGCCTGCGACGAGTCCGGCTGCCTCAAAAAGCCACTCCAAACCAATTTGGATATAATACATCCTCGCCGCGCTATATTACACTGTTCAGCCTGAAATTAACGATCCCATGCCACAAGAACAGACTTCCTTATCGAGAGTCGATGTGAAGGTGGAACACTCGCCAATGGCGTTTTTTTATGGACTGTTCATGCCCACCATTACGATAAACGATCAATCTTACAGGCGTGCTTGGGGAATGCATTCATTTGAGCTGCCCCCGGGTGAATACGAAATCTCAGTATCATATCCATGGCTGTTTTCGAGCGAATGCGGAAAGAATACAGTCAAGTTCTCTCTCCAGACGCGGGAAACAAAGAGAGTGTTTTATTGCGCGGGTCTTATTCGTTACCTGCCGGGCAAGATTAGAGTTGAATGAGCGAATCATCATGAAGGCGCCAAATAAGCCGAATCGGGTAGCCGGTGGTGATTAGC
>PMBT01000012.1:0-72681 GCA_003153035.1 Opitutia bacterium
GGCCAGAAAATGAGCAAGAGCTACGGAAACTCGATCGAGGTGTTCGGTGACGAAAAGGCAATGCGGAAGCGGATCATGTCGATCGTCATGGACAGCCGAACGCCGCAGGAGCCAAAGCCCGACGCGGACAAGAACATTGCAGTTCAGCTGCTGAAGCTTGTCGCCCCAAAGGACGTGGCCGTGGATTTCGAAAGCCGCTTGCGTGCTGGCGGGCTCGGCTATGGCGATCTCAAGAAGGCCCTGTTTGAGCACTACTGGAATCATTTCGCGGCGGCCCGCGCCAGGCGCGCTGAGCTTATCGCCAACCGAGACTACGTCGACGAGGTGCTGCGAGACGGCGCCGAACGCGCCCGCGCCGTGGCCAGCCAGGTGCTCGCGCGCGCCCGCAGGGTCAGCGGACTGGGCGGCTGAGGTTCGCGGACGGCCCGGACGCAAGGTCCGGCCCTACGAAACTCCGGTAGCAGCAGGGTCGGCGCTTGCCGCCGGACCCAACTTCCGGGGGTGCATGCTCGCCGCTGCCAGCCTGCCGTTTACTTCACCGGACTGAGCCGGAACAGCATCACGTCATGTGATTCCACGCGGTCGGTCCGCGGGGTGCGCGTGGTGCCGAGATCCTTCTTCGCCCAGACGTCCCGCACGGCGTATTCGCGCTGAAGGATCGAGATTGCGGACCAATCGGTCGTGAGATCGGCGGCGGTCGCGCCCGAGTTGAGCACGCAGACGGCCCAGTCGCCGCCCGAGAGTTCCCGAACCCAGATCTCGCGACCGGTCTCGGCCCGAAAGCGCCAGCCCTGCTTGCCCAGAGGATCCTGGTCGATGGCGATGACGTCCTTGTCGGTCAGGATGTCGTGAACCTCTTTCGACATGTGCCGGACGTCGTTGCCCGCGATCAGCGGCGCCGCGATAATGCACCACAGGCTGAAGTGCGCGCGCGATTCGGCCAGCGTGAGACCCTTGTTGCCCACTTCGAGCATGTCGGGATCATTCCAATGGCCCGGCCCGGCGTATTGGCCGATGCCATCCGGACCGTTGGAGGTGACCAGCGTGTACTGCTGGTCCAAAATCAGCTTCCAGCCGCTTTCCCACCGCTGCCGGCTGTCGTAGCCGGCCATGATGTCACCCGTGGTGCGCCAGAGATGGCCCACGTCCTTGGCCCATTCCCAGGGTTTGTTCTGGCCCCATTCGCACAGGCTGAAAACGATCGGCCGGCCGGCCTTGTGCAGCGCATCGCGCATAGTCTTGTAGGTCTCGCGGGCGTCCGCGGTGCCGTGCATGCACCAGTCATACTTGAGAAAATCGACTCCCCAGGCGGCGTAGCGCAGCGCGTCCTGGTATTCATGACCGCGGCCTCCGGGGAAGCCCGCGCACGTCTCGGTGCCGGCGCAATTGTGGATCCCGAACTTGAAGCCTTTGGCATGCAGGTAGTCGCCGAGCGCCTTCATCCCGTGCGGAAACTTGACCGGGTCGGGCACGATGTTGCCATCGGCATCGCGCTCCTTGGCCTCCCAGCAGTCGTCGACGACAAGGTAAACATAGCCGGCGTCGCGCATGCCGTTCGCGATCATGGTGTCGGCGGTGCCCTTGATGAGATCCTCATCGATATTCGCCGCGAACGTGTTCCAGGAGTTCCAACCCATGGGCGGGGTCAGAGCGAGATTCTCGAATTTCTGGGCAAACGCGGTGGCCGTGAGGCACACGGCCGCCAGCAGGAGGTTTTTTTTCATGGGTAATGTGAACCGTCGGGGAATGACTCCTAAACCGGTTTCCAATTGACGATTTGGCGAGACGACATTGCAACGGTCAATCAGATTGCGCGCGAACGGCGGCATCGCCGGGATCGGCCCCAGTCGCGCAGACTGGCGCTGCGTGGCATCGGACCAGGGAGCGTCATTCCCGCGGGAACCGGACGCCCGCGGGCGTGACCAATGCATTTCTGCAAAATCCAGGTGAAAGCAGGTCCGAATTTTCCTCCACAGCAGTTGCGAAGGACATTGTCCTTGGTTCATTCGCAGACGGCTCTATCCTCCCGCTTCGCCCAATCATGATCAGACGTCACGCCTGGATCGGCGCCTGTGAGCGCCCCATCGCCGCGGCTCGCCGCCTCGCCACGATCGGCCTGCTGTCGCCGGTCCTGTGCCTGCTGTTTTCATCCGGCTGCACGACCACGCTGAAGAACGCGCCACCAACGGCGGCAGCAGTCGCGCCGGCAATGGCGCTCGCGCCGGCACCGGAGCCGGAGAACCCGCGATCCGCAACGGTCGTGGCGACGCCTCCGCCGGCAGTGGTGCAGGTCTCGCCGCCGACGGTTCCCGCCGGGACCCTCTCGCCGCCCGCTGAACTGATGCTCTTTGTTGAATCCACTCCGCCAGGCGCCACGATTGTGATGGATGGCCGGCCGATGGGAAAGGCGCCACTGCATCTTTCAATCCCGGCCACGCCGCTGGGTTTTTTCCGCGACTATGTGGAGCTGCGCGCGCGGTTCATCGCGGCCGATGAAACCGAGGTCTCGCGCACGGCTACGGAGGAATTCACGCCGCGCGAAAAGGTGCCGGCGGTGCTGCAATTCACTCCGGACGGAGCCCAGCGCACCGTGCGATGATTCCTACGCCGACGCCTATCGCCCGGCGGCGGAGCGCCTACGGCGATGCTGTGATCTCAATGCTGATCCGTGCGAGTACGCGGTCGTCCTGGCCGTTCACGTAGCGGATCTCGCAGGGCCCCGGGACATCGGGTGGGGACAGCGTCGCGGGCGAGCCGCTCATGGTCCACGCGTGGTTCTCCGAATGCACATCGGGCGTGCCTTGGGGCACAATGGTGAGATAATCGTTCTGGTTGTTCGGACCGGTCCATTCAACGCGGACCGGCTCTCTCAGCGGGACTCTGGCGGGAGCCTTCAGTGTAATCTTCGCAGCGGTAATGGCGAGGGCCCGCCGCGCAAGGACCTGATCGTCCTGGCCCCGCATATAACGGATCTCGCCGGGGCCGGGCTCGCCAGGCGCGGTCACCTTCAGCGGCGAACCCTGGCCGGTGTACGCAATCGCTCCGCGCTCCCCGTCGGGGGCCGCCTTCCCGACAATTGTCAGGTAGTCGTTTTGGTTGTTCGGACCCGTCCAGGTGATCTCGACGGCCGATCCCGCCACCGCTTCGTCGGGCGCGGTCAGAGTGACTTCGGCCGCCACGAAATTAATGGGACGCCGGGCGAGCACCAGGTCACCCTGGCCGCTCATGTAACGGATCTCGCCGGCGCCCACTTCGCCGGGAGCAGTCACCTTCAGGGTCGAACTCTGGGCGGTGTAGGCGATCGCCCCGCGGCCTCCGTCGGGGACGGTCTTTGCGACCACCGTGAGATAATCATTTCGATTGTTCGGACCCTTCCAGGTGATCTCGACGACGGCCCCCGCCACCACCTCGTCGCGCGCCGCCAGCGTGACGTCAGCGGGGAGAATCTTGATCGGGCGGCGTCCCAGCACGCGACGGCTCTGTCCGCTCATGTAGCGGATCTCCCCATCGCCGGTTTCCATCGGCGCAGTGATTTTGACCGGCGAACCCGCCGTGGTGTTGGCACACTCTGCGTAGCCGCCGTCCTCGGTGGTTTTGGGCACAATCGTGAGGTAGTCGCCCTGGTTATTCGGACCCTTCCAGGCGATCGAGACAATGGCGCCGGCCGTCGCCTGCGGCGCTGCAGTCAAAGTGACCTCGGCTTCGGTGAGCTTGATGCTGGCGCGGGCGAGAACGGTGTGCGAACGCCCGGCGACGTAACGCAATTCCGCCTCGCCGGGATCGACCAGAGCCGTCAACTGCAAGGGCGAACCCTGCCGCGTGTAGGCGAGGTTGCCGTCGTCCCCGTCGGGCGTGCCCTTCGGCACGATCGTGATATAGTCGCCCGCATTATCCGGGCCGGTCCAGCCGACAGGAAACGCTGCGCCCACGAGGACCGAGGGCGCGGCCTTGATTGTCACGGGTGTGATGACCTCGAGTGGCGGCGGGGTGGGTTTGGCCGGGGTCGCTACCGAGGCTTCGGTGACGGCGACGTAGAGGGCGTCCTTCAGCGTAGCGGCGTCGTTGGCCTGGAGAAACCGGCCGCCGGTGGCGGAGGCGATGCACGCAAACTTCTTTGCATCCCGCGCTGATAGATCGAAGGCCACCGCGTGCACGATGAAATTGACGCCCGCCGCCTTCAGCCGGGCCGCGGTCGCGCAGGGATCCTGATTGCACGTCTCGAGACCGTCCGAAACCAGAATCACGTTGGACGCCTGCTTGGTGTAATCAAGCGAGCGGGCGGCAAACTCCAGGGCCGCCGACAACGGCGTGCGACCCTTGGGTTTGACCGCGTTCACGGCCGCGACAAAGGCGACCCGGTCGAGTCTGAGGGGTGGAATGAGCAGCTCAATGTCGTTGCAGTCATCGGGCTTGCGATGGCCGTAGACCACGAGGCCGAGGCGCGCGTCGTCCGGCAGACTGGCCACGAGTTCGCGGACGGCGCGTTTTGCGATGTCGATCTTGGTCTCACCCTTGATGCGCTCGGTCATGCTGCCCGAGGCATCAAGCACGATGAGCGTCGAGGCACCGGCCCCGGGCGCAGTGGTAGGTTGGGCGGCCCGGGCGCACCAGGGCGCGACGAGAGCGGAGGCGGTTAGCAGGACACAGGAGACGAGCTTCATGGGAGAATGACTGCGACTGACCTGGCGTGATGAAACGGGGTTTCAGAGGTAGGGAGCCTAGGCGGGTAGCGACCGACCGCCGATCCTCGGAAAGCAAAGCGGCAATCGACGCGCGCGTTTGCCTCCAGTCATGCCGGCTGCACACCGGAGCTCAAGTGTATTTGCGAATCTGCTGGCCCTGGTCGGGCGGTCAGCGCGACTGACCGGGAGCGGCGACGCCCCCGCTGCCAGCCGGGGCGAATACAAACTGCGGAATCGCGCGACTCGCGCGCAGGAGAGTCAGCGCCCGGGCCTCCGCGGCCCGCATGCGTTTCTTCTGCTCTGGTTGGCGGTCGTCGTGACCGGCGAGATGCAGCCAGCCGTGCACGATGTAGAGCGTCAATTCTTCAGACAGGTCATGCCGGTGTCCGGCGGCGAAAGCCCGGGCGGTGTCGGCGGAGACGCAGATCTCGCCCGCCTGGCCGAGCGCAGGAATGCCGGCAAAGGTGAGTACATCCGTCGGCGACGGATCGGCGAGAAACGTGGCATGCAGCCGGGCCAGCGCGGCGTCGGTGAGAAAGGCGACGGACAACTCCCCGGGCGGCACCGGATGAAGGGCGGACGGCGCGGCCGCGAGGTTCAGGAGTTCGGCGGCGTGCGTGTCGAGCCGCTGGATGGCGGTCGCGATGGCACGACGGTCAAGCTGGAGCTGAGAATGGCCGTTGTGAATGCGCACCACTCTTCGGAATGGTGGGAAGCGAAGACCGGCCACCGGAAAGTCATCCGGCCGGGGTGCGGATATCGCAGACCGGATCCCGGCATTCAGGCGCAACTTTCCGGTTACGGATCTCCGCTTTTCGGTTCCGCTAACCCGCGCCTTGCTCCGATTTCTTGGGGGCATTGGGCGCCTCGGATTTCTCCGCGGCGGGCGGGTAAGCGACGCGCGCGTGGAGCATGTTGAGCAAAGTGAAGGTAAAACTGCTTTTGATCTGGGTGAGCTCGGCAAGCGTCACCGGCGCCTCGTCAAGCTGACCGTCTTCGAGGCGGCTGCCGAAAATCTGGTCAATGAGTTCGCCGAGGTGCTGGGGGGTCACGCGGCGGAGCGAGCGGGTGGCGGCCTCGACGCCGTCGGCCAGCATGATGATGGCACTTTCCTTGAACTGCGGCTTCGGGCCGTCATAGCGGTAGGTGGTTTCGCAGACGCGCAGATCGAGGCCGGGCGGCGTCGGTTCACGGGAGGGTGGGGTACTGCCCGCAGCGGCCGGCGGGAATGGCGGGCGGCTTTCGCTGCCGCGGGCGCGCTGGTAAAAGGACTGGATCAGCGTGGTGCCGTGATGCTGCTGGATCACGTCGATCACCGCCTTGGGCAGCTTGTGCTGGAGGGCGAGGTCGATGCCGTCCTTGACGTGGCTCTTGATGATGAGCGCGGAAAACGACGGATTACGCTCGTTGTGGGGATTGACCCCTTCGCGCTGGTTCTCGGCAAAGTACTCAGGCTTGGAGGTCTTGCCGATATCGTGAAAGAGCGCGCAGACGCGGCAGAGCAGCGGGTTGGCGCCGATGGCGTTGGCGGCGTTCTCGGCCAAATTGGCCACGACCAGGCTGTGGTGGTAGGTGCCGGGCGTTTCCATCTGCGTGCGATGCAGCAGCGGATGGTTGTAATCCGTCAGTTCCAGCAAGGTGATGTCGGTGGTCCGCTTGAAGAGGCCTTCCAGCACCGGGAGCAGGCCGGCAACGGCCACGCCGGTAAGCAGGCCGGTGGCGAGGCCGGCGGCCATTTGCCGGAACACGATGAGCGGAGGCAGCTGATCGGCGAATCCGATGAGCAGGGCGAAGCAGGCGACGCCGAGCCCGCCGAGCCCGGCCGCGCGCACAACCCGGCTGCGGCGGCGGATGGCGCGGCACGAGAAAATGCCGATCATCGACGCGAGGAAGGTGATGACGAGCAAGTCGAGGCGGTTGCCGTAGATGACGCCGGTGAAGATCGAGATCAGCAGCGCCATGAAGATCGCCGAGCCGGCGTCGATGAGGATGGCGACGATGAGCGGCGCCAGCGCCGTCGGCGCCACATAGGGCAGGAGGGACGCGGCGGCGGTATTCTCCATGAAATAGGGAAGCTGGCCGATCCAGTAAGTGGTGCGCACCAGGGCCAGGTTCAGGATGACGACCAGGGCCAGCAGGGCGAGGCGGCCGTTGTTGCGCATCGTCTCCGGATCCTCGAGCCGGATGTAAAAGACGGAGGCCATCACCATCGCGAGCACGAGGAGGATGCGGCCGAACAGCTGCAGGCCTTCGTTGATGGCGACGTCGCCGTTGTGGAGAAGGAAGTCGCGGTGGGCGACCAGCATCTCGTACTGCTCCGGGCTGACGCGCGTGCCGGGCTCGATGATCGTCTGGCCGCGCTCGACGGAAACGATCGCAGGCCGCAGGTCGACGATGGCCTGCTGTTGGAGGCGCTCGGTGGCCTCGCGGTCGAAAATAAGGTTCGGTGTGACCCCGTTGTTGAAGAGGCGAAACAGTGCGAGCGTGGCATCGCGGCTCACCCCCTCGGCGGCGAGGTTGATCCGCAGAAACGTCAGCGCCTCCTCCATCGACTGCACCCGGATCTGCGCGATCTCGCCCGAGGGGCGCCGCACCCGGAAAAGAGCCACGCTGTCGGGCATCCGCGCGGTGAAACTGCTGCCGCCGTCATAGACGCCCTCCCGGTAGATTTCCCGCAACGCCGCCAGTCCGTTTTCCGCGATGGCGAAGCGGGCCCGGGCGTCGCCGAGCGCCAGAAAGGTGGCGACATCGTCGGCGGCCACGCGATAGGGACCTTTGGCGTCAAAAGCCTCCACAATGGCCGCGAGCTCGGCGGCGCGGCGGGCCGAAGGCGAGAACGCCCCCTGCATGCCGGACGCCGTCACGGCGGTGGGCGGATAGTCCCGTTCGAGCTTCTCCAGGGCGGCGAGCAGTTCGCGCAGATTGGCTTCGAACTGCTGGAGCGGTCCCGACTCGAGCTGGTAGACCGGTGGCACGCGGTTGCGGAGCTGCGCGCGGCCCAGTTCGGTCTTCAGCCTGCTCTCGTAGGAAAAGGGCGCGCCCGCCACGATGCGCACCATCGCGAGCTGGTTGGGGAGCACCGAAAGGGTGGACGAGGACACCCCGACGAAGCTGATGAGCACGATGGCGGCCACCGTGGCGACAAAGATCAGGAACGCCACCGACGGGCTGCGTCGCAGGTATTCCGCGGCAACCGAGGTGCGCACGGTCTTGCGCCGCCGCCGAATGGAGACGGGGCCGCCGCGGAGGAGCCTGAGCTTTTGGAGGAACGGCATGGTGCGGGCGGAGGCCCTAGGACCGGTCCTTCTCCTCGTCGTGGTCGGAGGTGATGGGGTGTCGGAACCGGTCGTAAGCCTCGATGATCTTCTGCACGAGGGGGTGGCGCACGATGTCCGCGCCGGTGAAATAGTAGAAGTCGATCCCGTCGATCTCCTGCAGGATATGCTTGACCTGGAGCAGGCCCGACTGCTTCGGCCGGGGCAGGTCGATTTGGGTGATGTCGCCGGTGACGACCATCCGCGAATCGTCGCCGAGCCGCGTGAGAAACATCATCATCTGCTCGGGGGTCGTGTTCTGGGCCTCGTCAAGGATGATGAACGCATTCGAAAGCGTGCGGCCGCGCATGTAGGCGAGGGGGGCGATTTCAATCACCCCTTTTTCGACGAGTCGGGCGACATCCTCCGCGTCCAGCATGTCGTTCATGGCGTCGTAGAGCGGCCGGAGGTACGGCAGGATCTTCTCCCGCAGGTCGCCGGGGAGGAATCCGAGCGCCTCGCCGGCCTCGACGGCGGGCCGGGTAAGGATGATGCGCTGCACCTGGTTCTTGAGCAGGGCGGAGATGGCGGCGGCGACGGCGAGATAGGTCTTGCCAGTGCCGGCCGGGCCGATGCCAAACACGACGGGATTCTTCTGGATGGACTGGAGATAGAGCTTCTGCCCGATGGTCTTGGGCACGATGCTCTTGCGGTTGGTGGAGATGACGAGCGGTTCCGAGAACAGCCGGCGCATCTGGGAGTCCTCGCCACGGGCGAAGCCTTCGAGCAACTGGGCAAACTCCATGTTGCGCAATGTCAGACCCTGCTGGCGGCCTTCGCTGAGAAACGTGAAAAAGCCCTCGGCGCGCGCGATCTCGGCGTCGGTGCCGTCGATCTTCAGCCAGTCTTCGCGGGTGGCGAGTTTCACGTTGAAGGCCTGTTCGACCGCCAGAAGGTTCTCCTCGCGGCCGCAATAGAGCTGATGCAGGTGGCGGGGGTTCTGGTAATAGAGGGTCTTGGAAGGCACGATGGAATGAAGGTGGCGGGACGGAAACGCCGACGGGCGCCCGGCGGGATTAGCGGGTTTTCCGGGTGCGCATCGTCGCTTTCCGGCGGCTCACCGGCGCCCGGCGCAGGCCGGTCAGCACGCCCGGAAGGGCGGACCGGAGCCGTTCGAAGGTGGATTCCAGGGCCTGCGGGAGGATGCGGGTCTGGCCGATGACGGGCATGAAGTTGGTGTCGCCGGTCCAGCGGGGCACGATATGGGCGTGCAAGTGGGGGATGCTGCCACCGGCCGCGGTGCCGAGATTGAAGCCGATGTTGAATCCATCGGGGTTGACCGCCGTCCGCAGCACTTCCTTGCCCAGGACGATGATTTCCATGAGGTCGGCGCGCTCGGCCGGCGTGAGCTCCGCCAAGTCGGCAACGGCGCGAAAGGGGACCGCGAGCAAATGGCCGGGATTGTAGGGAAAGCGATTCAAGACGAGATAGGACCGCCGGCTGCGATGAAGAATGTGCGCGGCCCGGTCGTCACCGAGCGCTGGCAGATCCGTGAACAGCTGGTTGTTCCCGGATGGCCTCGGCGCTTCGATATAAGTCATCCGCCAGTACGCATGAAGCTGTTGCATTGGAGGAACCGGGTACACTAGGGTGGGGGCGGTCGATGTCAAAACGCGATTGGCCGGTGTGATACGACGGTTTCCGGGCGGTACCGGCGACCTGTGCCAACCCCCGGGGGGCGCGGGACTTGACATCGGTTGGACCCACCAACACCCTTGACCTAATTCCAGTTCACTTTGTAAGAAGTGGGCCTTCGGCCCGCTTTTTTTTTCCACAATTCAATTCCTATGAGCAGCGAAATCCTTTCCGTCCTCGAGTACATGGAGAAGGAAAAGGGGATCGGTCGAAACGACATGATCGCCGCGATCGTCAACGCCATCAAAGCGGCGGCCCAGAAGGGGGTTAACTCCGGGCAGGAGTTGAAGATCGAGATCAACCCCAAGAACGGCCAGCTTCATGCTTGGATGCTGTTCAAGGTCGTCGATTCCATCAGCAATCCGAAGACGGAGATCCATGTCGAGAAGGCGCAGATCCTAAAGCCGGGCGTCCAGCTGGGGGAAACGATCGAAAAGGAGATTGATCCCTCCTATCTCGGCCGGATCGCCGCCCAGACCGCCCGGCAGGCGATCATGCAGAAGCTGCGCCAGTTCGAGAAGGAGCGCATCTACGACGATTTCAAGGACCGCGTCGGCGACATCGTCACGGGCATCGTGCGCCGCCGCGAGCGGAGCGACCTTTTCATCGATCTGGGCAAGGCCGAGGCGATGATGCCGGGGAAGGAGCAGGTCCCTGGCGAGGATTATGCCCCTGGCGAGCGCATCCGCTGCCTGCTGCTGGAGATCGAGAATAGCAGCCGCGGACCCGAGCTCATCCTGAGCCGCGCGACCCCGAAATTCGTCCGGCGCCTGTTCGAGCTCGAAGTCACCGAAATTGCCGATGGCACGGTCAAGATCGAGGCGTTTGCCCGCGAACCCGGTTACCGCACGAAGATCGCGGTGTCCACGTCCGATCCGAAGGTTGATCCGGTCGGGGCCTGTGTCGGCGCCCGCGGCGCCCGGGTAAAATCGATCGTCCGCGAACTCGGCGGCGAGAAGATCGATATCATCCGCTATTTCACCGATCCGCGCGAGATGGTGGCCGAGGCGCTCAAGCCCGCCATCCTGCGCAACATCATTATCGACGAGAAAAACCGCCGGGTCGGGATTGTCGTGTCCGAGGAGGATCTGGCCGTGGCCATCGGCAAGAAGGGTCAGAACGCCCGCCTCACCTCGCGCCTGATCGGCTGGAAGCTTGATATCATCAAGCTGCAGACCGTCGCGACCACGCTGGAGGAGAAGAAGGGCATGGCGGCTTCGGGCCTGGCGAAGATTCCTGGCATCGACGAGGCCACCGCCCAGCGGCTGGTTGTGGCCGGCTTTGCCTCGGTTGAGCTGTTCGACGGCGTCGAAAGCGGTGACTTGGTCGGCGTGGGCTTCACGCCAGAGGAAGCTGGAGACATTCTCCAGAAAGTCGCCGCCTTTACCGGCGCGTCCAAGTAGTCCAACCGCACCCGCCAAGCCCACCCTGCCTGCCAACGCTGCTGATGAGCATCCGCCTCCACGAACTCGCCAAGAAACTCGGCATGGACAACAAGGACCTGCTGGTCCTGTTGAAAGAGCGCGACTACCCGGTCAAAACCGTCTCCAGTACGATCGACAAGATCACCGCTGAGGCGCTGCAGGAGGAAATTGCGCAGAAGAAGGCGGCCGCCGCGCCCGCTGCCAAAATCGAGGAAGCCGCCGCGCCCGCTGTGGCCGAAACGACGGCAAAGCCGCCGACTTTCACCACGCGGATGCCCGCCGGAGTGTTCGTCCGGTCAGCGCAGGACATCGCCCGGGAAAAGGAGGAGCTGGCCAAGGCCAGCCGTCCGCAGGTCGTGTTTCCGGCCCCGCGCCCGGCTACCCTGCCGACCATGCGGGTTGTCCCACAGGCGCCCAGCCGCCCGCCCGTCGCCGCTCCGACGGCGAGCCGGCCGACCCCGGTGGCACCTCCGCCGCTGGTCCGGGCTCCCACGTCGCCGCCCTTCACGCCGCTGCCGCCTCCGCCGGTGCCTCGCCCCGCGCCGGCACCCCTCCCGACTCCCACGGTCACCCCGGCAGTTCCGGCGGTCGCCCACGCGACCCCGGTCTCGTCGCCGCCGATGCCGATTTCGCCGCGCAGCGCTCCGCCCCCCCTGCCGGTGTCCCGGCCGCAGTCCGTCCCGCCAATGCCGCCGGCGGTTCCGGCGACGACCTCCGTGACGGTGACAGCCTCGGGCGACGTCAAGATCATTCACCTGAAGCCCCCGGTCATTGTTCGGGATTTTGCGACGGCGCTGGGGCTCAAGCCCTTCAAGCTCATCTCCGAGCTGATGGAAATGGGCATCTTCGCGTCGATGAACCAAAGCATCGACGAGACCGTGGCCGGCCAGATTGCCGAGCGCCACGGCTGCATGCTCGAAATCAAGCATCGCGGCGAGACGGCGGTCCCGATCGTGCCGAAAGTGAAGGTTGAGAAGGTCGCGGAGGATGAGTCCAAGTTCCTCCTGCCGCGTGCGCCGGTGGTCTGCATTCTCGGCCACGTCGACCATGGCAAGACCTCGCTGCTCGACGCCATCCGCAAGGCCCATGTCGCCGCCGGTGAAGCGGGCGGCATCACCCAGCATATCGGCGCCTACCAGGTGGAGTTCAAGGGCCGCAAAATCACCTTTCTCGACACGCCCGGCCACGCCGCGTTTAACAAGATGCGCGCCCGCGGAGCGAGCGTCACCGACATCGCCGTGCTGGTCGTGGCTGCCGACGACGGTTTCATGCCGCAGACCGACGAGGCCCTGAAGCACATCCAGAACGCCAAGGTTTCGCTCATTGTCGCGGTCAACAAGATGGACATGAAGGGGGCCAACCTTGACCGGGTGAAGGCGCAGATGCAGGAGCGAGGCATCCCGCCCGAGGATTGGGGCGGCGAGACCATCACGGTGCCCACCGCCGCCGTGAAGGACCAGGGCATCTCCGAACTGCTCGACTACATCCTGCTGCAGGCCGATGTCCTTGAACTGAAGGCCAACCCGAAGTCGGAAGCCTCCGGCGTCATTATCGAGTCGCAGATCGACGTCGGGCGGGGCCCGTCGGCGACGGTGATCATCCAGCGCGGCACGCTCCGGACGGGCGATGCCATCGTGTGCGGCGCCCATTACGCCCGCGTGCGCGCGATGTTTGATGACCGGGGCGAGGCGGTGAAGGAAGCGCCGCCCTCCACGCCGGTGAGGATCATCGGCTGGTCCGGTACTCCGGAAAGTGGCGCCTCGTTCAAGGTGGTGAAAAACGCCCGCGAAGCCGAGCGGCTGGCCGAGGAGGAGCAGGATCGCCTGGACAAGGAAACGGTCACCCTCGACTCCAAGCCCAAGGAGATTTCGGTCGAGAAGCTGTTCGCCGAGATCGCCGCCTCGCAGCAGAAGACGCTGCGGGTGGTCTTGAAATGCGACGTGTTCGGCTCGATTGAGGCGGTGCGCAACATCCTCGACGGCATCAAGAGCCAGAAGGTTTCCCTCGAGATCCTGTCTGGCGAAGTCGGACTGGTCGGCCGGAACGATGTTCTCATGGCCGGCGCCGCGGGGGCCGTGATCGTCGGATTCAACACCCGGCTCGAGAACGGCGTTACGCCGCTCGCCAAGCACCACAGTGTGCGCATTGAGACCTTCGAGATCATTTACGAGCTAGGCGACAAGGTGCGCGAGATGATGGCGGACCTGCTCGAACCCGACTTGCGCGAAATCAAGCTGGGCGCAGCGGAAGTCCGCCAGATCTTCCCGGTCTCGAAGGGTTTTGTGGCCGGCTGTCTCGTCACCGAGGGCAAGATTAGCCGCAATGCCCCCGCCCGGGTGCGCCGCGGTAAGGAGGTCGTGTTCGAGGGCAAGGTGGGTACCCTCCGGCGCTTCAAGGATGATGCGAACGAAGTGCGCGCCGGCTTGGAATGCGGCATCCGGCTCGATGGAGTTGACGGCTACCAGGAAGGCGACGTCATCGAGTGCCTGGAGATCCAGAAGGTGCGAGCCTCTTTGTGATATTTGAATGCAGATTTTTGGTTTTCGATCTGGTGCCTCTGACCCGAGGATCGAAAATCGAAAGCCCGGAATCGGGGGTCTAATGTCCAACCGCACCCTGCGCGTCAACGAGCTCATTCAGCGCGAAATCAGCGCCTACCTGCACACCCGCCACCAGGGCGAGGCGGTGCGGATCACCATCACCGCGGTGCAGGTGTCGCCCGATTTTCACGACGCGCGTGTGTTCTATTCGGTGTTCGGCGGGACGGAGGCGGCGGCGACCTGCCGGGAGTGGCTACAGGAAAAGACCGGGGAGATCCGCCGCGTGGTCGGCAAGAACGTCGTCTTGAAGAATGTGCCCAGACTCGAGTTCGTCCCCGACCCATCGCCCGAGCGCGGCGTCCGGGTGCTGCAGGTTCTCGATGAAATCGAACGGCTACCGCCCGCCCGGCCCGCCTGACATGGAGACGTTCTATCCCGACCTTTCCCCGCGGTTCGCCGCGTTCCTGGCTCAATTGCGCGGCCGGAACGTCGCGGTGGTCGGGCATGCGCGCCCCGATGGCGACTGCATCGGATCGCAGGTGGCGCTAGCCCGCCTGCTGCGGGCGCGGGGCCACGAGGTCGCGTGCCTCAATCCCGATCCCGTGCCGCGGCGGCTGCAGTTCCTGCTGGATGGCCTGGTTTTCTTGAGCCCGGACAAATTCGAGGCGGAGGATTGGGCCGCAGTATTCGTCGACTGCGCGGACCATGACCGCGCGGGCCAGGCGATCAGAGCCCGTTTTCCCGCGCCGGCCGGCGCGATTGATCACCACCTATCGAACGGCGGTTTCGCGAGCCACAATTTCATCGATCCCGCGTCGGCGGCCACGGCAGAGATTCTGGCGGGCATGATGCTGGACAACGGGCTGCCGGTCGATGCCGTGACAGCGCAAGCGCTCTACACCGGCATCCTTACGGACACGGGCCAGTTCCGCTTCAACTCCACCTCCCGCCGCACCTTCCTGCTGGCGGCCGAACTCCTGACGCGCGGCGCCAACCCGACCCAGGCCGGCTACGAGCTTTATGAGCGCGAGACGGTCGGCAAGCTCCGGTTGCTGCAACGGTTTCTCGCCTCGCTGCGCCTTGAAAGTGGCGGTCGGATCTGTCTCGGCGTGCTGCCTGCCGGGGTGTTCGCGGAGACCGGGAGCCTGCCCGAGGATACGGAGGGGTTGGTGGACTACGCCCGGGCCGTTGACGGCGTGGAGATCGGCGGACTCATTGAGGAGCGGCCCGAAGGTATCAAGGCGAGTCTGCGGGCGAAGGTTCCGGCCTACCGGCTTGACCTTGTCGCCGGGCAGTTCGGCGGCGGCGGGCACGCGTGCGCGGCGGGACTAAACGTCCCTGGAGAGACGCTGGCGACCTTCTATCCGCGGCTTGTGGCTGCGCTGACCAACCGCCTCCACTGACTGGACACCGGCTTTGACGGGTTTTTTGAGGCGTAGGTTTGCTCGGCCCCGGCGCTCTGCTCAGGCGATCGGTCGCGCGGGCACATCAGCCGGAGTCACACACGATCTTCTGCCATCGCGAGCCCGAGGAACGAGGGCGTGGCGATCCAGCTGGATTGCTTCGTCGCGGTGCTCCTCGCAATGACAACGGTGGAATACCACACCCCACATTCTGCACAGCGTTCACGCCGGAGTGTGAAACATCCGGGCCGGCGGAACCAGCTCGCCTCCTGGTTGGGAGGTCGCAAACTGAAGGGCATGTCCGCAGCAATCCGCCTTGAGGCAGGCCGGGGAAAGTCGGGATGGCGCGCAGCCTTTGCCATGTTGGTACTCGCACCCGCGCCGTGCGCCGTGGCCGGTGGATCGCTGGACGCTTTGGTGGATCAGGCGCTCAGAGTGTCTCTTCAGCGGCTCGAGCAGAGCGTTCGCGAGGTGGGCGCCCCGGTCCTTTATCCCACGTATGGCACGCCGCAGCTGAAGTGGCAGCTCAAGTCATCGGCCGACTGGACCAGCGGCTTCTACCCGGGGTGTCTCTGGTACGCGGGGGAACTTAGTGGCGACCGTCGCTTTGAAGCCTGGGCGGGGCAATGGACCAAGGCGATCGAACGGGAGAAATTCAATGCCGACACGCATGACCTGGGCTTTCGTTTCATGTGCTCTTTCGGCAATGGTATCCGGCTCGCCCGAGGGCCGGAGTATGATCGGTACAAGGAGATCATCCTCACGGCCGCGACCACGCTGGCGAGGCGGTACAACCCGCGGGTCGGCTGCCTGAGCTCAAACTGGGACCTAGTGAAAGACCAGCAGGCGTTCCCTGTCGTGGTCGACATCATGATGAATCTCGACCTCCTCTTCTGGGCGGCGGAAAACGGCGGTCCCCTGGATCTGGCCGCGGTGGCCCGGACGCACGCGATCACCACCGGCCGCGACTTCGTCCGTCCCGATGGGGGCACCTACCATGTCGTGCGGTACGACAAGAACACCGGCCGGATCATCAGCAAGGGGACCTTGCAGGGAGCGGGACCCGAGACCACTTGGTCACGGGGGCAGGCTTGGGCGCTCTATGGAATGGTGGCGGCGTATCGGCATACCCGCGAGCGGCCGTTCCTCGACCTGGCCATGAAACTCGCGGACTATTTCATCAGAAATCTGCCCGCGGACCGCGTGGCGCCATGGGATTTCCAATCCGGCATCAAATACCACGATGTCTCGGCCAGCTGCATCGTGACCTCGGCCCTGTTCGAGATGCTCCGGTACGTTCAAGACCCTTCGCGACGGGCGCATTACAGGAGGGAGGCGGAGGCCATGCTGGCCTCGCTCTGCCAGCCGCCCTGGTTCGCTACGCTGACCGATACCAGCTGTCTGCTGGATCATTCGGTCCAGTTTCTGCCGATCAACAGCAATGTGGATGTGCCGGCGATCTTCGCCGACTACTACTTTCTGGAGGCGATCATCCGCTATCGGTCCGGGCAGGCCTCCGGTGGCGGGCGTTAAGCCCGCCCCACCGGCTATCGGCGCTCCGGCTCGTGGCAAGGCGGTGTTTGTCCCCGCCAGGCATATCGGCGGACATCCACTGGTCCGGTCGACCGCCGTGCGGGGGCGGACGCCGCGGCTGCGGCGGCATTAACGAGGGCGAATAGGATCGCGATTAAACGCGGCCTCCCAATAGTCACTCTTCACTCTGCCATGCTCGGGAAACCCAAGGAACTCGAAGGTGTTCTGCTCGTCGACAAGCCCACGGGCTTCACGTCGCACGACGTGGTGGCGCGCTTGCGCCGAAAGCTCGCCATGAAGCGCATCGGCCACGCCGGCACACTCGATCCGATGGCGACCGGGCTGCTCATCATGCTGGTCGGCAAGGCCACGCGCATCTCGCAGTACCTTACGAACCTCGACAAGGAGTACGCGGGCACGATCGAGTTGGGCAAAATCACCAATTCGCAGGATGCCGACGGCGAAGTCATGGAGACGCGGCCGGTGCCGCCGCTCACCGAGGAGCAGGTGCGCGCGGCCATGCAGACGTTTCTCGGCGATCAATACCAGACGCCGCCGATGTTCTCGGCCATCAAGGTGGACGGAGTGCCGCTCTACAAGATGGCCCGCAAGGGCGAGGAGGTGGAGCGCGAGCCGCGGTTCATCCGCGTGTCGAGTTACGAGCTGACCCGCTTCGCCCCGCCGCAACTCGACTTCCGCATGCGTTGCAGCAAGGGCACGTACGTGCGCACCCTCGCGCACGATCTCGGCCAGAAACTGGGCTGCGGCGCGCATCTTTGCGCGCTGCGCCGCACGGCCACGGACAAATTCCGGATCGAGGCGGCGCTGCCGCTCGAAGAGCTTGAGAAGCTGCCGGTGGTGGAGATCGAGAAACGGCTGCTGCCCGTCTATGAGGTGGTGCCAAGTTTCGTGGCCTGACCGAACCAGCCACTGAACAGCCTCGGGTCGCGGGAACAGCCCACGGAGAAATCATGAGCAATTTTCCTCACGCCACGGACGCAAAGGAAACCCGCCCTCCCATGCCTTGGTGGCCTTGGCGAGCATGGTGTGAGTTTGGTCCTCGATGAGCTTTCCCGACCAGTTCGCCGGCCTGGAAAACGTGACGCTGCCGCCGCGGTCGCTACATCTGGCCATTGGCATGTTTGACGGCGTGCACCTTGGCCACCAGGCGGTGATTGAGGAGGCCGTGCGGGCGGCGCGCCGCGCCGGAGGTCTGGCCGGAGTGCTAACCTTCTGGCCGCACCCGAGCGCATTGTTCAACCCAGCGGGCCGCACACGGATGCTGATGAGCCCGGAAATGAAATTCCGGGTGCTGCGCCAGCTCGGCGTGGATGTGGTCATCACGCAGACGTTTTCCCCGGAATTCGCCCGGATCACGGCGGAGGAGTTCCTGCCGCAACTGCAGCGGCGGCTGCCGCGGCTGGCGGGAGTTTACGTCGGGGAGAACTGGCGCTTCGGCGCCGGCCGCCGTGGCGACGTCCCGCTCCTGCTGGCGGAGGCGGCGCGGCGCCAGGTGCCCGTGCTGAGCATCCCGCGCGTCCATCTCCATGGAGCACCGATCAGCAGCACGCGCGTTCGCGATGATCTCGAAGCGGGCCGCCTGGAGGAGGCTAACCTGCTTCTTGGTTATGCCTATTTTGCGGTGGGCGTGGTCGTGCCGGGCCGGAGGCTCGGGCGCACGCTCGGCTTTCCCACGCTCAACGTGCCGTGGCAGCCGGAGCTCCAGCCGCGTCACGGGGTCTACGCCGTGCGGGTTGGTGATGACCAGACCCCCCCGGTGCCGGGCGTGGCGAACTACGGGACCCGCCCGACGGTCGCGTCAGCCGGTGAACCGTTGCTGGAGGTGCACGTACTCGGACCGTGTGCGCTGTCGACGGGCAGCCACCTCACGGTCGAGTGGCTCAAGTTCCTTCGCCCCGAGCAGAAATTCGCCAGTGTCGATGAACTCCGCGGGCAAGTCGCCCGCGACCGCGAATCGGCGGAAGGATGGTTCCGGCAGCCGGTGGCAAAGTAGCCCGCGGGCCCCTGCTTCGGTGCGCGCCCGGCGCCACCGGCGGCCGAGCCGGGGCGGCCAGCCGGAATCGACGCGTCCGCTTCTGACGGCGAATCGGGATGGCCCCACCACACCGTCTTGGATCGCCGCCTCCGCAGAGACACGGAGAACTCGTCAACTATTAGTTGACAAAGGTTCCTCGGCGAAACGAGTCAAGTCTCTGCGTCACTTCTTCGGCGGGTAGCCCACGCTCTGGGCCAGCACGATCTTCTGATCGGAGCCGAGCTTCATCGCCTTGGCCAGGGGTTCGCGGTTGATGCTGCCGCGGACGACGGTGGCCAGGCCCTCGGAGGAGCAGAAAAGATAGACGTTCTCGCTGATCAGGCCGGCCTGGATGCCGCCTCCGGCCGCGTCGCCGCCGCGCGAGACATAGACCAGATTCAGCGGCGCCGTGCCGACATAAGCCTGCGTGCCCGTCAGCGCGCGCAGGTCGCCCGCCACGACTGGCTTCAGGCGGTGTTCCTTCGCGTCGTAAAGGTAGACCCCATCGGCCCCAGCGACGTACACGTCCATTTCCTGCCGGTTCATCGCGGAGGGCGCGGTTCGTTTGCCGGATTCCGGGCGGTTCACCCCCCAGGCGGCCCACAGGAGATTGGACAGCACCTGCGTGGGCAGCGGTTCCGGGGCGAACTCGCGTTGCGAGGTGCGATCTTTCAACACCTGCATGAGCGGCCTGCCGCCGCTGGTCTGTGGCGCGGGCAGCGTTGCCGGCGAGAGGTCCCGTGCCGCCGCGGCGCTGAGGAAAATAGCGAGGGGGATGATGATCGATAGTTTGGACATTGTAGTGGGTGGCCTGATCAAAGCGGAGGGGGATTTCGCGGCAAGCGGCGTGCGGCGGTTTCCATCATCAGGAAGAAGGCCTGGCCTTCGGGCGAGACGCCAGGGCGGTCGAAGGTTGGCGCGCCGGCCACCCCCTGAACGAATCCATCGCGATCCACCTTGGCCCGGGCGGCCGCACGCATGCGCTCGGCTGCCGGGAGATAGTCGGCCGGCAGCCAGCCGCCGCGGACGCTTTCGAATATGGCGTAGGCGAGCATCTGCGCGAGATTGGTTTCAACGAACGACTCGGGGTCATCAACGACGTTCTGAAACAAGCCATCGGCCCGCTGGTGGGCGAGGCACCCTTCGATCACTTCCCGCAGATATCCAGCCAGGCGGGCTTTGGCCGTGGCGCGGTCGGCCGGCCACGCGCGGATGATCCGGGTGAGACCTGCGGCCGCCCAGCCGTTGCCACCGCCCCAGCAAGCCGGGTCCGTCAGGCGCTGGGCTTTCTCGTCCCAGATGTGCGCGAGCAGCTTCTTGCGGGGGTTCCACAGCCGTCGCCAGTGGCCTTCGATCTGGCTCAACGCCTCGGTATGATGCCCGGTGTAGGCCAGGAACGGCGGGGTGGTGTGGAAACTGTCCGACCAGATGGTTTCACTCGTGTGAAAGATCGTGCCATCGGCGGCCCGCGGCGCGCGCTTGAGGACATAGGCAAGCGAGTGCTCCAGCGCCCGATGGAGGACGGGATCGCCGGTCAGATGGGCCGCCCGGGCGAGGGCCTCGCCGCCCATCAGAGGGTCCACCGGGGCTCCGTCCAGCGCGGCCGGCACACCATCCTTCGACAGATAGATCAGGCTCGCGCGGGCCATCATCACCACCAGCTCATCCTGTCCCTCCTCCAGGAATGCCTGGGCGAGGACGCCCTGCTCCCAGGATTTGCGCTGCATGGACAGCGCCGCCGCCCGCACTCTCTCGACCAGAGGATCGGGATCGACGGGATTCCCCATGCGCGAGACTGGCTCCTGGGCGGGCACGAACAGAGAAGAGCAGGCGATCGTGGCGGCGGTCAATGCGGTACGTCGGGAGGCGCGCATGGTCAGGCAAGGAGCAACGGCCCGTCTGGTGGGTTCAGGGCCTCCCGCGCGCCCGGTCGAAGTAGAGCTTCACGCCGGCGTTGTACCCGTCGGAGAACTTGCGATAGCTGGCGTCTCCCTTGATGTATTCGGAACCGATGAGGGAGAACTTCTTCCACATGACCTCCGCGACCTCCTTGGGCTCCACGCCGATGCCGTTAAAATTCTCCGCAACCTCGTGGGCGAACGCCTCGGCCTCGTTGAGCACCTCGGCGTAGGGCAACCCCTCCAGGGTAAACGCCGCGACCGACCAGACCGAGGAATCGACACCCACGTAGAAGCCGATGCCGTACGACTCAGCGTCCTGTAACATGTCCAGCAGCGACGTTTCGGCCGCTCCATTTTCGCCGGTCGAAAGCACGGACGTCACCGCGTAGGTCGCCGGGTCGATCGCGAGCCAGCCCCACAGCGGCCGGCCGCCCGAGTCGACGGGGTTTTTCGAGAAAAGCAGGTATTCGGAACCCGACTTCACGCGCTGGACCACCTCGTCGGGAAAACCCTTCTGCTTGAGGTCGCGGGCAAACCGGTCGCGGTTCTTCGGCGCGACGGTGACGAAGTCGCCGGGCGATTTCCAGAAATCGAGCACCGATTTTGCGCCCACCAGGCGGCCCTCGAAGGCGGTCGAGGTGAGGCCGGCCATCAGGCGGAATGCCGCGCAAGCCGCCGGATCGCCATAAATGTCCGGGTCGCTCTGGCGCAGGTCGAGCGACTGCACGAAGGCACCATTCTGGGTGGCTGCCGTGTAGATAATCGCCCGCGGTCTGGCCGCCCGAGACAACCCGACTCCGAGGTCGGCGCGGCGCGCTTCCTCCCACCGCGTCTGGGCAGCCAGAAACGCGGCGATCTTCGCGCGGGCGAGCCAGCGCACGATCGACGGGCCGTCTGGGCGTTCTGCTGGCTTCTGTTCATGGGAGAGCCGCGCCAGCGTCTCGGCGGCGGGGGTCGGCAGGTCCGGCGCGACGAGGGCGAGGCTGTGAAAAATGTCGCCGAGTTTGCCGTCGTGCAGTTCCCGCACGGCGGGAGGAAGCGTCTTCCCGCCGAGGAAGCGGATCGTGAGTTCCTCGCGCACCGGCTTCCATTCCGCGGGATTGAATCCCGTCGGACCGGTCACAACTCCGGCGGCGCTTTCGAGCCGCGCCCGGACGATGCGGTCGCGGCTGGGGCCGGATTCGACATAGAACAGATCGACGGCATCGCGGGAAAGCGCGGAGTTGGGCAGCCGTCCGCTCCAGAGAATGAAACGTGTCGGACCCGCGGCACCGCCGCCGAGGGCGCTGGCCATGTCGGCGATTTTTCCGGCCGCGGTGGGTTTGGCGGATTCGCAGTAGACCGCAACGATGAGCTCGGTCTCAGGAATGTCCGCCTTCCCTGCGTTGGTGGCGGCGCCGGCGAGGAATGTCGCGGCGTCGCCGTCCTTGGCCAGAAACGGAAACGCCCATGTCCCTTGCGGTGTCGTCAGCAGCGGCACGCTGGCAGGCGGTTCGCCGGCGGCGTGGGCGCGGAACCAGCTTTTCCCGGCTTCGGAGAGCTTTGCCTGCTTCGGCTCGGCAGTGACGCCGCGGGCGGCGAACCACTGCAGGGCGAGGTTCGCCAGATCGGCGGCAGTGCCGCTGTCCTGGGTCAGCACAGCCTCGGGGGCGGAACTCGAATTCCAAGGCTTCTCGGCGGAGCCCGCCACCCGGAGATTGGCGAGCGTGGCCCACAGGTCCTTTTCAGTTCCGGCCAGAAGCTTCGTCCAGCGCTCAGCCCCCGCAGCGGTGAGCCGTGGCGGCAAAGCCTCTACCGGACGCGGTTTTCCGGCGAGATCGGTCTTGATCGCAGCCGCCTGCTGCCCGGCACGGACGACGTTCCGGAAGACTCCCTGACTCTTCAGCTCGGCGATCAGCTTCTCGACCCTCCCCTGCGGCGACGCCTCATCGAAAAGCGGATACTTGGGCCGACGCGTCATCAGCCACTGGTCGTCCGGACTCGCGGCCCGCGGTGTGGCGACGCGGGCGAGCTCCTGGCCGTTGCAGGTCAGGCGCCATTCACCGGCGGGTGGCACGTCGAACAACAGAACGCCGCGCCGATTGGCACCGTCGGGCACGACGGTGTTCTCTGAAAACCCAAACAGCAGTTCCTGCGCGGTGGCGAGCGGCGGACGGGCTCTCTCCGGTTGGGCCGGGCCGGACGCGAAGGATCCCAGGCCTCTGCGCTTGGCGACCGCTTCCGTGGACGGCGCCTCTTTCGTCTCGGTCGCGGCAGATCCCGGCGCTGCGGGCACGGGTTCAAGACGGAAAAGCTGTTTCAGTTGCGTCGAATAGCGGTCGTCGGTGTCCGCCACGGTCACATCGACCGCCAGGAGCGGCCGGCCGAAACCGGAATCCTTGCCCGTCAGAAACATGTCGTTGATCGCGGCGGACAAGCCGAGCTCGGGGACGGTCACCCCCGCGGGAGGGGCTGTCAGCAGAGGACGATCGAACGGTAGAACGAAGTCGCGGTCCTTGAGCTCCATGAACAGGGCCGTCGGCCGCGACTTCAGAGCCGCGGGCACGCAGTAGATCTGCTGGAAGCGGTTGTGCGAACCCGGGGCGAGCGACAAATCACGGTACAAGCCGCCGGGCAGACCATCGGTCAACGGCGCGAGCGGCGTCGACAACAGTCCCTTGTCGGTGTGGATCAGCAGGGCAAACTGGGCCGAGGGCTTCAGGTCGGCCAGGGCCTGCACGCGGGACTCGAACGCCAGCTGCACCAGCCGGAAAACGTTTCCTGTTCCCGGCGCGACGCCACCGACGGCATCGCCCGAGTCCTGGGATCCCAGCAGACGCACCGTAAAAGTATCCGAGAGGGCGCCCGTGGCCTGCGTGGGAAGATCGGCGAGCGCCTCCGGGCGCGGCGGCAGGGGACCGACGAGCGCGAGGTCCATGTGATGATAGTTTGTGTCGTAGAAATGCAGTGACGCGCTCTGGAGGTTTGCGCCCTGCACGAGAAAGACGAGATTGCCCTCGAGGGGCTGGCCGGGAGTGACGGTCACCTCGGGCTCGCCCGGGAGGAAGAGGGGTGGGGTTTCGAGTGCTGAAAGCAGCGACGGGGGACACTCGCCGGCTTCGTTCCACCGGAGGAAGACGTGGTGCCGGAGGTCGGGGATGACGTAAGGTGGAGTGGCCCGGCGAATCTTGCCGGGCGGACGCCCTGTGGTAACCCAGGCGGCGGGATGCATCGCGCCCTTGTCCGGGACGAAGACTTCCTGCTCGGGCAGATTGTTCTTCAGGGTGACGCTCAGGACAACAAAGCGGTAGGGGTCCGGCAGGGCGATGCCGTGGAGCTTCGAATACAAGGTCGCGCGGTGCACGGTTATCTCGACGGCGTCGTTGTGCCCGACGAGTTCGAGCGGGATGCGGTTGAGTTCGAGGGATTCGGCGGTTGCCGCTGCGGAAGGAGGGGCGGATGGCGCGGAGGCCGGCGATGGCGCCAGCGAGACCACGGCGGGGCCGGTGGCCTCGCTGGCCGGGGCATTGTTGATCGTGGCGGTAAGGCAGCCGACGCTGTGCTCGGCGGTAAAGCCGGATACCGGCAGGGCGAAAAGACCGGTGCCGCCGTGGAGGTGGTGCGCACCAGCGGCGTCGGGTTTGTCGATCAACACCTCAACGGCGATCTCGTTGCCGCCAGCGCCGGGTTCCTTAAGCGACTTCTCGAGCGAGGCGAGAGCCTTGGCGAGGGAGTCGGTGCCGGGGCTCACGACGAAGGAACCACCGGAAAGCCGGGCGGCGCTCTCAAACGGCGCCTGCTCCTTGGTGTCGACCATGCCGACCCAGAGGCTGCGGATTCCTTGGTCCTTGAACGCGGCCAGTACCTCCTCGAACTTCTTGTGTTGCGCGGCATCCGGGACGCTGAGCGCAGCGTCGGTGATGAACAGCAGGTAGCGGTTGTGCGACGGGATCTTTTCGAGCGAGGCCAGGGCGGCTTGGGCGGCCTTGAGCGTCTCGGTACCGCCGCCCGCATTGATCGGCGCGAGCGCGCGAAGCAGGCGGGTCGGGTCGGCGGTGAGGACCTGCACGAGATCGACGTTGTCGGAAAAGGTGAAGAGTTGCACGACGCTGCCGGCGGGCAGGCGGCCGAAGAAACCGCGGAGCAGGTCTTTCGCCTTCTCGATGCGATAACCGCAGACGGGGTTTTTCGGGTCCATGTCCATCGAGCCGCTGACGTCGAGGACGAGCGTGAGCACGGGGGTGTTGCTGGCCGCCACCTTGGCGGGACGGCGGTAGGTGATGCGGTAGTCGCGGTCCACCAGCCGTCCGATCTGTGCGAAGACGTCGGCGATCGTGTCGGGTTGGGCGCGGAAGGTGGCGCCGCCGGAGGCGTCGGCGAGCCGCTTGAGGGTCTCCACGTCGGGCTTCTCTCCGTAGCCAATCGTGAAGAGCGGCACGGGCGTCTTGGCCACGGCATCGAAGACCTGCTCCGGCGTGGCCCGGCTGCCATAGCCGGGATCGTCGACCTGGGCGTCGAAACCGTCGGTAAAGACGACGATGGCGCTGCGCCGGTGGCCGGCGCACTTGGAGAGTCCGCGCATGATGGCGTCGTAAAGCCGCGTGCTGCCCTCGGACTTGAGCGCGCGGATGGCGTCGAGCAGCGTGGCGCGGTCGGCGGCGGGGAGATCCTTCACCTTCGTGTCGAAATCGATGAAATCGACGGTGCATTCGGCCGGCAGCTTCTCCACAAAGCGCAGCGCGGCTTCCTGGGCCTGCGCGAAGATCTTGCGCATCGAGAACGAGGAGTCGAAGAGCACGACGACGTGGAGCTTGGCGGGGATGGACTCGACGGACAGCACCTGGCCCGGCTGGCCACCCTCGACGATGCGCACCGCCTCGGGCTTGGGCGCCTCTGAGAACATCGGAGCGGCCACGAGCAGACGGCCCGTTTCGCCGTCGGCAGTGGCGTCGCGCAGCACCAGTTCAGTGAGGCCCTTTGACTTCTCGCCCTCGAGGGTGCGCATCTGGGGCCAGTCGACGACCGTCTCCCCGCCACTCGAAACCGGGATGAGTGTGGAGCGCAGCTCGCGCACGCCCTCGCCGCCGCCGGCGACCAGTTGCCAGTAACCGGCGGGCAGGCGGAAAAGGGCGTCGCCGGCTGGGGTGGTGTCAGGCGCGGCGGCGGGGCCCTTGAAGAGCGGATGGCGCAGGGTGAAACCCCTCTCGGGCGTGGCGGTCAGGCGGGTCTGTCCGGTGTTGCGGACGAGCAAAGAGCCGGTGGCCTCGCCCCAGCGGACGTCCGGCGCCGCGCCCTGGTCCTCGAGTTGCACGGTAAGCGAGCGCGGCTCCTTGCCAGTGAGCGCGAGTTCGATGGTCCAGGTGGCCGGATACTGCGGCAGACCGTCGAAGAGCTGCGAGGCGGCGCGCTCGGACTTGAAGTCCCACTGCAGGTCGCTGGTCAGGCCGTAGGCTCCGAATTTCGCGGCAGCCTTGGCCTTGAAGCGGACGGCGGTGTCAGGTGCGGCGGCGATCACACGCAGGGCGACTAAGTGGGTGCCATCGTTGGCGAAGGTGAGCTCGGTCTTGGGTGCGGCCGGAGTGAGCGCCAATTCGAGCGCGGTGCCAGGGTCGAGCGTCTGCGGGGCGGCCGCGGCAAGGCCGGACAACGCAAGGGCGAACAGCGCGGAGACGACGGGGCGGAGAGGTAGGACGGAACGCATGGGAGGACGGGGTGGGCGGACCGGTCGCGAAACGGCGCGAGAACGCCGCCATTTTGGCGGGAATCAAAATGGTGCCAACAACAAAGGTCGGGCAAGGCGTTAGCCAGAATCAGTCCTCAGGAGCACTGGCCCCAAGGCCAGAACTCCGCGCCCGCCGCCTGGGGCTCAAGCTGAAGCCGTGCTATTTGACGAACACCGCATCGCCGCGGCCCGGCAATTCGCCGTCGACCAGCTTGCAGTACGAGAGCTTCTCGCGGGTGCTGGTGACCTCGACCGTGCCGACCACCGCGCCCTCGCTGTTGCCGAGGATTTCACCCGTGGCCGGGTCAGTGAGCGTCTCGCCTTGCCGGCGGACGGTGAACTTCTGGCCGGCGTTGATCCCGTAGTTCTGGCCTAGATTGATGACGATGTTCTGCTCGGAAACTGACACGATCACACCCTCGACGGCGGTGGTTTCCATCTTCTGCGCGATAAAGACGACGGCCTTGTTGATGCAGTCCTGCGCGGCCTCGCCCATCGGCGTCTTGGCGAACGAGGACATCTCGCCGCTCCATCCATGTTGCGAAAGGCCCAGGCTGACGCCCGATTTGCCCGCCTCGCCACGGATCCGTTCACTGGCGACAATCTCGCCACTGGTCGTGTCAATCACTTTTACGACGAGGACAATGGCCGACTTGGATGAGGACCCACCCAGGCGGATGCCGTGGATCGCAAGCCCGCCCGAGTCGCCGGAGGTCGAGGATGACGCTTCCGTCACCGTGCAGGCGGCGAGGTAACGCGCGCTGCGAAGCTTGCCCGTCTGGGCAACGCCGCTCGCCTTGGCGGCGCGGTCGCCCTTCTGGAGATCCTGCTCCTGGGTCACGGCTTCGAGGTTGCCGCGCTCGACGATGACGAACCGGTTGGTGGCAAACAGGGCCGATTCGAGCATGGCGCGCATATTCTGTTTTGCGGATTCGTCGAACGAGAGGCCGTCGCTGGTTGTGAAGTCGGCGATGCCGAGGGCGTGTCTCACCCCCTTGTACTCGCCCATCTGGGTCGCGGTCGTATCGTCCTTGGTTTTGGTTTTCGTACCCGGCTTGAGCAGATCGCTGACCTGGGCATGGGCCACGAGGGTGGTGGCGAGACAGAGGAGGGTGAGGAGCAGGTTCTTTTTCATGGGAGTGAAAGCAGCTAGGATAACACGCCGCCAGGCGGCGGCATGGGGGAATTGCATGCGGTCGGCCGCCGGCACGCAACTGCGAATTTAACGGGATGGCCCGTCAGGGCCTTTCTTCGGGGCGCCGGGATTCTGAGCCGCCTTGACCAGCAACTCGTGCCACCGGCTGATGTCGAGGTGCTCGATGGTTCCTCCGAGGTGGATCGGCTCGCGGAGCATCGTGTACCCGGAGTCGTCTTTTTGCGTGGACAGCAGGCCGGCCGCTGACAGGAGCTTGGCGGTCCGGCCGCGCGCCCAGAACTGCAGATCCACGCTGAGCGGTTGCGCGCGAAGCGAGCGGCCCTTCACGTCGGTGACCTGCCCGGATCCCGTGAGGCGCATGTCCGGAGTCGTCATCGTAAGGTTGGCGAGACGAATTATGCCGTCGATTCCCCGGACGCCCGTAACCGTGATCTCGTCAAACCCGATCTCAGCCAATTCGTTGGTAAACTCGATGACCGCTTCAGTGGTCGGGTTGACCGTTTTTCTGCCCGAGCCCATCTTGTCGTCGACCCCGAAGAACTTCCCGACGGCGGAGCCCACCGTGTCCAGCGCGTCCGAGACCCGTGCCTTGGGCTCCGGCGGCAGCGCCTCGTCCACGTCGGTCTTGAGCACCCGCACAATTCCGGCCGTGCTGGCCAGCCGGAATTCTTCCCGTGTACGACCGATCAGGTCTTTCAGATTCACCCCGTTTCCAACCAGGGTACCTGCGAAGGAGAAACGGCCCTCGATGGCCGGTTCCTTCCGGGAGTCCGCGGGCACGAAAAGTGTTTCCGCGTCGACCCGGTCGAGGGAGGCCGTCGCCTTGAGGTCGTACGGGAATTCCGCGGCGGCATCGAACGAGACGGATCCCTCGACCCTGACATCACGCTTGGTGGCAATCCCCGCGTGACCTCCCTCCAGATGAACGGAGCCCTGGTCCACATGAAGAAGGCCGCCAACGTTGTCGAAGACCTCATTGCCAGTTGTCAGTCGGTCGAAAGCAACCGCGACGTGTCCCGTCCAATGGCCCCAGAACGGAACCCGATCCCGAACTCCGGCCATTGCCTCGGATCCGGCGAGCACGGCCAGGGTCACGCCTCCGCCCGCAGCCAATGGGGCTGCCAGCAGGCCGAGGTGCTCCAGGACGATGCTCTTTCCGGTCAGTTTCAGGTAAAGGCGGGTCCCCGCCTGGTCGCGGATCCGGGTTCCCTCGGCCGACAGATCCGACACGTTCGGCCCGAAGGCAACTCTGACCGGCGCCAGGAACGAGATTCTTCCGCTGCCGTCCATCTCAGCGTGGAGGCTGGCGGTGACCGTGTGGTGCTCGTCGCGGCCGACGACCGCCAGCTTTCCGTCCAGTTCCATCGAGGCTCCCACCTTGGCAGTGAAATCGCCCGAAGCCGAGCGGCCGCGGATCCAGCTGAGATCCGAATCACCCGCCCTGGCCGCCAGGGCCTGGAGATCGGCGTTCCACGTTCCCGCGATCGCGATCGGCTGGTTCAGTCCGGCAGGTGAGGATACCCTGGCCTCGACGGTCGCCAGGCGGCTGCCGCCACGTGCGACCATCAACGGAGCCAGCCGGACCTGCCATCCCTGCGGGTAGCAATTGGCGAGCAGGGAAACTGACACGTCGAGTTTGGGGCCGAAGGTCCGGCCCGCGTGCTGGACGGAGACGCCCGCCGCGGTAAGCGGCGCCTTTGGTCGAAAAGCGAACCCTCCTTTCTCAGCCCGGACGACGAATTCACCGGTTGCATCACCGCCGGACCATGCGAGCCCATCGTTGAGGCTGGACAGCCACGCCACGGGAATTCCGCGAATCGAGATTTCCGCCCAATCGCCCGCCGGATCCGCCGGTTTCAGAGCGCCGGTCTTCTCATCGAAATCGAAGGATTGAAGCGATTGCACAATGGCCGACGGCCGGTCTCCGGGCAAGGAAACGCTCAGGTGTTCAACCCGGATGGAATGCCCGCTGCGGACCGCGTCGAAGCCGGCGTCGAGCGTCACGGTTCCAAAGCGCTCCAAAGCCGGCGCGAGGACACCCAGGTGGTTCGTGACGGCGCTCAGGCGACCACGCGCATGCACCCGGTTGAAAGCAGGATCGGAATCAAATTGGCCATCTCCCGTCGCGATGAAATGGGGCAGGGGACGATCCGGCGCGAATGGAGCGAAATCAGAATCCTGCAGGTCGACCTTCCAGGTTCCCGCAAACTGGTTTGTCGCCTCGGGAAAGTGCGCGAGGACCGTCGCCAGATGCTGACTGCCGCGGGTCAGGGCCAGGTTATAGGTCTCCTCGCCAACTCCGCAGATCACGGCGAAGTCTGCCGACAAAGTGAGACCCTTCGGAAACGGCCCGCCGTCGGCCGAAAGGTCGGCCTTGACCTCGGCGCGGCTGAAGGTCCGCGGAGTCTTCATGGCAACGGCGAGACTGCCGTGGCCGGCGATAGAGACCACGGAAAGCTCCGAATCCAGGGCCATGCTCGAGGCATCGATGGCGAAGATTCCGTCGCGTCCGGCGGCCATCCCGCCACCCTTGACAATCACATGCACCCGGGTCGGCGCCCGGTCAGCTTGCGCATCCACTAGGACATCGCCCTCCAGTTCAACCCCGTCCAGCGACAGGTCGCAAGGCAGCGTCCATCGGCTCAAGGTGCCCTGGAAGATCCGGGCCACGTTCTGCGCAGCCACAGTCTCGGGGGGGGCCAGCGCCGCCGGTGCCCCTTGGGTCCCGGCTGCCGAAACAACCGCCGCCCCGGCACCCTTCGGCTCAGGATTCTGGCGCAGGTCGAGCGTCCAGCCTTTTGCCACCAGTCTCCGGACAAGAAATCTCCGATCCCACCCGGCGGTCACAATTGGAAGCTCGGCCTGGAGGTGAGGCACCGTGAGAATGGCGCCGCCGACCTTCAAGCGCAGGTTGCCGATCTCGAGTCTTCCAATGCCCGCCGACAGCGACTCCAGGGATCCCTGGAGGGCGGGCTGCCTGTCCAGCACCATCTGCGCGACCCAAGTCTGCACAACGGGCGCAAACGCCGCCACAACAAGGATGACCACTAGCACGATTGCCAGCGCCAGGCAGTTTAGTAAGAGGCGAAGGAATTTCACTCGATGGACCTACCGGTCAGACCTTCCACTTCAGCCGGAGTTTCATCGGACTGAGCGTCCGCCGAATCGTTGACCGGTTATGTTATGACCGTTGATCAGATTGGAGGCTATCACACGACAGAAGGCCTCAAAACGCAACCCGATGATGAACTTTCCGCGAGTCCAATTGACCGGGAGCAAACGCGCCCTAACGGCTCAGGGCCGGTCCAGTCTTTGCAGAGTTCTCCCAGCTCCGATTGCAGACGCTCGCGGTTAGCGGCTCCCGTCCGCAGGGTGCGGGTCAGCTTAGCTTGTCGAGGGTGCCCCTGGGCTCGGCGGCAACTCTCTTAATCACTCTTTTGCTCCGTGGATGAAAGGACAGCACCGAGAATCGCCCCCAATGCCGCCCCGATGCCAACGCCCAGCGCGAGGTTCTTCAGGGCGGTGCCGACTCCGGCTCCAATGGCTGCGCCGATGCCAATACCAATGCCAGGAGACTTTCCACGACAAAAGGACCGGGTTGGTTTCGTTTGTACTGGTTTTGGCGTCTCGTTAGGCATGTTCTTTTCTCGTCACTGATGGCGCGAATTCACTTCCTATCCGTTTTTTCGTCTGTCGCAACGATGAGGAACGTCGCAATAGGTCCGAGAAAGAGCGAAGCTAGCCACCAGGTCAATCTGCCACGCCCTTTGCTCTGAGCAAGGCCGGCATTTATTAGCGAAAGCGTGAACCAACCAACTGCATATTCGGTGTTTTGTGGAGTCATAAAGTAGGCCGACTTACTTTCCTGCCTGACGTCACAGACCTGCATCGCCGGGCGGCGGCGCGACGGGTGCGCTAGCAGCTGGCGTGGCGCTGGCCGGTGTCGGCCCTGGGAGCTTGTTCGGCTCATTATTCATGGTTCCTTCATCATAGGCCGCGAGCAGAGTCTGAAGGTATTCCCTCACGTCGGCATCGCCAACCCGCGCCGTCCCAAGGTCGTTCGAAGGCGAAGCCAATTCTGCTCGTGCCTCGGCAATCGCCTGCCTGCACAAGTGGTTATCTGACAGCTCGCCGGCAAGACTCATTCCCGCCGCTCTTGCGGTGGCTTCGTAACGGAATCGGAACAGATAGAAGATCGTTCGAAGCCGATCGATCGGCCCTTCCGCATTGCTGACCATTGTCCAATCCATGGCTCCTTTGGTGCGAATATCTATCGGTGACACGCGGCCGAAGCGGACACCCGAGGCTGCCCCGCAGCCGAAGTGCCGGTGGAGGCCGCTGAATCCGATTCGGCTCAGTTTATCTTATTGCCCACCAAGGTAAAGGTCGAGAGCAGCGTTTTCGCTTCGTTCTCCGTGAGTGACTGGAGGTCCTCGGAATCAAAATCATCTGAATGCCGGGAGGCGCCCGAGAATATGTCGTCTACAAGTTGCCCATCACTCTTATAATTAACAACCTTATAACGTATGAAATATTCTTTACCCGCATCGACATCTAGTTTGGTGGCAGACAGCTTCCTTTTCTTTATCAACGAATCGTTGATGTTTATACGAACTTGGCCCCGATCGAGATAGGACCAAGTGTATTTGTGAGAATCGATGGAGCCGACTTCGGAGCCATTGATCATTAACAATAAAGCGGGGCTCAATGCGCTCTCAGAATTGTCGTCCATAACATAGACGATTGCTTTATCGTCCTGTAGGGGCGCGAGTCGCGGTTTCGCACCTGGAGACATTGTGCCTGCACAGCCGACGAAGCATAGCGCAAGCAGGGGAACGAGATCGCTTATTTGGTTCATGTAGCGTCACCGGGCTGCCAGGAGCGTGGCGGGCGTTCTGCTGCAGGAGCAGAATGCGCACGCACGACGCACGACCGCCCGCCGAATTGGCAGCGGCGGGTTCGGCGACTCATTCATTTCTCACCAATAGTGATCGTTCCGACAACGCGCTTGGCGTTATGTAGGTACGCCGGGCGGCCAAATCTACGACCTCGTAGGTGTAGTCTTCGACCTTCGAGTCCTTCGTGAAAGACCGCGCCCCAGCAACTTTCTGGGCAAACTCATTCCAGACAAGCTCGACATCTTCGGCGCGGCTAACGACAGCTCCGTTCGCGACGACCCGATATACGCGATCACCAACCTTCTCCGACGTCACGCTGATGTATCTGTGTAGCGTCAGGAAACCCTTCGTGATCTTGTCACTTCGGTCGTTGGTCGCGCAAGCGGCCAAGGCCAGGAGGACAAGCGCGAGGCATATGCGAGTTGGCGTTTTCATGGGATTCATGCCAAACGCTCAAGAGGGGCCACGGCCGCAAGCTGGTGCGCCTCCTGCCCAGCGCGAGGCGTGACAGCCAAGGCCCGTCGGCTCCGGCGCATGGTTCCCTTCATTTCTTCCTGTAAACATCACCGCGATGACCAACCTTCGCCACAGTTATATCTGGTTCGGGAGGATCCTATTCATCTAGATGGGGAAATATTCAGCCCGAATTCTCTGCCAGGCTGCAATGTCGTCCGTATGAACGAACAATTCGACCCGATCAACAGGCCCTAGTCTAGTCGAGCGAGGCTTGGGAAGAGAAGTCTCGATCTGGAAACGGATTCTCTCATTGCGGAGGCGCGTCAAGATGCGCTCGGCCGCTTCGACCGATAATCGCCCTTGCGACACAAATTCTTCGCTATCCTGAGAAGACATGAAAACCGCAACCCTCCAACCACACCCCCTCCCCAATCTTTGGTGTAGACCCCCGATTCTGGGCAGACCTACAAAATGGTGGACTCTACTGGGCTCGAACCAGCGACCTCTTCCATGTCAAGGAAGCGCTCTAACCAACTGAGCTAAGAGTCCGATGGGAAAGAAGGGGGTTGGTATGGCCGAAACGCCGGAGCGTAGGCAAGGAAAAATCCCGGCCCGCGCGACTACCCTTCACGGTTGCCCGAGTGACGGTCACGCCCGGTCCTGGTTCAGCGACGCCGGTTGGAAAGGAACTCCGGCTCGCTCATATCCCGACCGAAGGCGCTGGCTCCGCTGGCGAGCAACGCCGGAACCGTTTCGGCCAGGGACAACCCCCGCGAGCACGCGCTGAGCTTGGTGTGCCACAACAGCCGGTTTTCGCCGCGGGCGAGCGCCGCATAGTCATAGGCGGAAACGACGATGTAATAGCACTCATCGCCGATCCGCTCCAGCAGGCGGGCGGTTTTTGCGTCACGCCGGCGGAAGGATTCCAGCGGACTGAAGGACGTGAAAAGGTTGGCGGCACCGCTGGAATTCGATCCTGACATCTGCGCGCCCCACGCCTGGGCGGGGATCGCCGCCTCGGAATTCTCGTCCTTGATGAGGGCTTCCTTGAGCTCGCTGGCAAACTTGCGGCCGCCGATCAGCGCGGCGCGGCTGAGCAGGTTCTTATAGCCGGGGTCTTCGATTAGAGGCTCAGGGCGGCTGTGCGTTCCCCAGATGTAAATCAGGACGAGCGAAGGCTGGTGCCCCTCGGTGGCGGGGAGGTAGTGGGCGGCCGCTAGCGTCTCTGCCAATTGCTGTTCGATGACTCCCTCTGGCAGAGGCTTCTGTCCCGCGCTGACCTGGCCGAAATCATGCTGGCCGTCAGAATGGGTCAAGAAAAAGGCCGGCTTCGCCGCGGTGGGAGCCGCAAACTTGCGTCCCTCCTCGGTGAATTCTGTGATGGCGGTGCCATCGAGTGCCCGGCGGTCTCGCTTTGGCGTTGGATTGATGCCGGATCGTCCGGTCTCCGATTCCGAGACACCCACTGCGGGAGAGGCTGGCGGCGTGGGATCGGCGGCAGCGACAACCCCAATGCTGGCGAGCAGCAGCCCGCCGCCAAGAAGCAAGACCGGAAGGGTTTTCATCCTAAAGAGGTACGACCATCATAACCCCGCGCGGGTGGAGATCCCTTCCGGGCGCCCGTGCGGCGCGTCTTGTGTTTGGCCCCAATCGTCTCCATTCGTCAACCGTCTTTCCCCATGCTCCAATCGCTTCGCATCCGCAATCTCGCGCTGCTCGAGGAGGTCGCCCTGGATTTTGAGCCGGGATTTACGGCGCTGACGGGCGAGACCGGCGCCGGCAAGAGCATCCTGCTCGGCGCGCTCAGTCTGCTGGCCGGTTCGCGCGCGGAGAAGACTGTCATCCGGCAGGGCGCGGCGGCCTGCGAAGTGGAGGCGGCGCTCTTTTTCCACGACCCCTGCAAGGTCGACGCATTGCTCGCCTCGCTTGACCTGCCGCGGTGCGAGGAGGGATTGCTGATCCTCAAGCGGAGCCTGGCGCGCGACAAGGCGCCGAAGATCACCGTCAATGGCGGGCTGGCCACCCTGGCCGCCCTGCAGGGCTTGGGCGAACTCTGGATTGATTTTCACGGACCGGGCGAACCCCGGCGGCTGCTCAAGGACTCGGCTCAGCTCGAACTGCTCGACCTCTACGCCCGGTCAGGTGCGGTGCTCGCGGCCTACCAGGAGAAATACCGCGCCTGGCGCGGCCGGCAGGCGGAGCGCACGCAGCTCGCCACGGAGACCCGGCTCGCGCCGGACCAGATCCAGTTCCTCGAGAACCAACTGGCGAAGATGGACGAGCTCGAGCTGACCGCGGAGGCGATCGAGGCGCTCGAGCGGGATTTGCGAAGACTGAGCCAGGCGCAGGAGCTGCTTGAGCTAACGCAGGGTCTCGCGGCCGGGATTAGCGGCGACGACGGAATCCTGAGCCGCGTGGCCCAGCGGGTGCGCGAGGCCCGCCAGCTCGAAACCCTTGATCCCGCGAGCAAGTTGCTGGCCGACCGGCTGGCCTCGGTATCGGTGGAACTCGCCGACCTGGGAGCGGAGTTTGCGGGTCTCAGTCAGAACCTGGTCTTTGAACCTGGGCAGGCGGAGCAGCTCGGAGCGCGGATGAACACCTGGCTCGACCTGAAGCGCCGCCACGGCGGCGACGTGACCGCGGTGGTAGCTGCCCGCACCGACATCAAGCGCCGGCTGGAGGTGCAGGGCGATCTGGCGGGCGCGCTGGCGCGGCTCGACCGGGAGATCGCCGGGGCGGAGACCGCCACGCGCAGGCTGGCCGAGGCACTGCGACTCGGGCGCGAACAGGCGGCCCGGGAACTGGCCAGGGCGGGCGGCAAGGCGATTGCCCAGCTCGGCTTCAAGAAGACCGAGTTTCTGGTGCGGCTCGCCACGCTTCCCGCTTTGGGGCCGACGGGCGATTGCACCTGTGAGTTTCTGTTTTCCCCCAACGTCGGCGAGGCGCCGCTGCCGCTCAGTCGCATCGCCTCCAGCGGCGAACTCGCGCGCGTGATGCTTGCCCTGAAGACCATCCTGGCCGACCTCGACGACATTCCCGTGCTAGTGTTTGACGAGGTCGATTCCAACGTCGGCGGGGAGATCGGCAGCATCGTGGGTGAGAAACTGGCGAAAATCGCCGGCCGGCACCAGGTGCTGTGCGTCACGCACCTGCCGCAGGTGGCCGCCCATGCGGCAAACCACCTGGTGGTCACCAAGGAACAGACGCGAGACCGCTCTGTGGTGACGATCGAGGCGATCCACAACGACCGGAAGGCGCGCGTTAGCGAGCTGGCCCGTATGCTCGGTGACCGCAATGCGAAGTCCGCCCAGGCCCACGCCGAAGAGCTGCTGAAGTGACTGGCAGGGGCGAAACGCACTGGTTCTCCCATGGATCTGGTCATAACCAACGTCAGCAAACAGTACAAAGGGAACATCTGGGGCCTGCGGGAGTTTTCGCTTTCGATCGGGCCCGGGGTGGTGGGACTTCTCGGTCCGAATGGCGCGGGCAAATCCACGCTCATGCGCATCCTGGCCACGATCGCGCGTCCGACCGGTGGGACGGTGACATGGGACGGCACCGACATCGCCCGGGCGCCCGACGGCTTGCGCTCGGTCCTGGGATACCTTCCGCAGGATTTCGGCGTGTATCCGAATCTGACGCCACTCGAGTTTCTGGAGTACCTCGCCGCGGCGAAAGGTCTCGATGCCCCGACCGCGCGCAAACGCATCGATGAGCTGCTGCAACTCGTGAACCTCTTCGAGGCCCGCCACCAGCGGCTCGGGGGTTTTTCAGGGGGCATGCGCCAGCGGGTCGGCATCGCCCAGGCGCTGCTCAACGATCCCCGGCTCCTCATCGTGGATGAACCGACGGCCGGACTCGATCCTGAGGAACGGGTCCGTTTCCGCAATCTGTTGTCCGACCTTTCGGGCGAACGGATCGTCATCCTTTCCACCCATATTGTTTCGGATGTTGAGGCGGTCGCGACGGACATCGCGATCATTGTTCGCGGCCGGCTGGTGCGGCACGCGGCGCCCGAGGATCTCCTGCGGGCGGTGCAAGGGCAGGTGTGGGAATGGCTGATTCCGAGCAGCGAGGTGCCGGCGGCCCGCACCCGGTTCCGGGTCAGCGCGACCATCCGGAAGAATGACGGCGTGCTCGTTCGCGTGCTCGCTGCCTCCGCTCCGGGTCCGGCCGCCAGTCCGGTGGAGCCCTCGCTGGAGGACGCCTACCTTCAGGCCGTGGCCGCACCGGGAGACGCCGAATCATGAAGTTGGGACGAACCCTGTACCATCTGATCCGGGCCGATGTGCTGGAGCGAACCCGGCGCTACAGTTTTCTGGTGACGGTCGTTGCCACCGTCTATCTGGGCTATCTGGTGAGCGAGGGCACCTTGGGCGTTCACCTGGGGGGATACCGAGGGCTGCGAAATTCTGCCTGGGTGGGCATGATGATGGCGCTCTGCGGCGTCACGTTCGTTTCGCTTGCCGGATTTTATGTCGTGAAGAGCGCGGTGGAACGGGACCGGCAGACCGGCGTGGGACAGATCCTGGCCGGAACTCCGATCAGCAAGATGCTCTACCTCGCCGGGAAGACGCTCAGCAATTTCGTTGTGCTGGGAGTGATCATGGTCGTCCTGGCAATTGCCGCCATCGTGCTGCTGTTGGTCCGGAGCGAAGAGGGCGGCTTTGATCTTGGGGCCCTCCTCGGGCCCTTTTTGTTTCTCGGCCTTCCCGCAATGCTCTTCATCGCGGCGCTCGCGGTGTTCTTCGAAAGCGTCCCGTGGCTCCGGCACGGCTTCGGCAATATTGTGTACTTTTTTGCCTGGACTGCCCTCGTCGTCGTACCGATGGAGACCGGGCTTCAATCCGCCGATGTCCTCGGGTTGAAGATGCCGATGGACAGGATCCAGTCCGACGTCCGGATGGCTGTCGCCGACTACAACGGGACTTTTTCGATCGGGACGGCGGGGGGCGGGGAGAGCAAGGAGGTCCCGGTGCGGTGGGCAGGCCTGCGGTGGACGTCCCAGCGTATCGGCTACCGTCTATTCCCGGTGGGCTACACGTTCGTACTGGTGCTCCTCGCGGCGCTGTGGTTCGACCGTTTCGATGCGGCGGGGCGGGCACCGGCAAGGTCGTCGCGGCTCCGCAGTCTCGGGAACCGCGTGGGTGGCGGGGCCATGGCGAGGCTCCCGGAGCTGATGATCCGTCCGCTGGCGGCATTGGTGGGGCACACCGTGTTCGGACGGATGCTGCTGGCCGAGCTGCGGCTAATGTTGCAGGGACTGCCGTGGTGGTGGCATCTCGTCGCGCTCGGCCTTTGGATTGGCTCCTTGGTTCCGGAGCCCGCATTCGCACGGGCCTACCTCGTCCCGTGCCTTTGGGTGTGGCCGGTGTTCCTCTGGTCGGCAATGGGCACGCGTGAAAGCCGGTTCCGGACCGACCAGGTGCTGTTCTCCTCCCCCCGGCCGCTGGGCCGGCAGCTGCCGGCGGTCTGGGCGGCCGGATTCCTTGTCACGATCGGGCTGGCGTCGGGCGTTTGGCTGCGCCTGCTGGCCGCGGGGGATTTTTCCGCCGTCTTCGCCGTGGCGGCAGCTGCGTTGTTTATTCCCTCATGGGCCCTGGCGTCAGGCGTTTGGTCGGGCGGCAGCAAGATGTTCGAAGCAGTGTTCATCATGGCGTGGTATCTTGGGCCGATCAACCACAACCCCTCGCTGGATTTCATGGCGACCACCGACACGGCAATTGCCGCGAGATTCCCGGCGGTGCTGCTGTTGATCGCGGGGTCGCTTTTCTGCGGCGCGCTGCTCGGGCGCCGCCGCCAGCTGACCATCGCCTGAATCGCCGCGAGTGAATCATGGATGAAACGGCGGGATCGCCGGATGTCAGTTTGTCATTTAATAGATGACAAACTTCGCACGCGGAGGTGGACCGGGTGAAAACCGAATTTGAAAACCGCCCCGGCTGCAGGAGACCGGCCGGTGACCGACGCGACGGTTTGAGCGAAGGCTTTTCCCGCGCCGCCAACCATCCCGTTCAGGGTGTCGCCAGGCCTTTGGAAGACTGGTCGCGCGCAAGCGCGCTTCCTACAGATGCGCGGATCTGGATAAGGCCGGCGTCGCCGGCCGGAAGCTGCGCCATTTCTCAAGCGGCAGGGCGGCCAGAGCGATGATCAGCACCTGGCTCGCGACAAACGCGATCAGCCAATAGAAGGCGGACTGCATGAAGCCGTAGGAGTGCAGGCCAACGCCGAGCATGTTCGTGCCGAACCAGCTCCAGCTAGTGATCACGTTGCCGAATACCGCCAGCATCATGAGACCCCGCTGCCGCACCACCTCGGCCGAGCGGCAGTGGAGGATGATCGCATTCCAGAGGACGATGATGAGCGCACCGTTCTCCTTCGGATCCCAGCCCCAGAANNAAGCACACGATGCCGTAGACCATGCGAGCCAGCGCATCGGCCGTTGCCGGGTCCAGCGACTTGGTCAGCATGCCGCGGACGATGTAAATGATCGCGAGAATGCCCGCGAGGTAGGTCGAGCCGTAACCCATCGTGACCACGACGACATGCGTCCCGAGCCAGAAATTCGAGTCGAGCACCGCGCGCATCATTTCCATCGTGTCGCCGCTGCTTAGCGCGAGATGGTGGGCGATAAGCAACGTGCCGAAGCCAATCAGGCCGCCGGCGACCGCGCCGATCGCGTTGCGAAAGATGCGCTCCAATACGAGGCAAAGCGCCACTGCCACCCAGCCGACGAACACCGCCGACGAATACAGGTTGGTCACCGGCGGGCGGCCTTCCAGCCACATCCGCGTGAAAACGCCCACCGTCGCGGCGGCGAAGGCGAGTCCCAACAAAGCAAACGCGCAACGCTGCAAGACATCGGGCCATTTCAACCACGACACCACCGCGAGCAGGAAGGCGAGCACATAGAGCTCCATGCTCGCATAGAACGGCTCCGCCTGATTGAAGGTCGCCTCGACCCGGCATTTCTGCAGCTCGGGTTGGAAGCGCTTCGCCAGCTGCAAGGTATAAAGGCGCACAATTTCATTGAAAGCCTGCGGCTGGCGCAGCCGCCAGGCGTGGCCGAGACCGGCATAAGCCAGGACATCCGGGGGAATGGCCCCGCGGCGAAGCGACTCCAGCAGGGCGGCACCGATATTCGTCCAGGCCGTGCGATCCGCATTGTCCGCGTCTGGCGGGATCAGGCTCAGGCTGGCCTGTTCGCTCATGAACTGGCCGCGGTTGACGAACGCCGTCGCCGCCTTGAAATCCTCCTCTGAATGCGGCTGGCCGGCTTCCTTGGCCCGGAGCGCAGCGACGGCGGCCGGAAGCCGCTGCTCAAACTGCCGCAGGTCGACCAGGAAGTCGGCACTGTCCTCGGGCGCGGCGCAGGCCTTCAACCGCTCATAAAGCACGACGCGCTGGTAGAGTTTGGCGACCTCCCGCTGGAACGGCGAGCGCAGTGCTTCTTCGACCGGATCGGCGAGCCGCATCTGGCGCTCGAGCTCGGCGAGGCCGCCGCGGAGTTCATTGAAGGAAAAACGTTTCCGGTCGCCCTGTTCCCGGTTGAACAGGGCCAGCACCTCAGGATTCTCGATCAGGAAGTGCTGGTACTCGTCGGCCACCGCCGGATTGAAGAAAACGTCGAGCAGCCATTCGACCGGTTGGATTGACTGGCCGTTGGAGGCGGCGACACGCTGCCGCCCCTGCAATACGAGCAGCGAGGTTCGCGCCACGGTGTCGAGCGGCTTGGTCCGGCCGTCGGCGAGGACGGGCAGGCGGCCGAAGCCGCGCAGGGCGAATTCGGATTTGGTACGCGGCGGCGCCAGCGTGGAGCCGAGGTAGGCGAGTCCGAGCAGGAGAACGAGCCAGGGAAGATATCGTTTCATGTTTTTACCACGGAGACGCGGAGGCCACAGAACACCAGAAATCTGGGTTTGGGGGTATCCCATCGCACCGATATTCTCGGATCGTTCTCTGTGCCTCGGTGGTTCATTTCAGACTCCGGCAGCGGCGGCGGCCGTCCGCCGGTGGATGAAGCCTGAGAGGAGGATGCCGAAATGGATGACGAGGCCCAGGCCCATGAGCACGCAGGAGACATAGGGCACCAGCCAGCTCGGGTTGCTCACGACTTGGAGGATGGACGTCCGGTCGTTCTCGAAGCCGGCCTGGTAGAAGGTGAGCCCGCCGTAGCGCAGGGGATTATTCATGTAAATCAGCACCTCGCGGTCCACCCGGTTGCCGGGATCCTGCAGGCGCACACGACTCGAGAAATTCTTGGGGATGTCGGTACCCGGGTAGCGGTCATGCGAGAATTTCTCGAGGGTAATGGAGAAGTCCTGATAGAGACGGGCAGGTCGCAGGATCAGCTCCCAATTGTGACCCTGGTAAGTGAACGGTTGGTTCTCCACCAGCAGGGCCGAAACCAGCCAGGTGCCGATGCGGCCATCCGGACCCGCCAGCTCGACGAATGCGGAAGGGGCGTTTGCCTCATCCTGTTTGTAGGTGACGGGCTCCGCTTGAGTCACCAACTGTGGGCCGAAGCCCTGGTCGGCCAGCGACGGCGCCGCNNGGATGAGGCCGCTCTTCTCGATCAGCTGGACCGGGATCGCGACGACCGCGTCCGATTTTGGGTCCGTCGTGTCGATGACCGCCAACTCGGTCTGGAGCGAGCTCTCGGAGTAGATCTTGGTCTCGCCTTGGTTCAGCCTCATGTGACCCTCCTGTGTCCAGAGGCCGGTGAAAAACTCGCCGAGCAGAAGCATAATCAGCCCAAAATGCGTCAGCCAGAGGCCCAACTTGGACCAGGTCAGCTTGAGCCGGTAAACGTGCGCGACGACGAGGTTGACCAGCAGCAGGCCGCCGATGAGGTAACCGCCCGGAAACACCGGCATGGCGAAGTCGCTGCCGGGCAAACGCGTCATGACGAAGACCGAGTGAAAGTACTTTTGCTGCACCGCCCACACGCCGAGGTTCACCTGATCGAGCGTGGCGACGAACACGAGGATCATCGACAAGATGAGCAGCACGACCGTCAGTCGCAGCGACAGGAAGAAGTCCACGAGACTTTTCAGCAGGAGGCGCATGGCGGATCAGGGGGCTTTGACTGTCTTGAGAAAATCGAGGAATGCCGGCTTTTCGCGGGCCACCAGCGCGTCGGGCCCGGTCAGCTTGAAGAACCAAGTCTCGCCGGCCCGCGGCACGATGGCACCGAGCATGCGGGTGCCGCCATTGGCCCCATCGAATACCAGAATGCGAAAGCCGTTGGCCTCGAGCGGCTGCAACGCGCCGGTGAGGTCCGGGACCGGGGGAAGCTGGAGTTGACCCCGCCAGCGGTTGACGTTGGCGAGATCGCCGCCGACATCGCCTGGAAAGGCCGTGATCGAAAGATCCGCCGCACCCTCCGGTCCGCTGACGGAGTAGCTGCCTTTGCGCATGGAGGTGGCCTTCTTCGGTGTCCACTGCGCCGGGGCCGTCCAGACCAACGCTTGATCCCCGGCCGGCTGCACCTGGGCCGCGACCATGGCGGCATCCGCCGCGGCAGGCGTGGATGGCGTCGAACCGTCAATCGAGGGATGACCGGGCGGCAACGGGCCGTCCGCCAGCGGAGCCGCGGCGGGCACGCCTCGTGCATTCGATGGCAGATCATTGGTGTTGGCGACGCGGCTCGGAGCGGCGGCCGGCCGGGAGGAAGCGGAATCCTTCGGCACGCGATAGGCAGCGATCTTTGGATCTTTGCAACCGGCAAGGATTAAACCGGCGGCGAGCTGTAAAACCAGACGAGGACGGCAGTGCGGAGCCATGTGGATCGGGAAAGTCTATGCATTGCCCGGAAACTTCAAACCATTCCGGCCAAATAAGCACCAACCGCCGTGGCTATTAGTCGGTGATCTTGTTCCACCAGGTCTTTTTCAGGATCAGCGAAGTGATCACGAGCACCGTGATCGCCTCGAACATCGACTTCTGCTCCCGGATGACGATGTAGAGCGGCAGCACGACGAGGGAAGTCTGCCAGATGATCCCGATGAAGATGTTGAACATGTCGCGCTTGAAATTCGCGTCGGACCTAAAGGTGGGATCGGCCCGGACGACCTTCTCGTGGACGGGCTTCCAGAAGCCCCAGGGCCGGACCTGCCGGTAGAACTTCATCAGGATCTCGTCACCCTCGGGCTTGGTCAGCAGCGTTCCCAGCACGCATCCGGCCGCCGAGAGGACCAGGATGACCGGGAATGAATACAGCGGGTACAGGTTTGCGACGATGTCCGGATACAGCCAGAGGTACAGGAACGGAAACTTGGACAGGACCAGGGTGGCGGCGATGCCGGTCATCATGCCCCAGAAATAGCCGTAGCCATTGAAGCGCCACCAGTACCATTTGAGGATGTTGGCCGCCGTGTATCCGCCGTACAGCGCCGACACGATCCACTGGGTCACCTGGTTGATGTTCCTTGCGTGCAGGCCGAAGAAGATGCCGACGACCACGAACGCGAACGACACGACATAGCTCATGATGATCAACGTGCGGTGGCCGGCGTTGGGATTGACGTAGCGCTTGTAGATGTCGTTCACCACGTAGGCCGGCGCCGCGTTGACCGTGGCTGCGAAATTCGACATGTAGGCCGCAAGCAGCCCGGCCAGCACCACACCCAAGACCCCGGCCGGCATGAAATTGCTCAGCGTGTCCGGCAGGATCTGCTCGAAATCAATGTTCGCGCCCATCGCCTTGATCTGGGGGCTGAAAAACACCAGGGCCATCACCGTGAAGCCGGAGATCATGAGATACCGCGGGAAGAACAGGCAGCAGGAGACGAACCAGTTCATCTTGGACGCGTCCTTCGGGCTCCGCGTCGCCAGGATCCGCTGCATGTCGTAGTTCGGCGCCGGCCCGGCGAGGCTGACCAGCACACCCTTGAACAGCGTCATCATGAAAAAGATCGTGAAGAGCGAGTATCCGTCCTCCGCGATCTTTGCGTTGACGGACTGGATCAAGCCCGACCAGTCAAGGTTCAGGTGCCAGCCGAAGAAGAGGTGCTTCCAGCCGGCGGGCACGGCGGCGGAGATCGCTTCGGGCGAAATCTCCACCATGGCCACGATCGCCACGGCGACGGAGGAGATGGTCAGAACCGTGAACTGGAGCAGTTCCGTGATCACCACGCTGTACATGCCTCCCGCCACGACGTAGACCGCCGTCACCAACATCAGCGACATGGCGTAGGTGTTTGGCGAAAAACCCCACGGCAGGAAGGGCGCGAGAAACTTGCCGATGCCCGCGAACCCGTAGGCGAGAAACCCGATCACGCTGACCAAGGCGAAGGTCACAACACTGAGGTGGGCGAGGACCGCTCCCCGGCCGGCCCCGAACCGCGTGTTGATCCACTCGGCGCCGGTCATCACGTTCGAGCGGCGCATCCACTTCGACATGTAGACCATGAGGAAGATCTGGTTGAACACGGGCCAGAGCCAGGGCAGCCAGACCGACTTGAGGCCGTACACAAATACGATGTACACCAGCCACATCGTCCCGGTGATGTCGAACATGCCGCCGGCATCAGAAACTCCGAGGATCCAATAAGGCAGCCCCTTGTCGGCCAGAAAGTACGAGTTCAGGCCCTTGGCCGCCCTTTTGGTCAAAACAAAACCAATGGCTACGGTCAGGAAGAGATACCCGATGATGATGCTGGTGTCGAACAAACCTAATTTCATGGGTGGAACGGAAACTGGTTGTTGGGAAGGTGAACGGTCTGCGCGACGGCAAAGAGCTGGCGATCCATGGGGCGGGAAAAAGAAAGCGGGTTTTAGGGGAAGGGGTTTGGGACCCAGTTGGCCAGCAGAAAAATCGGGGCTCGGATTGGGCGTGCCGCCGCCCACTTGGAAGAGGGACCTCCATATCCGCAGGGGCGTAGCCGGGTGTATGCAGTCAAGGGAGGGTGTTTCCCGGTAGGGCGGGATTTTCCCCCGCCGGGAAGCGGCCAAAACCAAAAGGCGAGCGTGAAGCCCGCCCCACCGTTTTGACTGGATGCCTCAAGACTGAACGCGGTTCAACTGCATGGAACGGCGGCGATGATCTTGTCCTGACAGGTGAGCCCGCTTTTTCGGCGGTCCGGGGCTTGCGCCGCGCGGCCGGTTATGCGCTAATCATCAGCTACACATGTCGTCTCGTTTCGGATTGCGAATCGTTGCGGTGCTCGAAGGCGCCAAAGGCTTGATCGTGCTGGCGGCCGGAATGGGATTGTTCGGGTTGGTGCACCACGATGTGCAGGCTGCCGCCGAGCGGCTGGTGCGGCACATTCTGCATCTCAATCCGGCCAGTCATTATCCCCGGATTTTCATCGAGGCGGCCGGGAGGCTTGATGACGCGCATTTGCGCCTGCTGGCCGCCGCCGCACTGGTCTATTCGGTGGTGCGCTTCACCGAGGGCTATGGATTGTGGCGGGATCGCCGCTGGGCGGAATGGTTTGGCGCCGTGTCCGGCGGGATCTATTTGCCGCTCGAGCTCTATCATTTGTGGGAACGCATCACCTGGACGAGGGTGACAATCCTGGTGGTGAACCTCGTGGTTGTACTCTATCTGGTGGAGGTGCTGATGCGGGAGCGCGATGAATCACCAAAGACCATCCCCCCGTTGCCGACGGCGGCCGCGCCATGAAACTCGGCCCGCTTGGCGATTCTGCGGTGGTGGTGACGCTGGGGGAGACTCTTGACGCCACGACCGTCGCAGCCGCGCTGCGACTCGCGGCCGCGCTCGAAGCGAAGCCGCTGGCCGGCCTGGTCGAGTGCGCCGCCGCCAATGCCAGTGTCACGGTGCTGTACGACCCGGTCCGGCTGCTGAAGAAAGGCGGGCCGTCTCCCTACGAGCGGGTTTGCGAGTGGATCGAAGCCCGGGCCGCTACGGCGGGCCCGCCAGAGCCCGCGCCCGGACGCGACATGGTCGTGCCGGTCTGTTACGGAGGCGAGTTCGGCCCGGATCTGGCCGCGGTTGGCGCGGAGCACGGTCTGAGCAGCGATGAAGTCGTGGCATTGCACAGCGGCGCGGAGTATCGGGTGAGCGCGGTGGGCTTCACGCCGGGTTTTCCCTATCTGGCCGGAATGCCGGCGCGCCTGCATACGCCGCGCCGGAAGACTCCGCGCATCCGCGTGGCGGCGGGATCGGTGGCCATCGGGGGGGCGCAGACGGGCATCTATTCATTTGAGACTCCCGGCGGGTGGAACCTCATCGGCTGGACCCCGTGGAGGCTGTTCAATCCGCATGCCCAGCGGCCGGCGCTCCTGCAGGTTGGCGACCGCGTGCGGTTTCAGCCCATCGGGCCGGAGGAATTCGGGACGGCCCGTTTCCCATGAGTCGGATTCACGTGATCAAACCCGGGCGGCTCACGACCGTGCAAGACCTCGGCCGGCCGGGCTCGCAGCGTTACGGGGTGACGACCGGCGGTGCTGCCGATGCCGGGGCGTTGCGGCTGGCCAACCTGCTCGTGGGCAATCCCGAGGGCGCGGCCGGTCTCGAGATCACGCTGGCCGGTCCGACCCTGCAATTTGCGGAAGAGGCGCTCGTCGCGATTGGTGGCGGGGAATTCGAGGTGACGGTCGAAGGCCAGCGCCTGCCGATGTGGCGTCCGTTGTGGCTCAAGGCAGGCGCAGAACTGGTCCTCGGCGAGGCCCGCACCGGTTGCCGGGCGTGCCTGGCCGTCGCCGGTGGTTTCGCGGTGCCCCGCGTGCTTGGCGGGCGCGGCACCTACCTGGCGGCCGGATTTGGCGGATTTGAAGGCCGGGCACTGCGGGCGGGGGATGTCTTGAAGGTTGGGCCGGCCTCGCTGTGGGCCCGGCGGCTCGCCGCCGCGCTGGCCGGCGAACCCCGGTGGAATTCGGTCCGCTGGGAAGTGGGTGCGGCCGCCCGGCCGCGCTATTCGGCGGCACCCATCGTGCGGGTGGTCCGCGGGCCGCAGTGGGACTGGTTCGGCGGGGAGGCACGGGAGCGTTTCTTGAGCGGGCGATTCACGGTGACGCTCCGTTCCAACCGCATGGGTTTGCGGCTGGCAGGCGCGGCGCTGGATCTTGAAACGCCGCGCGAGATGGTGTCGGAGGGGGTGGTGGTGGGCACGGTGCAGGTGCCGCCGGATGGCCAGCCCATCGTGCTGCTGGCTGACGGGCAGACGATCGGAGGATATCCCAAGATCGCGGTGGTCGCGACCAGCGACCTGCCGTTGCTCGCGCAATTGCGCCCGGACGACACGATCGGCTTCCAGGAAGTGTCGGTTGCGGAAGCCCAGGAACTCCTGCTCGCCGCCGGGCGGCTGTTCGCGACCGTGAAGCAGGGCATCGCCCTGCACGCTGCCTGAGGGCTGTGAGTCCATGCGTTGCGTCGATTTGAACTGCGACCTGGGCGAGGGGGCCGGGCACGACGCCGAGCTCATGCCCCTCATCACCTCGGCGAACATCGCCTGTGGCGGACATGCGGGCGACGCGAACTCGATGCGCGCCGCGGTCAAAATGGCGCGGAGGCACGGCGTGGCCATCGGCGCCCACCCCGGATTGGAGGACCGCGAGAATTTCGGCCGGCGCGAACTACCGGTGACGCCGGCCATGGTGGAGGCCCTGGTGCTGGCGCAGATTCAGATGCTGGAGTGGATCGCAAGGTCCAGCGGCGCGCGCCTGACGCATGTGAAACCGCACGGGGCGCTCTACAACCTCGCGGCCCGCGACACTGCGCTGGCTCGGAGCGTCGCAGCCGCGGTTCACCGGGCCGATTCGCGCTTGATTCTCGTGGGCCTGGCCGGCAGCCAGCTGGTGGCGGCGGGAAGCGCGGCCGGACTGCGTGTCGCCAGTGAAGTCTTCGCCGACCGGACCTATCAATCGGACGGTTCGCTCACCGTGCGATCGCGGTCGGACGCGTTGATTTCCGATGAAGCCTCGGCCGTGGCCCAGGTGCTGCGAATGGTGCATGAGGGCCTGGTGCGCGCCACGGACAGACGAGATGTGCCGGTCACCGTGGACACGATTTGTATTCACGGCGATGGCCCGCACGCGGTTGGATTCGCCCGGCGCTTGCGCGCGGAGCTGTCGGCGGCGGGCGTCGCGGTGCAGGCGTTGATGCCGTAATCAGCGGCACCGGATTCCGCGGCCGGTGCTGCGGTCAGAGAATCGGCGAGATCCCCGACTTCAACCGGCTGGTTGCGCCTCGAAACGCTGCATCCAGGTGGCGGCCAGTCCGGCGAGCGTTTCCGACTGGAGCGCCGACTCGATGAGCGGGAAAACGGATTGCTCTTCGAAGGCAAAATGCCGGCGCGACGCCCCGAGTGCGGTCTGGAGCATCAGCCGCGCCCGGGCGACGTCGCCGGCCAGATGCACCAGATGCAGGCTGGTGTCGATCTCGTGGTGCTCCTCGTGCAGGCGGTCCAACTGGTCCTTGTCCTGCAACACGTGGTCGAGAGCCAGATACGCCAGTTCCGTCTCCGTCCCGGCGTGGCTTTCCAGCATTCCCTCCACGAGGCGCGCCAGCTTCCGGGCTTCTGTCAGCGTGGTGACTCCGGACAAGGCGCGTTCGATTTGGTCAAACACGCTCAAGAAGATCCGGTGTTCGGCCACGAGTATTTCAGTTATCTTCATCCAGGGGGAACAATGAAAGAGGATTTCGAGGTGCGGACGGAATCTGTGAGTTCACGGACAACCAAGTCCGCCGAGTCGGTGGCGTCGGCCGGTGGATAGAACCGCTGCGGCAAATCGGGGTGCGATGTAAAAGCGCAACGGCTGCACTTTACCACACCCCGGAGGATTTTGCAGAAGCGATGAACACTAGGTCTTGGGCAGGGGTCACGTCGTGCATTCTGCGGTGCCGCAGAGCGCTTCCGCTAGCCCTCGGGAAATGACTGAGACCGAACTACCGGTGGCAGAAACGATTGGCATCTCCCGGCCGGGGCAGAATGCAGAGGCTCGACGTCCCCCATGTCTTTCGGTGTCATATTCCACCCAAAATGATCAAGCTTATCGGTGTGCTGGTGATCGCGGTCGGTTTCGGCCTCCGGCTCAATCCGCTGCTGGTGGTCGTGGCCGCTGGCATTGCGACCGGACTCAGCGCGGGCCTGCCGTTTCACGAGATTATCGCGCAGTTCGGCCGCCTTTTCGTCGAGAATCGTTACATGACGCTTCCGGTTGTGCTGATCGTCCCGGTCATCGGACTGCTCGAGAGACACGGTCTGCAGGAGCACGCGGAGCGGTTCATCCGCAACTCCCGGCTGGCGACAGCCGGGCGGGTGTTGCTGCTGTATATGGCTGTGCGCCAGATTTTCATCGCGCTAGGGGTGAAAATCGGGGGCCACGCGGAAGTGGTGCGGCCGCTGATCGCGCCAATGGCGGAGGGCGCTGCGCGGGCGCGTTATGGCGCGCTGCCGGATCAGACCGTGCAGACCATTCGCGCGCATGCCGCGGCGGCGGAGAACGCGGGCAATTTCTTCGGCGAGGACATTTTCATCGCGGTCGGCGCCGTCCTGCTGATGAAGGGGTTTTTCGACGCCGCGGGGGTGAATGTCGGCGTCTGGCCAATGGCGCTGTGGGGCATTCCGACCGCGCTGGTGGCGTTCGCCGCCATGGGGTGGCGCTGCCACCGCTTGGACCGGCGCGTGGCGCGCGAAACCGCCGCCGCCAACCGCCCGCGAGGGAAGGGGGCGTCATGAACCTGATCACGCTCGAGGCGTTTTATGTCATCGTGGGCATCGTCCTGCTGCTGGTGGCCGGCCGCATCGCTGCGGACGCGGCGCACCCGAAGCGCTGGGGCTCTGCGCTGTTCTGGGCCCTGCTGGCCGTCACCTTTCTTTTTGGCAGGGCGATTCCGCCCGTGGTGACCGGCTACCTGGTTCTTGCGATGGTGGTGCTGGCGGCCGCGAAGCAGGTGGGCCGGTCGTCAGGCGCCCCGGGCAGCTCGCCAGCCGAGCGGACGGCGCACGAGGAGCGCCTGCGACACCGCCTGTTGTGGCCGGCGCTGTTGATTCCGGCAACGGCGGTGGCGGGAACCCTGCTGTTGGCGAGAGTGCATTTTGGGAGCGTCCGGTTGATCGAGGCCAGCCAGGCGGCGCTCATCTCGCTTAGCCTGGGCGCGCTGTTCGCGCTGGGCCTGGGCTTGTGGCTGACGAAGGCGCCGGTGGGGACGCCGCTCGCCGAAGGCAGCCGGCTGCTGCAGACGATCGGCTGGGCGCTCATCCTGCCGCAGCTGCTGGCGGCCCTGGGCGGGATCTTCGCCCAGGCCGGCGTGGGCGAGGTCATCGCCGGGCTCCTCGCCGCGGCGCTGCCGATGCACGCTGCCTTTGTGGCGGTGCTGGCCTACTGCGGGACCATGGCCCTTTTTACCATGATCATGGGCAACGCTTTTGCCGCCTTCGCGGTCGCCACGGGGGGGATCGGCCTGCCGTTCATCGTTCAGCGGCACGGTGGCAATCCGGCCATCATGGCAGCCATCGGAATGTTGAGCGGTTATTGCGGTACGCTGCTGACTCCGATGGCAGCCAATTTCAACATCGTGCCGGCGCTCCTGCTGGAGTTGAAGGACCGGTACGCGGTCATCAAGGCGCAGGCGCCGGTGGCCGTTGTGATCTTCATCGCGAATCTGCTGCTGATGTATTTCTGTGTATACCGGTTTTGAAATGAGAACGGTCCTGCTTACCGGCTTTGAGCCTTTTGGTGCCGACAGGGTGAACCCCTCGTGGCTGGCGGTGCGCCGGCTCCACGGGCGGACGCTACGTGGGCACCGAATCGTGGCGCGCCTGCTGCCGACGACCTACGAGGAGTCGCTGCCGAGGCTGCGGCGCCTGCTCCGACGGGTCCGGCCGGCGCTGGTCATCTGCGTCGGCCAGGCGGGCGGCCGCGCGGAGGTGACCCCCGAGCGGGTGGCCATCAATGTCGACGACTCGCGCCTTCCGGACAACGCTGGGTGGAAACCCGTGGATGCCGCCATCATTCCCGGCGGGCCGGTGGCCTACTGGTCGACGCTTCCCGTCAAAGCGATCGTGCGGGCGCTCCGCCGGCAAGGCGTGCCCGCATCCGTCTCGTCGAGCGCAGGAACGTTTGTCTGCAATCACGTTTTCTACGGCTTGATGCATGAACTTGCGAAAAACGGAAATGCCGCGCGGGGCGGGTTCGTCCATGTGCCGTTGCTTCCGGGGCAGGCGGCCCACCGGCGCGATTTGCCGGAACCGGATTCGCGAGGGCCACGGCGGGCGGAAAAGTCCGTGCCGCCGAGCCTGCCGCTTGAGGTGATCGTCCGCGCGCTGCTCGTCACGGTCGGCGCGTCGCTCCGCTCCCCTCACTGACAGCCGTGCTCACTTCTGCGGGTAATGCCCAGCAGGGCCTTCGTCACGACCAGTCTTGCCACCGAGGCTCCGGTCCGGCATCGAATCGATTCCAAGTGAAGCCAAGCAGACATTGTCCGGGCAGATGTGGATGGGCAGTTGTCTTTGTTCCCGCCCTGGTCCTGGTCCTGCACCTGGGACTGGCCTCCCCGGTCCGGGCCGCCGATGAGGACCGGATCGTGATTGCGAACGGCCAGTTCATGGTGGGCGCTCGCCGCATCTGGATCAACGGGGCCAATACACCGTGGAACAACTGGAACGACTTCGGCAGGAGTTTCAGCGAATCCTGGTGGGACGCGGAGTTCCAGCGGCTGCACGACCACGGGATCAATGCCACCCGCATATGGATCACGTGCAACGGGGAGGTTGGGATCCTCATCGAACGGGACGGCCAGATCTCCGGGGCGACGCCGGAGCATTGGAATGACCTTGATCACCTATTCCAGATCGCGGCGAAGCACCGCGTTTACGTGATGGCGACGCTGATGTCGTTTGATCATTTCAAGAACAGCCACGCAGGCTCTCGGCGCTGGCGAAACTGGATTGCCCGCGACCAGAACATTGATTCGTACGTCGACACCTATCTCATCCCGTTTCTGCAGCGCTATGGGAAATCGCCCTGGCTCTGGTCCATCGATCTGATGAACGAACCCGATTGGGTTTACGAAAATGCCGACAACGGCCGGGTGCCGTGGGAGCGACTGCAGAGTTACTTTGCCCGCGCGGCCCGCGCCATTCACGACCATAGTTCCGTCCTGGTCACGGTGGGCCTGGCGATGCTCAAGTACAACAGTGACACCGGGGCGACTTGCCGGGGCAACCAGGTCAGCGATCGCGCGCTGCAGGCGCAGCTCAACGATCCCGGAGCCCGGCTGGATTTCTACGCCAGCCACTATTACGATTGGAACGGGAAGATCTGGGGCAAGGCGGTCGAAATGTCCCCCGCGGCCTACCAGCTGCCGACCGACAAGCCCAGCTTGCTGGGCGAAATACCCGCCAAGGGCACTGCCGGCCACACCACCACCGAGGATTACGAAAGCGCTTTCCAGAACGGCTGGCAGGGAGCCATGGGCTGGACCTCCAACGGCGTTGACGCCATGGGCAGCCTGGAACAACTCGGTCCGGCGACGCGGGCGTTTCGCGACCATCACGCGGCGCTGGTTGACCTCGGTCCGGGTTCCTGAACTGCCGGCGCGGGAGCCGACGCGCGGGGGCATCCCATGAGAGCCCGCTCTGCACCGTTTGCGCGCGAACCGTGGCTGGCGGCCCGCCGCCAGAGCGACCTGAGCGCCTCGCCGGCCGGGCGCAGCCAACGTTTGAAAGGCCAGTCGCGACCTACGGCTGGCGTGGCGGCTGCCCCGCAGCCGACATGACAGCTGTGGCCGTTGCTTCCCGCGCTTGGTTAGCTGAGTTTCTCATTCTCTTCGGGGAAGATCTGATTCTGGAGTTCCGTGCTGAATCCGACAATATCCTCCTTCTTTAACATCCCAACTTTTCGCATCGAGAGCATGAAGAGCCACATCTTCGATCGGGAATGGCCGTCGAGGCACCAATGCAGGGTCTTTGCTTCTTTCTTCATCTAGCGTCCGTCGATGAATCTGGCAATGCCTCCGCTGGTAGTCCCTTTAGCAAAAGCCAGAACCCCATCGTCACTTCGAACACTCCGATCGGCGCCAGATACCACGGGGAGAATATTGCCGCGAGGTTTGGGTCGATGATGAAGGCGAAGGGACCAGCCGCCAGCAGCAACGATCCGAATACTCCCAAGGCCGCCAGCGCGCGAGGAATGTAGTTAGCCTTGAACCAAAGATAGGAAAAAACCGTGGACCCCAGTCCAAGAAACACAAAAACCACGGTATTGCCGGCGCCGTGCGCGCCAAGCGACAGCCTCGCCAAGGCCTGCAATCGATCGGTTTCGATCACCCGCAAGTAGTCAGCTCCGCTGAGGATTCTCAAAACGTCAAAATCGCTGAGCGTCGCCGCCGCGCCCACGGTGGTTTCCACGAGTCGCAGGAATACTGCAAACAGGGAGAGGTTCTGGCTGACCGGTTTAAGCACCACGTAAAGGGCTGCGATCAGTGCCAGATCGATCGCAAAGACTAAGAGACTGCTGGCGATACCGACGCGAAAGAGTCGTTCGTGCGCCATAATATTCCGGGCGGTGTCCACCGCGCTATTGGCGACGACCAGATGGCCGCGCACATAAAACTCGGCAAACACCGACACTGCCATGGCGACAAGATAAGCCAGTCCCACGACTCTTGCGGCTTTCCGCTGTGACTGGTCGATCCTGCTGGGCATTCTTAGTTCCCCGCGATTTGGATAGCGGCGTTTCCTTGCCGAACGCTCAAAGTGAGCCGGAAGCGCCGCTGGCGCGAGCTGGCTCCGCGGCCTGGTGCGGCGCTCCTTCATCCCAATGCCCCAGTTGCTTGCAGGTGATGCTCTCAATCGCGACCCGGAGGATCACGACCGCTAACAACTGCTTCTCATCATACCGGTTCGGGCCTGTCTTCCCGTGCTGGGCCATTATGATGTCCAGACCGTGTCTTTTCTTTTCGCAGTCCGAAATGATTTCAACCGAACCATATCCAACGATGGACCGCGCCTTGGTTCCCCAGTGGCACGGTTCGGCATGCTGGGTGATAACAGCCGAACTCTCGATCTCGAAGCAGACCCGAGGGTGTCGGCAGAGAACGTCGATTTTGCGGCCGGCAGAGGCGGAGCGGACGTACAGGGCGCCATCGCGATAGCCGCGGTTGACGGAGATGAGGCAGAGCTCGCCGCGATCGACCATGGCGAGGCGGCAAATCGACGCGGTCGAAAGGACGTTGTCAATAATCGGGCGGTCGGTGGTCTCTTTGTCTTTTCTGCGCATCGGTTATGGATGTACTTAGGCCAAACGTCCGCAGGAGTGGCCGGCTTTGACTGGCGTGAATCTGACCGAGGGAAGCGACCGCAAGATTCATGACAGGTAAAACGGTCTACTCTATGCGAAGGTTAGGCTTATATTCAATCACTTCCGCCCCGCTTTTCTTAACTGTTTCACAGGCACTACGCACTGCTTCTTCCGAACTACTCCCAACACCATTCCTAACAAACTTTATCTGATATCCTCTATTTAGCGCTCCCAAGGTTGTATACAATACGCATTGATCCGCATACACACCCGTTATCACTAACCGGTTTACCTGATTTGCCATCAAATATTGCTCAAATTCTTTATTACTAAATGCATCGGGTTCTTTTTTTGAAAAGATGGCGCTGCCGCTAATCCTAATTTGGCCGAAAATATTCGCACCGGGACTTCCTTCCATTGCAGCATGATGACGAATATTGTTTCCTATCGCGTTCTTCGGAAACTCACTTTTCACATAGATAATCAGCTTACCGTCCCTTTCAAACTCATCGATAAGGCTATTTGCCACGGCAGTAATAACAGGGATTTGCTCCTTATCAATCGGCATTTTGGCATTTTCGCCGAGAAAATCCTCCTGCATATCTAAGACCAATAAAACTGTTTTGGGACTTTGATATGTCGGGATGATGCTTCCTTTAGTGGCAAAGCTACATCCAGTGAGCATGATAAGAAAGGGCATTACTGGAATTAGGTGCTTCATATCAACTTCCTTATATAATAGGGTTACATTTGACGGTTAAGAATCTCTATGGTTTGAGTGGAAGGTTACAGAGCTGCGAAGCCGGGAGGCGGCGCGACGGGTGCGTCAACAGCCGGCATGACGCTGACCGGCATTCGCAGCGGTGCCTGGTTCGGCTCTTTTCTACCGTCAGACCGTCGGGAAAGAATCTGGAAGGCGAGCATGCCGGCCACAGCCAGGAGAGAAATCAACGGCGACAAGGCGTTCCCGTAACCGCGTGTCGCCGTGGCGAACGCGCCATTTGGCTCATACGAATGGGATCCGATCTGCCGGCTGAACAAAAGAGGGAGCGCGTAGACGACGACGGCCCAGTCCTGAATCCATTTCCCGTTTCTCACGGCGTCACCTCGTTCGAGCCGAATACCGGCTTCCTTCATACATCGATATGCGAGATAGACTGCCACCGTGCCGCTCAGGAGAAATGCCAGCCCGATAGGGTAGAAGTTCTCTTCGACGACGCCGACCTTACGCGAATACTCGATAGAACTGAACCAACTCATGCCGGCCAACAGGCCGCAATAAAGCGCGCTCTTTAGGTGCAGCTTTGCGTTGGGTTTCATGTTTTATGCCGAACTGTGTTTATGCCACCGACTGTCGGCATATTGAATTGGATATCCGGCCAGAGGGCAAGGGGTTGAGAAAATCCAGGTCTGGAATCTGGCGGGACTGAACCCCTTCCGTGGATAGGCCGACGCAGTATCGGTATATCCAGATCTGTACGTGGTTGTTCATTCGAAAGTTGGAAAAAATCAGCTTGGATTCTTGACCGACCTGGGAACTCTTCGAAGAATTCTAAAATAATGCGACGGGAGCCTGCCTTGTCGACTCCAAATGCCACTCGCGCCTCCCCTGAAATCCCGGAACGAAGTCGTCGCCTTGGTTCGTGGGAAAATCCGCCTCCTGCATTTCGCCTTAAGCAAGGAGGATCCCTGATGGGGCACCGGTTTATTGAAACGACCGCCACCGCGTCAGGCTCACCTCGGTGAGCTCTGTTGCCTCCGATCAACAGATTGGGCGGCTAGATGAGAAGTGCCGACCACAGGCACAAAGGAAGGATACGCGGCCGCAAAAAGCACATAAGGCGCAGGGTGATACCACTAGGTTGTATCGATTGAGCAGCGCCCTGCATTGCCTTGGCATCTTGACCGTCGGCTTTTGCCCTGGCGCAGCGGCCGGATCTTCGTGCGCTTCGTGACTTCGTGGTGAAACTTACGAAAGCCAAATGCCGGCGCGTTGGGGAAAACGCGCCCCACCTAAATGGCGTGATTCCGGATCGGCAAAATGGCGCCGTCGCGCCGGATCATTCGCGCAGGATCGGCAGGAGCGTGAGTTCGATGATGTTGGCGTTCTCGGTGCGGCAGCGCTCGAGGACCTCCGGCAGCGGCGCCTTGTCCAGGTTGATATACGCCACCGCGGCCTCGGCGCCATCGAAGATCACATTCTCCATCTCCTGGACGTTGATCTGGGCGGCGCGCAGGGTGTCCAGCACGGCGGCCAGCACGCCGGGGCGATCCAGGTGGCGCACGACCAGCCGGTGGGTGGCGGGCGTGCGCTGCGCCAGGTTGACGGCATTGGGCACCTCGCCGGTTTCCTTGAAGGTCTCAATGATCCGTACGGTCTCGGCGGCGATGGCTTCCTGGGCCTGTTCGGTAGAGGCACCGATGTGATGCGTGCCGTAGACACTGGCGCTCTGCCCGAGCGGGTCGGCGAACGGACCCGTGCCGCCGGCCGGCTCGGCGGCGTAGACATCGAGTCCCACGCGAAGCTTGCGGTCCGTGATGGCCTGGGAGAGCGCCGCCTGGTCGATGACCTCGCTGCGGGCGGTGTTGATGAAATAGGCGCCTTCGCGCATCGTACTGAAAAATCGGGACCCCAGGAGACCCTTGGTGGCGGGATTCAGCGCGAGATGCACGCTGACGAAATCGGCCGACGCCGCGACCTCCTCCGGGGTAGACTTGAACTGGATGCCGAGTCGGGCAGCGCGCTCGGGGGTCAGGCTGCGGCTCCAGGCCACGACCGGTAGTCCGAATCCGCGGGCGCGCGGGAGCATCTCGAGGCCGATCTGGCCGAGGCCGATCAAGCCGAGGGTGCGGCCGAAAAGTCCCCGGGCCTTCGAATAGAGCTCCTTGTTCCATTCGCCTTTCCGCAGGCTGATCACGTTCTCGGCGAGGCGGCGATCAAGGGCCAGGATCAGGGCGAAGGCCAGTTCCGCCACGGCGATCGAGTTCTTGCCCGGGCAGTTCGACACGTAGATGCCGCGGCGCGATGCGGTCACGACGTCGATGGTGTTGAAGCCGGCGCCGGCGCGCACGACGAGTTTCAGCGCGCCGGACTCCAGCATCTTCTGCGTCACCTTCGTCGACCGCACCACCAGCACGTCGGGCCGGGATTGCTGAATGGCCAGGACGAGAGCCTCGTCCTTGGTGCCGGGCTGATACAGGACTTCGCAACCGCTGGCCGCCAAACGGTCGCGACCGGATTGTTCAAACTTGTCTGCAATGAGCACACGCATTTTCGGAAGGGGTGGAAGAGTAGAAGTGAGCGAACACGAATCGTCGTTTTGTTGGATGAATTCTGGAGGGACTTTGCCGAAGTGACAACAACGGTTGTCAGCGCGGACCGCGAATGGCGCCATTCAGTGAAACCACGAAGGCACGAAGCGCACGAAGAGCAAATCTTCGGCGGGAACAATCACCGGAGTAGCCACGAAGGAGCGCAAAAAACTCAAAGCGATCATCCCTGTGAACTATGTGCTACAGTAGGCTCTTTCGTGGCAAAGTAGCATCCAGATTCATCCCGATACAGCGCGCGCAACGCGGTGCATCGCCCGGATCGGCTCCCTCGGTGCCCCAGCCTCTCAGTGGTCGCAGAGCAGGCCAGCCGCTCCGCCGAGAGAAGCTCAGACGTTGAAACGGAAGAGAGCCACGTCGCCGTCGCGGATAACGTAGTCCCGGCCCTCGATGCGGTAGTGACCCACTTCACGGGCGTGGTGCACGCTGCCGAGCTTCACGAGTTCCTCGTGAGAGATAACCTCGGCCTTGATGAAGCCCTTCTCGAAGTCGGTGTGAATGACCCCCGCGGCCTGGGGCGCCTTCGCGCCCTTCCGGACCGTCCAGGCGCGCACCTCTTTTTCATTATGGGTGAAAAAGGTGATGAGCCCGAGCAGGGAGTAGGTGGCGCGGATCAGCGAGGAGCCGCCGGATTCCCCGACCCCGAGGTCCTTCAGAAACTCCTGGGCCTCCCCCGGCGACAGGTCGGCGAGCTCGGCCTCGATCTTCGCGCTGACCGGCACGAGGGAGGAGTCGTGGTGCGCGCGCACAAATTCGGCGACCTTCTGGACGAATGGATTCTGCGCGGCGGTGGCCAGGTCGCCCTCAGCAACGTTGGCGGCATAGATGACGGGCTTGGTGGTCAGGAGCTGGAACAGGCGCAGCAGGCGCGGTTCATCCTCGTGCACCTCAAGTGTGTTCGCGGGCCTGGCGGCGTTGAGGTGGGGGACGAGCCGTTCGAGCAGCGCGAGCTCGGCGGGCGCATCCTTCTCCCCGCTCCGCTCACGCTTGTGGGCCTTTTCGATGCGTTTCCTCACCGCGTCGAGGTCGGAAAGAACCAGTTCGGTCGTCACGACCTCGATGTCGCGAATCGGATCGATCGAGCCCATCGGGTGGGGCGCGTCGTCGTCGTCGAAACAGCGGACGACGTGCACGATCGCGTCGACTTCGCGAATGTTGGCAAGGAACTGGTTGCCCAGCCCCTCGCCCTTGCTGGCCCCGGCGACGAGACCGGCGATGTCGAAGAACTCGATGACCGTCGGGATGAGGTTGCCGGTCTTGAAGATCTGGTCCAGGTGGGCCAGGCGGTCGTCCGGCACCGTGACGACGCCGACATTCGGCTCGATGGTGCAGAACGGATAATTGGCCACCGCCGCCTTGTGCGAGCGGGTGATCGCATTGAAGAGGGTGGACTTTCCCGCGTTGGGCAACCCGACGATTCCGGCTTTCAGCATAGGGTGGGAGAATTGACGGCCGGGGCGTGGCTCCGGGGCAAGCGGATTCTCAGCCTCTCAGTCAACGTCGACGGCGCTTCCGCCCGCTCGCTTGTCGTAGCTTCGGAATGCGAACATCGTCTCGCTTTCAACAATGCCTTCGGTCCTGAGCAAATGATCCGTGATCACCGACTCGATCATGTCGACGGAATCGCACTTGATGATGGCCAGGAGGTCGTACCGGCCCGAGATTGAATAGACGTCAGTAACGGCCGGAATGTCCAAGAGCTTTTCCGCCGTGCCGGTGACTTTTTTTGGGTCCACTTTGAAGAGAACGATTGCGGTAGGCATGTGATTTTCCTGTTTGGGCCGAACCGTGATATCCGGCCAGGATTGTCAGGGGCGACAATCCGGCCTCGGCCGACGAAAGCGAAGATCCCGGCCCCGGTCAACTTCCGGGATGAACTTCGTTTCAGCAGTTCGTCACAGAGCGCACAGAGAGAATGCATGAGAACACAGAGCGTCGGGATGAAAAGGTCGAAATCCGGACTGGCACCAGCCAGGTTAGGTTCTCGGGGGATACCAGCCCATCCCTGAGGATTCCTCTGTGCTCTCCTTCCGAGACTCCGTGCCCTCTGTGACCTGCTTCAACTGCCGAGTCCGAGAAAACTCCCGAGCGCTCACCGCAGCCGGCCCACCGCGGCCCGGAGCAATTCCGGAAGGCGGCCGGCCGTGAGCACTGACTCCACGCGGTTGCTGGCGGCGTGCGCGATCACCTGCTGGATGTGCACGTCCACCTGCCGGAGGAACGAGGGCGCGACCGCATAGCCGTCGCTCTCATAGGTCAGGATGGGCATGCCGCGCTGGATGCTGAGCGGCTTGAGAATGGCCTCCGAGATCCGGTAGGGCAGGCAGTTGAACGGACCGAGGAGGATAATGCCGTCGTAACCCTCGTTGTCGGCCTCCAGGCCCTTGCCCACCGCGGGGATGATTTCTCCATAGATGGTAGGGGAGACGTGCTCGGAGGCGGTCTCAAACAGGGAGGAGACATCATTGCCCCCTGCCACGAGCAGGCCGGTCTTGCGGAACAGGAAGCGGTAGTATTGCTCGACCTTGCGCTCCGCCTGGTAGCTCAGCCACTGTTGCAGGTATTGCTTGCCATCGGGCTGGAAGATCCGGGTGCAGGCCTTGGCGAAGGCGAAACCGCCCGGTTTCATCCCCCAACCGTGGGCGGCTCCGACCGCGCCATCATAGGTATCGTAGAGAAAGAAGTCGGCCATATCGACCGGCTTGAGAATGATCCCGTGCTCGGCGTAGAGGTCGCGGACGCCGGCCATGAAGAACGAACTGAAGCGGGTGTAGAAGTCGCCGGTGACCACGACGCGTGGACACGATTGGGGATCCCGCGTGCGCGGCAGCGCCGCGAGCCGCTCGACGAACGCGGGCAGCGCGGCGTGGAACTGGTCGGGCGACGCCGCCGCGGCCGCAAAGCGGCGCCACTCGCCGCGGAGCTGCTCCACGGCGCCCGGAGCGCCGGCCACGCGCAGGACGTGTTCGATCTCCACGAGGATGTCCGCCAGGAGGACGGCCGGCGTCAGATGTTTGGCCAGGGTGAGCGCATCGAAACCGAGGTAGTCGTTCTCCGCGACAGCGCTGACCAGAAAAAGGTCAGACAGTTGCTGCTCGGCGATGAAACGCTCGAAGTAGCCGAGGTAGGAGTCGCTGACGCAGGGGGCCCCGCCGTTCACGCTGAGGAATCCTGCGATCTCGCCAGGCTGGCGGTTCTCATGGATCCGGAGCAGCTGCCCGATGGACAGCGGCAGGGGCAGACACTCGCGGCCCGAGGTGTATTGGAGACCCCGTTCGAGCTGGTTTTGGTCCAGCGGGGGCGCTTCGCCGGCGTGCAACCCCAGCCAGCGGATGGTCAGGAGCGAGAGGGTCTCGGAGTGGTACTGCGAGAAGTTGGGGAAATAGAATTTCACCCGCGGATCAGTCAGCGGGACCTTCTCTCCGTTCGAGCGGATGACCTGGCCGGCCTTCGTCAGGCGGCACGGCGAAAACTTCCGGCCATGGCTGGCCTGCACTTCGCGGTAGCTCCGGACGATGTCGAGAAATGCCTCCAGGCGGGTCTGCACGCCTGCGTCGGCGGTGTGGGCGTCGATCTCAAGGATCAGGTACGGCTTCGCCCCCAGCTCGGACGCGAGCATGGAGTGCGTGAACGCGTCGATGGTGCAGCTGAAATTGCTGACGCAAAGGAGGAACAGGTTCGGGTGCTGCCGGGCGAGGGCCACGGCATTCATGATCTGGTTCGCAAAGTGCCAGGCAGTGGGACCGCGGCCGACCGGCATGAGGCAGTCGGCGGGGATCACCGTGATGCCCATGCTGGCGAGCTTCCGGCCCACGGATTGCGAGGCTTCCGGGGAGAATGCATTGTAGCTGTGGCCGCTTAGCAAGACCGCCGGCTGGCCCGCCGCCACCGCCTGCTCGAGCGCGCGTTGCCCCAACTCGCGCAGCGCGCGCTCGGTCTCCGTCTGGGCGCGGACGGCGGCCGCCCATGCCTGCTCGGCCAGTTCGCGGCGGGTCCCGAGCTCCCGGACCACCAGCTCGACCAGCGCCGGATTGCCCTCGTAGCCATTGGTGAAATCCAGCAACGGGGACAGGAATCGGATGTCGGGAAACGCCTTGGCGATAAAGTAGGGGCCGGCCTGCGTGATGGGGCAGAGATACGAGTCCCGGCAGGCGTTGGGCTGCGGCATGCGCAGCACGTGCGGCAGAAAGATGAGATTCACGCCCTGCCGGGCGAGGTCCAGCACCGCCCCATGCGCGATCTGCACGGGGAAACAGAAGCCGGAATGCGATTTCAGGTCGCCCTGCGGGTCCACCCCGGACAGCACGACCTCACCGCCCAGTCCCGCGAAGAATGTCGCGTAGAGGGGATACAGCGAATGCGTCGTCAGCGCCCGCGGGATGCCGATGCGGGCTGCGCTGGCCAGCGCCGCGCGGCTGCCGCGCCCCCACGAGTCCTCGAGAAACGATTTGGCGTCTTCGTACGCCTGTTCAACGCGCTGGCGGCGGGAGCGCAGCGCTGGTGCGGACCCCGCCGGCGGCGTCAGGAATCTCGTGGTGTCGCCAAAGACCAGATCAGCTCGCTGCGCCACGAGGTCGGGCGCCCCGGCGCTGCGGGATTTCCGCTTCCATACGTTCTCGTACAGGCTGCAGCGGCCGCCGAACGGAAATCTCCGGCCGGCCACCTCGAAACGGTCGATGCTGCAAAACAGTTTGCAGGCCCGGCAGGTGAACTGGCCCACGAGTTTCATTTCCGGCGCGGCGAGGCCGCGCAGATCGGTCGCGGAGCCGGGGAAAGCAGGGCAGCGTTTGAGGGCCAGCAGCCCGACCCCGAGGGCCCCAAGCAATTCCGGGCTGGGCGGAATCACGACCGGACGGTCGACGCTGTGGGCGAAGGCATGGCCGACCGCGCGGTTCAGGGCCACGCCGCCCTGCAGGAAAACCTTCTTGCCCATGGCGCGCGGTCCCTTGACCCGGGTCAGATAGTTGCCGGCGATCGCGTAGGCCAGCCCGGCCACAATGTCGTCACGCGAGTGGCCCTGCTGCTGGGCCAGCCGGATGTCGGAGTTGATGAACGCCGCGCAGGTCGTCTTGAAGTGCACCGGGGAGGGTGCGGCCAGGGCGATGCCGGCGATGTCGGCGGCGGCGAGCCCGAGGTCGCCCTGCGCGCTTTCCTCGAGGAAGGACCCGGTGCCGGCCGAGCACGCGTTGTTCATCGCATAGTCGATGGGCACGCCGTTGCGCAGGAGGATGTATTTGGAGTCCTGGCCGCCTATCTCGAAGATCGTGTCCACGTCCGCATCGAAGTGCGTCGCCCCGGCCGCATGCGCGGAGATCTCGTTGTAGACATGCTCTGTGCCGAGATAGGCGCCGAGGAGTTCCCGGGCCGAGCCGGTCGTGCCCGTGAGCCCGACCGGCCGGTCGCCCACCTGGTCGACTAAGGCCCGCAGGCATTCGCGGGTCGCCGTCACGGGATCACCGCGGGTGCGCTGGTAATGCGAGGCCACGATGCTGCGCGTCGCCGGATCGAGCAGGATCACCTTGGTGGTTGTCGAGCCCGCGTCCACGCCGAGAACCAGCGGACCATCGCACGGCGCCTGCCGCTGCGGCGCAGGGATGACCTGCACGCGGCCGGCGTAGCGATGGAGCGGCGGCAGGCGGCCGAGGCCCGGCTGGCGCGGGACTTTCGGGGATTCATGGCGAGGCTCGTCGCGGGCGAGCAGGGCGCAGCCCCAGGCTTCGAACCACGGACTCTCCGGAAGCGTGACAAACTCCGTGCCGGGCAGCTTCTCGCGCAACGCGGCCAGCATCGCCGCATTGCGGGTCAGGCCGCCGATCAACAGCACCCGGCGAAGCTCGCGCTGAGCCTTCTCCATCAGCGCGATCACCTTGTTGGCCATGTTGTCGTGCAGCGTGCGCAGAATGTCTTCGGGGGAGGCCTCCTTGCGATTGAGCTTGTGCGTGATATCCGATTTGCAGTGCACCGAGCAGCGGGAGGCCAGTGGCACGACGTGTCCGGCCGGCGAACGGCGGATGGCCTCCTCGAGACCGAGCCCCATGCGGCCGATCTGCTGCACAAAAAATTCGCCGCTNNTCTCGCGCAACGCCCGCTGGATGGCGGCCACCTCGGGGATGTGGCCGAGATGGCCGGAGACGGCGAAATAGGCGGCGCCGGCAAACTCGGGACCGGCGAGCAGTTCGGTGAGGACCTCCAGCGGCCGGCCCAGATGCGCGACGACCCGGGCGTCCCTGGCGACCTCTCGCAGGGCCACCACCTTCACCGTCAGGGCACCGATATTCACGCCCACATAGGATGTCGCAGTATTCTCTGGCACTGGTTTTTACCGAGGAACAGAGGTTTAGTTGACCCTCGGACCCCATTACGGGTTCGGGGCTGATTATCCAAGACAGAAGTCAAAGAATCGCTTGTCCCTCGACAGGCTCGGGACCCTGAACCGTCGAACGGGCGAGCAGGCTTCCTACAGGATGGAGACATTTCCGCCACAGCCGCGTTGCCAAACGCCCGGCGAAGGCGCAGTATCGTGCCGTCTGCGACATGAGCGGTGGCTTAACCCAGTCCGGAGGCAACCATGGCCAAGGCCTTTCATGAACTCACCGAGCGCGAAATCCTCGCGCTTGCCATCTCCCTCGAGGAGGAAGATGGGAAAATCTACGGGGAATTCGCGGAGCGGTTGCGCGGCGACTATCCCGCAACGGCCGCGGCGCTGACCGTGATGCAGGCGGAGGAGTCGAGCCACCGCCACCAGTTGCTCGATGCCTACCGCACCCGTTTCGGGGAGCACATTCCCCTGATGCGCCGGCAGGATGTGAGGGGCTTCGTGGACCGCAAGCCGCTCTGGCAGGCCCGAGTGCTGACCGTGGCGCAGGTGCGCCGCGAGGCGGAGATGATGGAGTTCGAGACCCGTCAGTTCTACGAGGCCGTCGCCGCGCGCACGACGGACGCCGGCATCCGCCAGTTGCTGGGCGACCTGGCGCAGGCCGAGCGCCAGCACAGCGAGCTGGCCGAGCATTTCGAGAAGGAGCAGACTGCGTCGGGCGCCCGCGCCGAGGAGGAGGCCACGCAGCGCCGGATGTTCGTGCTGCAGGTGGTGCAGCCCGGGCTCGCGGGGCTCATGGACGGGTCGGTATCGACGCTCGCGCCGCTGTTTGCCGCGGCCTTCGCCACGCGCAGCAGCTGGGACGCGTTTCTCGTGGGCATGGCGGCGTCCGTGGGAGCCGGCATCAGCATGGGCTTCGCCGAGGCCCTGTCGGATGACGGCGCCTTGAGCGGGCGCGGGCATCCGTGGCTGCGGGGTGCGGTTTGCGGCCTCATGACGACGCTCGGCGGCATCGGTCACACGTTGCCATTTCTGATCCCCAATTTCGGGCTGGCGACCGGGGTGGCGGCCGGCGTGGTGCTCGTCGAACTGATCGCCATCTCCTGGATCCGCCACCACTACATGGACACGCGGTTCCTGTCGGCGGCGTTTCAGGTCATCCTCGGCGGCTTGCTCGTGTTCATCGCGGGGATCCTGATTGGCTCGGCATAATCAGCGAAATCCGCATGCGGCATGTGGCTTGACCTGCCTTCGCCAGGGGTTCGACACGGCAGGCAAGTAGGTATTGTACGGTTCGGCAGAATGCTTCGTGGCGGCTCAACGCGGCGGCGGGAAGGGGCTTGACAAGAAAATGGCCGCCCGGTGCACTCAACGGCTTTTCCAAACGACTCAACGTCCGTCCGCATCCATCATGGCTCTCAAGATCCGTCTTTCCCGCATCGGCACCAAGCACAAGCCTATTTACCGGGTCGTGGTGACTGAAGAGCGTTATCGCCGCGACGGCGCCGCCGTGGAGATCCTCGGCACCTACACGCCCGAGGCCAAGGGCAACCCGCTGCAGATCAAGCTCGACCGCGTCGATTACTGGGCCAGCAAGGGCGCCAAGCCGACGGACACGATGCACGCGCTCATCAAGAAGGAACGCCGCCGGCAGGCCGCGGTTGCCGCGGCTCCTGCTCCCGCCGCCACGCCGGCCTGAGGCCTATCCACCACGAAGGCACGGAGAGCACGAAGCCCTGAGAAGGCCTTCCGCCCAGCCTCGGTGAAAACCGGGGCTTTTTCATTTCCTTCGTGATCTTCACGACCTTCGTGGTTTAAATCGGTCCCGCTCATGCCGCTGCACATCGACATTCTCACGCTGTTCCCGCGGATGCTCGACGGCTTCCTGGCGGAGAGCATCTTGGGCAAGGGCGTCGAGAGCGGGCTCCTGTCGGTGAAGGTCCACAACCTGCGCGACTGGACCACCGACAAGCACAAGACGGCGGATGACCGGCCCTTCGGCGGGGGCGCGGGCATGGTGCTCAAGCCCGAGCCGGTGTTTGCCGCCATCGAACAGCTCCAGAAGCCCGGTTGCCGGCGAATCTATCTCACCCCGGACGGCGTCCCGCTCAGCCCGGGCCTGGCGGAGGAGCTCTCGCACCAGCAACATCTTATCCTGCTCAGCGGGCATTACGAAGGGATTGACCAGCGGATCCGCGACCAAGTGATCGACCAGGAGATCAGCATCGGCGACTATGTGCTGACCAACGGTACGCTGGCGGCGGCGGTGGTCATCGACGCGCTGGCCCGCTTTATTCCCGGCGTGCTCGGAGAGGAAAAGTCGTTGACGAGCGAAAGTTTCACCAGCAAGTTGCTCGACTTTCCTCAATACACGCGGCCCGCCGAATTTCGCGGCATGTCCGTGCCGGAAGTGCTTCTTTCGGGGCACCACGGCGAGATCGAGAAATGGCGGCTCGCGCGGCGTATCGAGAAAACCCGTCAGGTCAGGCCCGATTTACTGGAGAAGAATCAACATGAACCCGATCATCAAAGAAATCACCGCCCATCAGCTCAATAAGAGCCTGCCTCCCTTCAAGGTGGGCGATGGCGTGCGTGTCCACACGAAGGTGCGCGAAGGCGACAAGGAACGCATCCAGATTTTCTCCGGCGTCGTGATCGCCCGCAAGGGCCACGGCATCCACGAGTCGTTCACGGTCCGCCGCATCAGCTATGGCGAGGGCGTGGAGCGCGTGTTCCCGGTGAACTCGCCCAACATCGACAAGATCGAGATCGAGAGCGAGAGCGAGACGATGCGGGCCCGCATGTACTACTTGCGCACCCGGACCGGCAAGGCGGCCATGGCGGTCAAGAAGAAGCGGTATGACGCGGAAGCCGAGGCCGTCGCGGCCGCCGCCGCCTCGGAACCGGTTCCCGCCGCCCCGGCGCCGGAAGCCCCCACCGCAAGTTAGGCCCGGTTTCACCCGCGGGCTGCGAGCGAGTCCCACGGGACTCGCTTTTTGTTTGGCCCCGAGTTCAATACCGTAATCCGCGGTTCAATCATGTTTTTCCCATGAAGCTCAATACCGAGATACTTGCCAAAGCCTGCGCCCAGGCGCGCGGTCTGGCGATCGATGCCGTCCACAAGTGCGCTTCCGGCCACCTGGGAGTGCCGTTGGGCGATGCGGAAATCGGCGCCGTGCTCTTTGGGCACACGCTGGTGCACAACCCCGACGAGCCCCGCTGGCTCAACCGTGATCGCTTCGTGCTGTCCGCCGGCCACGGGAGCATGTTTCTCTATACCTGGCTGCATCTCAGCGGCTACGCGTTGTCCCTCGAGGACCTGAAGAGTTTCCGGCAGCTCCACAGCAAGACCCCGGGCCATCCGGAGTTTCGCGCCACGCCCGGAGTCGAATGCACCACCGGTCCGCTGGGCCAGGGCGTGGGCAACGCCGTCGGCATGGCGATGGCCGGGCAGATGGCCGCCGCCCGCTTCAACACGCCCGAGCACCCGATCTTTGACTACCACGTGATCTGCCTCGCCGGCGACGGTTGCATGCAGGAAGGCCTGGGCATGGAGGCCGCCGCATTCGCCGGCCACCAGGGACTGGACAACCTCATCCTCATTTACGACTCGAACGACGTCACGCTGGATGCAATGGCGGCGAAGACGCAGAGCGAGAACGCGGCGGCGCGCTTCAAGGCCATCGGCTGGGATGTGCAGACGCTGACCGACGGGCACGATCTCGCAGCCATCCTCAAGGCGATCAACCGCGCGAAGCGGGCGAAAACGGGCCGGCCGCAGCTCATCATCGCGAAGACCATCATCGGAAAGGGGATTCCGGAGGTGCAGGGCACGTCGAAGGGCCATGGAGAGGGCGGGGCAAAATTCGCCGACGCCGCGCGCGCCGGGCTCGGCCTGCCGGCGGAACAGCATTTCTTCGTGAGCGACGAGGTGCGGGCCTATTTTGCGGACCACAAGAAGCGTCTGATCCGCGCCGGCAGTCGGTGGAAGAAGACCTATGAAGCCTGGCGGACCGCCAACCCCGACAAGGCAGCCCTGCTCGACTCGCGTTCGGCTCAGCCCAGCGCCGCCGCGCTGATGGAGAAGATACCGGTGTTTCCAGCCGAGGCCAAGCTCGCCACCCGCGCCGCGGGCCGGGACGTGTTGCAGCCGATCGCCGCGGAACTGCCGCTGCTCATTTCAGGCAGCGCCGACCTTCATGGCTCGACGCTCAACTACATCGCGGCCGACAGGGATTTCGACCGGACCAACCGCGCCGGCCGGAACCTGCGCTACGGCATCCGCGAGCACGCGATGGCGGCGATCAACAACGGCGTGGCCTACGACGGGCTGTTCCGACCGTCGTGCGCGACTTTCCTGGTCTTCGCCGACTACAGCCGGCCGTCGATGCGTCTGGCGGCGCTTTCGCATCTGCCGGTGGTGTACATTTACACGCACGATTCGGTCGGAGTCGGCGAGGATGGGCCCACTCACCAACCGGTCGAAACGATCTCGTCGTTGCGGCTGATCCCGGGGCTCGACGTGATCCGTCCGGCCGACCCGGAAGAAACCGCGGCTGCGTTTGCCGCTGCCATGGAGCGCACGGACGGGCCGACGCTGATCGCGTTGACCCGCCAGGCGGTGCCGAATCTCAACGAGATCCCGCCGCACATCCGCCGCGCCGGCGTGCTCAAGGGCGGCTACGTTGCGGTCCAGGAAACCGCTCCGCTCACGCAGATCCTGCTGGCGACGGGCAGCGAATTGCAGCTCGCCATCGCGGCGGCCAAGGTGCTTGGGGCCGGGGTGCGGGTGGTCTCGATGCCCTCATTCGAGCGCTTCAACCGCGAACCCGCGGAGTACCGTGACGCGATCCTGCCGCCGTCGTGCCGCAAACGCGTGTCCATCGAGGCGGGCGTAACGCCGCTCTGGCGCGAATACGTCGGGCTGGACGGCAAAGTGGTCGGCATCGACCGATTCGGCCTGAGCGCCCCGGCGCCACTGGCGATGAAGGAGCTTGGCATCACCGCGGATGCGGTCGTCGCGGCGGCGAATTCGCTGTAACCAAACGCGCCAACCGCAGTTTTCCGGTGACGAGAGAAAACTCGCAGCCCGGGGGTCCGGCGAGTGCGCCCGCCTCGCGGCCGACCCGAGACGGCCCTCACCGAGGCTGGTCACGGCGCAAGCGCTCTTTCCCGGGAACAGCGGATCCGCCCAAGCCGCGCAAGATTGGTGGACGGACTTGCGAAAGTGGTTAAGCAGCTCTTATGGTCTGCCAACGTACTTTTCCGCTGCCGATCCAATCCTCAACCCGCTGCTCCTATGGCCAAGAGAATGATCCTGATGTTGCTCGCGATGGGCCTCCTCGTCGGAGGCGTCCTGGGCTACAAACTTTACGGGCGCTACATGATGAACAAGGCCATGGCGGCGCAGAAGCCGCCGCCGGCGACGGTCTCGGTCACCGAAGCCCGGGAACTGACTTGGGAACCGACGTTGCATGCGGTCGGCAGCTTGGCCGCCGTTCAAGGCATCATCGTCAACGCTCAGCTTGACGGCGCGGTCACCCGCATCGCGTTCGAATCGGGCGCCACGGTGAAGGCCGGGGACCTGCTGATCCAGCAGGACATTTCGGCCGAGGAGGCGCAACTCGCCAACGCCCAGGCGGGCGCCGTGCTGGCGCGGCTCAACCTTGATCGCGCCAAGGAACTGCGCGCCCAGAGCACCAATGCCCAGGCCGATCTCGATGCTGCCACCGCCGCATCCGAGCAAACGCACGCGACTGTCGAGGAGCTCAAGGCCGTGATTGACAAGAGGACCATTCGCGCGCCATTCGACGGAGGTCTGGGCATCCGGCAGGTCAGTCTTGGCCAGTTCCTGCGTAGCGGCGCCGCCGTGGTGACGCTGCAAATGCTCGACCCCATTTACGTCAACTTTGCGCTGCCGCAGCAGAATGTGGCGCAGGTGGCCGCGGGACAGCCGGTGCGGGTCAGTGTGGACGCCTATCCTGGTGAGGTCTTTGCGGGCGCGGTGAACGCCCTGAACCCCGACGTGGATGACGCCACGCGCAATTTCCAGATCCAGGCCACGTTGAAGAACCCGGACGGCAGACTGCGCCCCGGGATGTTTGGCTCCGTGGAGGTGCAGTTGCCCGCCTCCGAAAAGGTCGTCACCCTGCCGCTCTCCGCCATCGTCTACAATCCCTACGGCAACGCCGTTTACGTGGTGGAGGGCCAGGGCAAGGAAGGCGGCGATCTGGTCGTGCGCCAACAGTTCGTGCAGACCGGCGCCACCCGCGGTGATCAGGTGGCCGTCTCCAAGGGGGTGAAACCCGGAGATGTCGTGGTCACCGCCGGCCAGCTCAAATTGCGCAACGGAGCCAGCGTTGTCATCAACAACAAGGTCACGCCGAGCAATGCCGCGGCCCCCACGCCCGATCATCCCTGAGCCGCGATGAACTTCACGGACATCTTCATCAAACGGCCGGTCCTCGCGACGGTCATCAGCCTGCTGATCCTGCTCGTCGGATTCCGCTCCATCGAATCGCTCAATATCCGGCAATATCCGCGAAGCGACATTGCGGTTGTGACCATCACCACCGTGTACGTCGGCGCCAGCGCCGACCTCATGCGCGGCTTCATCACGACGCCGCTCGAGCGCGAGATCGCGAGCGCCGATGGCATCGATTACATGGAGTCGAGCAGCGGGCCCAGCGTGAGCATGATTACCGTCCATCTGCGGCTCAACTACGACCCGAACGCCGCCCTCACCCAGATCACCTCGAAGGTGAACAAGGTGCGCAACCAGCTGCCCGCCAGCGCGCAGGATCCGGTCATCGATGTCCAGATGGCCGAGTCGACGGCGGCGATGTACCTCATGTTTTCGAGCGATGTGCTCGATTCCAACCAGATCACCGACTACCTCTACCGCGTCGTGCAGCCCAAGCTCAACGCCGTCTCCGGCGTGCAGAGCGCCCAGATCGTCGGCGGCCGCATCTTTGCCATGCGCATCTGGCTGAAGCCCGACCGGCTCGCCGCCTACGGGCTCAGTCCGACCCAAGTCTGGCAGGCGCTCGCGACCAACAACTTCCTCTCCGCCGTCGGGTCGACCAAGGGATCGATGATCTCGGTGAATCTGAACGTGTCGACCGACCTGCACACGGTCGACGAGTTTCGCCGGCTGGTGATCCGGGAACAGGACAACGCCATCATCCACCTCGGCGACGTGGCCAACGTGGTGCTTGGCGCCGAAGACTATGAATCGACGGTCAAGTTCGGGGGCAAACCGACCACGGCCATTGCCATCAACGTCCTGCCGACTGCCAATGCGCTCACGGTGATCAACGATGTCCGCAAGGTCTTTCCCCAGATTATCGCGGAACTCCCGCGCGGCATGTCCGGCTCGATCCCCTACGACGCCACGGATTACATTCGGAGCGCCATCGATGAGGTCATCAGCACCCTGATCGAGGCCCTGCTGATTGTCGTCGTCATCATCTACCTATTCCTGGGCACGGTCCGCTCGGTGATCATTCCGATCGTCGCCATGCCGCTTTCCCTGGTGGGCGCGTGTTTCCTCATGCTGGCGATGGGCTTCACCATCAACCTGCTGACCCTGCTGGCGATGGTCCTGGCCATCGGGCTGGTGGTGGACGACGCCATTGTCGTGGTCGAGAACATCCACCGACACATCGAGGAGGGGCTGTCGCCGTTTGAGGCCAGCATCAAGGGGGCGCGGGAACTGGGCGGGCCGGTCATCGCCATGACGATCACGCTCGCCGCCGTTTACGCCCCCATCGGTTTCCAGGGCGGGCTCACGGGCGCGCTCTTCCGCGAATTCGCATTCACGCTGGCCGGCTCGGTCATCGTGTCCGGGGTGGTGGCGCTCACCCTGTCCCCGATGATGTGCTCGAAACTGCTGCGGCACGACGAAGGCAGCCAGCAGCGGTTCGCCCACTTCCTGGACCAGCAGTTCGCGAAGATCCGCAGCGCCTATGAACGCCTGCTGAATTCCACCCTCGATTACCGCCCGGTGGTCGTGGCCTTTGCGCTGATTGTCTTCGCGAGTCTGGTGCCTTTCTATCAGCTGTCGAAGACCGACCTCGCGCCGGACGAGGACCAGGGCATGATCATCGCCATCGGCACGGCCGCGGCCAATGCGAATATTGATCAGCTGGCGGACTACTCCGACGAGATCACCGAGATCCTCCGGAGCTTCCCGGAGACCGCGCGGACGATCCAGATCAACGGTTATCCCGCCAGCAACAACAGCATCACGCTCATGGCGTTGACCCCCTGGGACCAACGCAAGCGCACCACGATGCAGTTGCTGCCGGAAGTCACCCAGAAACTGGGTAGCGTGGCCGGCATCCGCATGCTGGCCTTCCTGCGGCCGCCGCTCCCCGGCGCCGGCGGTGCCAACGTGCAGTTTGTCGTGGTTTCCACGGACGATCCGGCCCGCATCTCCCAAGTGGCGGACGCCCTCGTTCTGGAAGCCGTCAAGAGCGGCCTGTTTTTCTATGCCGACAGCAACCTCAAATTCGACCAGGCCCAGGCCTACCTTGACGTCGATCGCGACAAGGCCGCCGCGCTTGGCGTGAGCATGGCCCAGATTGGTGGCGATCTCGGTTCCCTGCTCGGCGGCAATTACGTCAATTTCTTCAACATCCAGGGCCGCAGCTACAAGGTCATCCCGCAGGTTGAGCGCATCTTCCGGCTCAACCCCGACCAGCTAGGCAACTACTACATCAGCACCGGCAAGGGCGGGCTCGTGCCGCTGTCGACGGTGGCATCGGTGCGTTACCAGGCGCAACCGCAGTCGTTGAATCGCTTCCAGCAGCTGAATGCCGCCACCCTCACCCTGGTGCCCAAGCCGGGCGTCACCCAGGGGCAGGCGCTCGATTTCCTGAACGCCAAGGCCCGCGAGGTCTTCCCGGAGGGCTACACGGTCGACTACGGCGGCCAGTCGCGGCAGTTCGTGCAGGAGAGCGGCGCCTTCCTCACCACCCTGGCTTTTGCGGTCATCATCATCTTCCTCGTGCTGGCGGCGCAGTTTGAGAGCTTCCGCGATCCCCTCATCATCATGCTGAGCGTGCCGCTGGCGGTCTCGGGCGCGCTGGCGTTCATCTGCGTCGGTTTCCACGGGCTTTCGCTGAACATCTACACCAAGGTGGG
>PMBT01000012.1:72687-74009 GCA_003153035.1 Opitutia bacterium
GCGGCGATGGTGCTCGGCGTCATGCCGCTGGTTCTTGCCTCTGGCGCGGGGGCGGTGAGCCGCCAGCACATCGGGCTCATCATTGCCACGGGGATGAGCGTCGGCACCCTCTTCACCTTGTTTGTCGTGCCCACCGCCTACACCATGCTGGCGCGCGATCACCAGGCCGACAGCCAGAAACCCGGCGCCGGCGCCGTTGCGCCGGCACTGAAATCACACCCGCAACCGGGCGTCTGATTCATGCCCATGATTTCCCCTATGTCGATGAAGCCTCTCTTCACACGTTTTGCCCTGGCCGCGGCCATCGGCCTCGCCGGGGCTGGTCTTCGGGCCGCGCCCGATTCCGGGCCGTTCGTGCCTGACTCGCTCGAACTGAAGGACGCCATAGCCTTCGCGCTGGGGAACAACTTCACCATTCGCCAGGCCCGGGAACGCATCCGCCAGCAGACGGGCGTGGAGATCCAGGTGCGGGCGAGACAAATCCCGAACGTCAGCGCGAGCGGGAGCGACACCGCTAATTCCCAGGCGATCTCCCAGTATATCCCTCCGACCACGAGCACCTGGACCATCGCGCTGCAGGCGCGCCAGGTGCTGTATGCCGGCGGCGGAGTCACGGCTTCCATCAAGGGCGCGCGGCTGACCCGCGAGGCGGCGGAGCTCGAGCTGGAGGGGATCATCAACCAGCAGTTGTTGGCGGTGCGGACGCAATTCTATACCGTGCTTTTGGGAAAGGAGAAGATCACGGTGCAGGAGGAAAATGTTCGCCTGCTCGAGAAGCAGCTGGTTGATGCGCAAAACCGTTTCAACGCCGGCAGCACGTCCAATTTCGACGTCCTGCGCGCGCAGGTGGCCCTGGCCAACGGGCAGCCGCCGCTGATTCAGGCGCGCAACGACTACCGGATTGCCATCGAACAATTGCGACAGGTGCTTGGCTTCGTCTCGCCGGCCGGCGGGGCGGGGGCCACCAAAGTGCCGGAATTCTCGGGCAGCCTCGCGGTGGGGGAGCCGGTGAAGATTGAGCTGACCGCTGCCCTGGAGGCGGCGCATGCCGGGCGCCCCGAACTGCAGCGGCTCGCCCGCCTCGAGCAGGCCGGGGAGCAGAACATCACGGCCAACCGCGCCGGCTACCTGCCCGAGTTCGACCTCGTGGGCGGCTATCTGTGGATGCGCAATCCGTATTCCGCCGCGTGGAATGACAACCTGCACGGGTGGACCGCCGGCGTCCAGGCCCAGTGGAACATCTTTGACGGCCGGGCCACGGCCGGGCGGGTGGTGCAGGCCCGCTCGCAATTGGAACAGGCGAAGCTTTCGCTGGCGGAAAC
>PMBT01000134.1 GCA_003153035.1 Opitutia bacterium
ACCTACCTGCAGGCGGTCCCGATGACTGGCATCGTTTCGCGAACGGACACGGTCTTCACCGTGGGCGGCAAATCAATCCGGCCCGCAGCGATCCGCGAGATCGTGGCGCCCTCGCCCCGCTTCACCGGCCATGTCGAGGTGAAGGACAGCAGCGTGGTTTTTGTGGGCTACGGCGTGACCGCGCCGGAGTTCGGGTGGGATGATTTCAAAGGCCTGGATGTGCGTGGCAAGACGCTGATCATGCTGATCAACGACCCGCCCGTCCCCGATCCGGCGAATCCCTCCAGACTCGATCCGAAGGTTTTCGGCGGCTCGGCGATGTCGTATTTTGGCCGCTGGACCTACAAGTACGAAAGCGCGGCCGCCCGGGGGGCGGCGGCGTGCCTGATCGTGCACGAGACCGGACCGGCGGCCTATCCGTTTTCGGTGGTGGTGGACAGCCGGAGCCGGGAGAACTTTGAGCTGCCCTCGCCCGATGGCAACGCCGGGCGCGCTGCGGTCGAAGGCTGGCTGACGCTCGACGCAACCAAAGAGTTGCTGGCGGCCGCCGGCCTCGATTTTGACAGGCTGAAAGCGGCGGCCGCCCGGCGCGATTTCCGGCCTGTCGCGCTTGAAGCAAAGGCCTCGTTCGTCGTCGACAACACCATCCGCGAGGTCACTTCGCAAAATGTCGTCGCCCGGCTGCCGGGCGCGGACCCGCAGCTGGCGGGTGAATACGTGGTCTATTCCGCGCACTGGGATCACCTCGGTCGCGATCCGAGCCTCAAGGGCAACCAGATTTTCAGCGGCGCCCTCGACAATGGCTCCGGTGTGGCCGTCCTGCTTGAACTCGCCCAGGCCTTCGCCGTCCTCCCGCCCGGACAGCGCGCCAGGCGCAGCGTTCTTTTCCTGGCCACCACCGCCGAGGAGAAGGGTCTGCTCGGAGCCCGCTATTACGTGGAGCATCCGCTTTACTCGCTCACCCGGACCCTGGCCGACATCAATATGGATGGCATGAATCCCCTGGGACGCACGGCCGACATCGAAATCGTCGGCGCCGGCGCCTCAACAATTGATGACATCGGCGCGACCGTCGCGACCCGGCAGGGCCGCCAGACCGTGCCTGACTCCCAACCGGAGAAAGGTTCCTACTACCGCGCCGACCACTTTGAATTCGCGAAGGCCGGCGTGCCGGCCTACTACCCGAAAGCCGGCCTTCAGTACATCGGGAAGCCGTCGGATTACGGCAGGAAGCTGAGTGATGAATACACCGCGACGCGCTACCACAAGGTCACCGACAAGGTCCGGCCCGACTGGACGATGGAGGGGGCCGCACAGGACACGGAGTTCCTGCTAGGCGTCGGCCTGGAGATTGCCAACGGACGCCAGTGGCCGCAGTGGCGCGATGGCAGCGAATTCAAAGCCCGGCGCGACGCGATGCTGAAGAGCGCGCCTTAATGGTCCCAGGGCAGGTGGACGTCCACCCGGGGATGCTTCCAGACCTGAAACACCTCGAACATCTTTCCCGGATTCAGGATGCCTTTCGGGTCGAGCGCGTGCTTCACCGCGAGCATCGCGCGCACCTGCGCCGGGTTGTGCTGCAGTCGCAGGAAGGGGGTCTTGGCCAGCCCAATGCCATGTTCACCCGAGATCGCCCCGCCCAGCGACACCACCGTTTCCATCAACCGCTGGACCGCGCATTCGGCTGCGCGGCACTCGGCTGGATTCTCCCGGTGATACATGATGTTCACGTGCAGGTTTCCATCGGCGAGGTGCCCGAACGTCGGGATGGGCAGGCGTGACTCGCGGCGCAGCCGCTCGAGGAAGCGGGCGAAGCGCTCGTACTGCCGCATGGGGATGGCGATGTCCTCGTTGAGCTTGGCGTCGCCCAGTTCGAACATCGCCCCGGAACACTTGCGCCGCACCGCCCAGAGCTGTTCGGCGGCGGCGCGGCTGCGCGCCTCCCGGAAGGCGGCTGCATGGCTCCGCGCCCACGCCAGGACTTCACGTTTTTGATCGCCAACCTCGTGCGCCGAGCCGGCGAGTTCGATCAGGATGACCGGCCGGCCCGCCTGCCCCGCAAACACCTGCTTTCCGGTGGCGCGCTCCGCGCACTGGACGCTGTACCGGTCGAGAAACTCGCAGATGGCCGGCTGGACGCGCCGGGCGAATAGCGCGCGGGCCGCCCGCAACGCCGTGACCTCGTCGGCAAACGCCGTGAGCAGCGTCCAGCGCACCGGCGGCAGGGGGATCAGCTTGAGCACGGCATCGGTCACCACTCCGAGGAGCCCTTCGCTGCCGATCCAAAGATCGCGCAGGTTGAAACCCGCCGAGAACTTCTTCGTGGCCGTGCCCCACTGCACCCATTCGCCGGTCGGCAGAAAGCCCTTCAGGGCGAGCACGTAGTCGCGCGTCACGCCGTATTTGCCGCCGTGCATGCCGCCGGCGTTGCAGGCGATGTTGCCGCCGATCGTGCAATACTCGTTGGAGGAGGGATCGGGCGGATAGAACCAGCCCTTCGCCTCGGCGGCGGCGTGGATCGCCGCGTTGGTTGCGCCCGCCTGCGCGAACGCCATGCCGGTCTCGGCATCGATCCGGATGCGGCGCAAACCGGTGAGATCGACCACCCACCCGCCGCGCAAAGGAACCGCCGCCCCGGTGAGGGTTGTGCCGCGTCCGCGCACCGTGACGGGGACGCGGAACCGGTTGGCGAGCGCGAGGACCTTGCCGACGTCGGCGACCTGGCGGGGCTTGATCACCGCGTCGGGCAGGAATGAAAGTTTGCTGCTGTCAAACGACGCCTCCCAGCGCGCGCGCCGGCCGGTGCGGACGGCAGCGCCGAGTTGGCGTTTGAGCTGCAGGTTGGCGCGGGACGGGGAGGCCATGGAAAAGGGACTGGGACATACACCCGACCGGAGGTCGAGGCAAGTTCCTACCCTAATTGGGTAAGTCGTTCCGGTTACTTCCCTTGCTGACCTGAAATGACCAGATCCGTAATCGCCTGTCGGTAAGAATCACCGCCAAATTCCATGATCTACTGTCGGGAAACGTCAGGACAGATTCTCGCTCTTCTCGAATCGCTGTCGCTGGGTAAGTTCGAATCTGACCACCCCGACCATTTCACCTGACACGACAGAACGCGTCACGGACCGCCTAATCTCTGCGCGCCGAGCTCGTTGCAGAAGGGATCGATCAAGGGACAGGCAACAAACTGGATTCCTAGATTGCATTCAATCAGTTGGGTCATGTGGAGCGTCATATTAACCGAGGGACGACGACGGGGATCCACCGTACGTCAAGCTCCTCACATTGGCCTTGGCCGGCAATTCCGACGGCGAACTTTCGTTCGTGCTCCATCGCGATCATGGCGGAAGGCGAAGATCGTTTCTGCGGGAGTCTGTTGGTTGGTCGGCCCTGCGTTGGTCCCAGTCCATCGGGACACAACGAACGGGCAATTCCGGCGTGCGCGCTGCAACGGGCCTCGCCTCTTTATCCGAACGCCCGACGCACCCCACGCAGGGCGGCGAGTTCGCCCCAATCGGTGATCGAGGGCAAAAGCCGGGTTCCATTTCGCTCCCGCCGGCCCGTCTGAAGGCGATAGGCCACCAGTTGCTCTTCCACAAAAACCCGGCTGCCCAGCACCGCGCCGTCGCTGAAGTAGCGGAGCCGGCAGCGCAAAACCGTCGCCAGTGGCAGCCGTCCGCCTGCGGCGACCACCGATTCGAGGGCTTCCGGGGTGATCGCTGCTCGGTTCTCGTGCGTTTCGGCCGCCGTGCCAAAGAGCATCAGCCGATAGGCGGCCTGCGCTGGGTCCCACTTGGATGCGCCGATCACGGAAGCCAAGTTCTGTCGTGCCGCAGCAGATCCGGCCACGGCCTCGGCGTAGCCGCAGAACCGGTAGTCCTTCGGATCTTCAGCCAGACCTGCTCGCACGCTGTTCAGATCGATGTAGGCGGCCACGGTCGCAATCACCCAGCTGCGGGGCTCGAGCAGCACCGATTTGAACCGCTCCGCCCACAGCGTGCCAAACCGGCGGTGCGCTTGATTGTACCAGATCGAGAACCGCAGCTTCACCAGCTTCATGAACGGAGAGATGTCGCCCATCAGTGCCAGCTGACGGCGCCGCCAGTTTTTAGCCTCGGGCCCATCGGCAGCCAATTCCCTCTTAATGACCTCCAGTCGGGCGGTCTCGTAGCGCGTCGGATGGGGATATAACACCTCATAGCGCCGCAAGAGCTCCGCATCGCTAACGGGTGCTTTCTGCGGCACCTTCACCAGCACGTGGAAATGATTGGAGAGGACGGCGTAGGTTAGGATATCGACGCCGCAGTATTCGGCGACCTGCCAGAACTGCCGCCGCAGGATCTCCTTGGCCTGATCGTCGAAGAGCCGTTCTCCATTTACCGACCGACTCATGCAATGGTACACGGCCTCGCCCGCTTCTGCCGCGATCTTAATCCGCGCCTGTCGCATTGCCCTCCATTCTGCGGCCGTTCCCAACCCGTCAACTCTCCTTTCTCCTCTTTTTTGACATNNTCCCTTTGGGGGGCCCTTGGGGGAGAATATTTTTTGACCTGTCCCTTTTGGATAGGGGATTGTCCGGCCCGGCCCAATCAACGCCGGATCATCCGCCGGCGTCTCCGCCGCATCGGCAATGGAGAATTTTCCGGCTCCAACGGACTTTTGCCTTTCCAGCCGGAACGCTCTCTTTCATACTACGGTCATGCCGACGGAGAACTCGATCTACGGCGAGATTCTGCGCCACCTGCTGACCATTGTGGGCTTCCTGCTCGCGGTCTTTCTGATCGCGCGCCTCATGAGCGAAAAGCGGCAGCCCGGCAACACCATGGCCTGGTTGCTCGTCATCGTGCTCATCCCGTACGTCGGCGTGCCGCTCTACCTGCTCTTCGGGGGCCGGAAACTGAAGCGCCTCGTCGCGCGAAAGTCCCGCCTCGCCCCCGTGCCGTCGCGGGACACGGCTGTAACCACCCCGGCCGCGGCCGGCGCCATCGCCCATGCCCTGGTGCCCAGCGGCGCCTGCGTGCCGGTCGGCGGAAACGCGGTGCGTTTTCTCACCAACGGCGAGGTGGCCTACGCCGAACTGGAACAGCGGATCCGGGAGGCCCGCCACACGATCAACCTGATGACCTTTATCCTCGGCCGCGACGACACCGGGCGGCGAATCGTGGAATTACTGGCTGAGCGCGCCCGGGAAGGCGTGAAAGTTCGGCTGTTGCTCGATGCAGTGGGCTGCCTCTTCAGCGGCCGGGGGTTTGTGGATCCCGTCAGGCGCGCCGGCGCCGAGGTCCAGCGCTTCATGCCCGTGCTTCCGTTCCAGTGGCGCGGTTCGGCGAACCTCCGAAATCACCGGAAGATCGCGGTGTTCGACCACCAGTGCGCCGTGTTTGGCGGCCACAATCTTGCGGTCGAATATATGGGACCAGCCCCGTCCGGGACGCGCTGGCGCGATTTTGGAGCCGTCATCGAGGGCCCCGCGGTGGAACTGCTAAATGAGGTTTTCCTCGCCGACTGGTGCTACGCGAGCGGCCAGTCCATTGACACCCTCCACAAGGAGGGCGGCGCGCCGGAGATCGACGCGCGGGGCGCCTGCGAACTGCAGGTGGTGGCCAGTGGTCCGGATGTTGCGGGGGATCCGCTCTATGAGGGCATCCTCTCGTTCATTCAGGAAGCAGAGCACCGTATCTGGATCGTCACGCCCTATTTTATTCCGGACGAAGTGATCTTCCGTTCGCTGCTCGTGAAGGCGCGCACCGGGCGCGAAATCAAGTTGGTGGTGCCGGCCCGCTCGAACCATCCGATCGCCGACCATGCCCGGCGCTATTATCTGCGGGAACTCCAGCGTGCCGGCGTCGAGGTTCTGCTTTACCGGCCGGGAATGATGCACAGCAAAGGCATGATCATCGACGACCGCATCGGCCTGTTCGGTTCTGCCAACTTCGACATGCGTTCGCTCTTCGTGAACTTCGAGATCGGCGTGTTTATTTATTCGGAGCCCGAGGTGCGCGCCATGCGCGCCTGGGCGGAGGAGCTCATCGCCCACAGCCGCCCGATGGCGGCGGATCAGCCGCGCCGTCGCCTGCTCGGCAACGTCGCCGAGGACCTCAGCCGGTTGTTCGCGCCGCTGCTCTAGGAGTCTGTCCTTGTTCGGGTGTAGGAGCCTGCTGGCAGGCGATTCGGTATAGAGTCCGTCGCCGTGAGCAGAGGATCGCCTGCCAGCAGGCTCCTACAATTGGAAACGGACCTCTTTGACCGCCCTCTAG
>PMBT01000027.1 GCA_003153035.1 Opitutia bacterium
GCTCGGGCGAATTGATCTCGTTGAGCGCGGAGTAAAGCGTCAACGACTTGCCCGAGCCGGTCGGCCCGCAATGCAGGACCATGCCGTAGGGCTGGCGGATAATGTCGCGGTAGATCTTGAGATTGGCCTCGGTGAAACCAAGCATGGGCAGCGGCAGTGTGCTCTTCTGCTTGTCGAGGATACGCATGACAATGCCTTCCCCGTGGTTCAGCGGCGCCGTGGAGACCCGCAGGTCGATGTCGATGCTTTTTCGCGTGAATTGCTTGAAAATGATGCGGCCGTCCTGCGGCAGGCGGCGTTCCGCGATGTCGAGGTTGCTCATGATCTTCAGGCGCGCGACCAGGGCGCCCGCGACCTTGATGGGCAGGCGGAGCTTCTCCTGGCAGACGCCGTCGATCCGGTAGCGGATGACCAGGTCCTTCTCCCACGGTTCGATATGAATGTCGCTCGTTCCCGTGATGAACGCGTCCTCGATGACCCGGTTGGCCAGGTCGATGATCGGCCCGGACTCCTCGCTGGCGAGATCCTCGTCCTTGATGTCCTCGGTGACGCCGAACTCGAGGCCGATCTTTTCGACCACGTCGGTGAACTGCACGTCGACCTGCTGGGACTTGCTGAACTTCTCCCGGATCTCCCGCTCGCGACCGAGCAGGCGGACGACCTTCTTGCCGGTCATCTCGTGGATCTTGGTCGCGATCGAGACTTCGAAGGGATTTGAGAACGCGACGAGCAGGTACTCACCCACCTGGCCCAGGGGCAGCACGAGATTCTGCAGGCAGAAATCCTGCGGAATGCGCTCGAACGTCTTGGGACCGACTTGAAAGCGCTGCACGTTGCACGGTGCCAGGCCGTGGGCGCGCGCCTTGGCGACGAGCAGTTGGAAGTCGCTGATCCGATATTCGTCCTGGAGGAGCTTGTCGAGGGCTTCGCCCGTCAGGTCGCCGGGCGTGGCCAGAATGGTCTCCTGCTGCTCGGAGGAGAGGCGGTCCATCTCCCCGAGTTTCGCGATGATCTGCTGTTGAACCTTGCCGAGGGCCATGGGAGGGGATTACGCGCTTTTCGCGACCGGCGGCGCCGCGGCCGCCTTCGCCAGGTCCGCCTCGAGCTTCTCCAGGTAATCCGAGATGACCTCGAGGGTCGTGGCGTACCAGAGGATATTTTTCCCCAGCTGCTTGGTCCAATGGGCCCGCACGGCCGGACTGAGGTAATAGGCGGTGGCCACGAAGTAGAAGTCCTCCTCCTTGTCGAACGGCACCGTCCACGTCGCCCAGCACATGCCCAGGTCCAGGCTCTTCCGGAATTCATCGGGCACCTCGTAACCATGCAGATCGATGAGCCCGATCCCATCGTTATCCACCAGGTGGTGAAGCAAAACGTCTTCGTTGAGCACCTTCTTCTCGTACATCAGCACACCGAGCAGCGTCGCCTGCCGTTCGGAATCGTTCTGGAGCAGCTCGAGCAGCCGCTCGTTGGCAGCCTCCAGATCCTCGATCTTCACCAGATTGGCTTCGACCAGGGACGCTCCGAGCAGGCGGTTGGCCCGCATGAGCAATGTCCGGTGTTCCCCCATGGCTGCCGGGTCTAGTTCAGCCCGCCGGCAAAGGCGACTTTTTTTCGCGGGCGCGCAGTTTCAGGACCCGTTTTGACAACTCCTTCTTCAGCTCCTCCAACCCGGCGCCGGTGACGCACGACACCGCGAAGACCTTCTGCCGGTGGCGACGCCGGAACCGGGCGAGCTGGGCGGCCGCACCGGGGAGGTCCATCTTATTGGCGACCACCAGCTGCGGCTTCTTCAGCAGCGCGGGATCGTAGAGCTCCAGCTCGCGGACCAGCGTGGCATGATCGTCGCGCGGCTCGCGGCCGTCGCTGCCCGCCATGTCGAGAAGCAGTACGAGCAGCCGGCAGCGTTCGATGTGGCGCAGGAACCGGTGACCCAGCCCACGGTCCTCACTCGCCCCGGCAATCAGCCCCGGGATGTCGGCGATCTGCAGCCGGCGGGGTTCGTTGGGATCGCCGGTGTCTTCGCACACCCCGATCTGCGGATGCAGCGTGGTGAAAGGATACGGCGCGGTCCGGGGGCGCGCCTTGGTCAGCCGGGAGATCAGGGAGGATTTGCCCGCGTTGGGAAACCCGACCAGGCCGACGTCGGCGATGCTCTTCAGGACGAGCCGGTACTCGCCGCGCTCGCCCGGCTGGCCCGGGTTGGCCCGGCGCGGAGCGCGGTTGGTCGACGACTTGAAGCGCGTGTTGCCCCAGCCGCCGTTGCCCCCCTTGCACAGCACGACGTTCTGGCCATCCTCGATGATTTCCGTCACGGTTTGTCCAGTCGCCGTGTTGATGACCACGGTGCCGAGCGGAAGTTTGAGGACCACGAACTTGCCCTCGCGTCCGGTGCAATCGCTGCCCCTTCCGTGCTGCCCGTGCCCGGCCCGGCAGTGCGGGTGGTATTTGCAGTCGACCAGGTTGTTCGTGTCGTCGTCGCCCAGGAGAATGACGTCGCCGCCACGGCCGCCGTCGCCGCCGTTGGGCCCGCCCCACGGCTCGAATTTCTCCCGGCGGAAGCTCACGCAGCCGCGACCGCCGTCCCCGGCCTGCGCCTTGATCACACACTCGTCGACAAACATGACCGCAAGGATGCAGAACCCCCCGCGCTTGCCAAGCGGCGTTCGGCCGCGGCCAGTCCGATCCTGCGGCTCAGCGGCGGTCCACCCGCCAGAAGAGCCACACGCCCACCGCGAGGAAGATCAGGTTCGGCATCCACATGAGCAGGTCCGGGCGCAGGTTGGGGTGCCGGTCCATCCAGCCGACGACCACGGTGAGAAAATAATAGCCCAGCGCCAAGGCCACCGCGAGGCCGAGGTTGGCCGAGGTTTCGCGCCGTGAGACTTTGAGGCCGAGCGGCACGCCGATGAGTGCGAAGGAGAAGACGGCAAACGCGGTGGTCAGTTTGTCCTGGATGACGATCTGCAGCCTCATCCGGTCGAGCGCCCGCTGCGGCGCGTCCGCGGGCGCCACGGGTTGCGCCAGCCGCCGCTGCTCCGCCGCAAGTTCCGGGTAGGTGTACCATTGGAGTTTGCGGTGAAACGTATTCTTGCCGAACAGTCCCTCCAGCGGCAGGCGCACGCTGGTGTGCTCGGAACTCAACGACGGCCGCAGCATCGTGAAATCCTCGGGGTTCTTGGGATCCCGGGATTCCACCTGAAGGTGATTGAGGCTGAGGATAAGTTCACTCGTCCGTTCGTCGAAATCAAAACTGCCGGACTCGGCCCGGATGGAATTCTTCACCCGCCCCTGACCGTCGAGCTCCCACAGCCAGAAATCCTTCACGCCCTGCCGGTTCCTCTCCCCCACGTACAGCACCTTGCCCGGAAATTCGCGGATGAAGGTCCGGGGCACGATAAAGCTGAGCGGGTTCAGGCTGACCGCATTGCCCAGCGCGACGTGGTAGGTCACCCGCGCCCAGGGCATGAACTCGAAATTGATCGCCACCCCGGCCAGCACGCCGAGGACGGCGAACAGGAGAACGGGGCGCGCGATCCAGAGCAGACCGAGCCCCGCCGCGCGCATGGCCGTAATCTCGTGCTCGGCCGACATGCGCCCGAGCACCAGCAGCACGCCCGTCAGCACGCCGATCGGCAGGGCGTACGACAGGACAAAAGGCGGGAGCAGCAGCATGAGCTTCAGGAACAATTCCGGCGGCAGCTGCCTGGCAATCAGGTAGCCCAGCAGATCCTTGACCGCGTTGCCCACCACCAGCACGAACCCGAACAAGCCCACCGCAGCCAGGCACGAAAACATCACACTCTTGAAGATATGCCGCTGCAGCAGGTTCATCCGGAATCAGTGATGGACAAGAAGGCGCTGGAGCGCACGACGGAAATGCGCCGCCACTCCCCTTTGACTTCTGCCCGGCCTTGGTGTTCTTCCTGACGAGATGAATTCCACGCCCGAGCGGCCGCCCGTCTACGGCGAGAACCTTGACTCGCTGACCGCCCGCCTCGCAGAGGCCGGCGAGCCGGCCTACCGGGCCCGCCAGGTGCTCGCCTGGCTGTACAAGAAGCGCGCCGCCGCCTGGGACGAGATGACGAACCTGCCCAAGGCGCTGCGCGGTTGGCTGGCGGCCACGTTCGACTTCGACCCCACCGCCCTCGTGCTTAACCGCCAGTCCGAGGACGTCACTGACAAGTTGCTGCTCGAGCTGCGCGACCGCTCGCTCATCGAAACCGTCACCATTCGCGCGCCGCAGGAAGGCGTGGGGCTCGACCACTCGCGCAAGACCATCTGCATCTCCACGCAGGTCGGCTGCGCCATGGGCTGCCGGTTCTGCGCGTCCGGCCTTGCCGGCCTGAAACGCAACCTCTCCGCCGGGGAGATTGTCCACCAGCTCATCCAGGTCTGCCGGCGCGAGGACGCGCGCACGCCGCGCGCCCGGGCCGAGCTGGCCTCCTTCGACAATCTGGTCGTCATGGGCATGGGGGAGCCGCTGCACAACTACGACAACCT
>PMBT01000152.1:0-2643 GCA_003153035.1 Opitutia bacterium
TCGCGGGCGAGCGGTTCATCATCGACGATCAGGACGCGGAGTCTGGTCATGGTGTCAGGCGGAGGGCAGGCTAAGGCGCACCACGAGGCCGCCTTCCGGGTGGTTGGCAAGCTCAAAGCGATACCGCTCGCCATAGAGTTCGCGCAGGCGCGCGCGGGTATTGGCGAGGCCGATGCCCTCGCGGGTAAAGCCGCCGGGAGGCTCGCCGGCGCCGTTGTCGCGCACCGTCAGCACGATGGCCCCGGGTTCGCGGCGGACGACCAGCTCGATGCGGCCCGGCCGCGCATGCGGCTCGACCCCATGGCGGATGGCGTTTTCCACCAATGGCTGGAGAATCAGGCTGGGCACCTGGGCATCGAGGGCGGCGGGATCGACATCGATCGAAACCGACAGGCGCTCGCGAAAGCGGATGCGTTCGATCTCCAGATACTTCTCGATGAAGGCGATTTCGTCGCGCAGGCCGGTGAGCGGCTGGCCCGGGTGGCTCATGGTGAGCCGCAGCAGCTCGGCCAGGCGCACCAGCATGCGATCGGCGGCGTGGACGTCGCTGTGCATGAGCGAAGCGATGCCGTTGAGCGTGTTGAAGAGGAAATGCGGCTTCAGCTGGCGCAGCAGGGCCTGCAGCCTCGCCTCGGCCAGGTGCTTCTCCAGCTCGAGCGTGTGCACCGTGCGTTCATGGTATTTGCGGTAATAGTCGATGGCGTGGTTCACCGAGACGATCACGCCATACATGAGCAGATCAAACGGAAAGGTCCTCAGCAACGGGCGAACGACCTCGGAAAAGGCAACCGGCTCGTCCAGCACCCAACTGTGCGCCTGCCCGAGGAGGGCGCGCAGCCCGACGTAGGCGCAGGAAAATCCGAAGGCCGCCGCAAGATGGATCCCCGCCGTGCGCCACGCCGCTCCCGCCTCGGGCGGGAACCGCCGCGCAAACCGCGCGATCGGCACCGAGAGCAGCCCCCACACATACCAGTCGCCCAGTGAGTAGGTGATCGCCTCCAGCCACGTGATCGAGCGGCCCAGGAGGTTGCTGGAGAGATAAAACTGGCCCGCAAACGCCAGACCCACGAGCGTCCAGAACACGGCATAGCCAAACAATTTCAACACCTGGTGGAGAACGGGGGACGGGCGCGAGATCACAGGAAAGAGTTTACACCGGACCTTGGGAGTTGATTGAGTGAGGGTACAGTTTTAAAGCCAAATCAATCCTGCCGGACCGGCTTCTGCAATGCCGACTGATGCCCCTGAATTCAAGAGTTTGACCGGACCTGCCGCCACGAATGGTCCTTGGCCGGCGCCCGGCACCCGCTGGGGGCCGCCCTTGCTGCCAATCCTGCTGCCGCTGATCGTCTCCGCCATCGTCATGGGCGTGCTCTTTGCCTGGTGGCTGCCTCCAGTGGTGCCGGCGGGCACCGCCCCGCAGGCGCGTTTTACCGACATAACCGCCGAATCCGGGCTGACCTTCCGGCGCATCGCCGGAGCCACGTCAAACAGTCAGCCGCCAACGACCCTGGGTGGCGCGGTCGTGGTCTTTGACTACAATGGGGACGGGTATCCCGACCTGTTTTTTGTCAATGGGGCGCCCTGGCCCGGGGAAACACCGCCGGCGGGAGAAAAGGGTGGCGGGCACTGCGCCCTTTTCCGCAACGACGGCAGGGGGCACTTCACCGATGTGTCGCACGAGGCCGGGTTGGACGTGGAGCTGCAGGGCATGGGCGCAACGGCGGGCGATTATGATAACGACGGGCACCCCGACCTGTTTGTGGCGTGCGTCGGACGAAACCACCTTTTCCGCAACCGCGGCGACGGCACGTTCGAGGATGTCACCCTGACCGCGGGGGTCGGAGGCGACGACAACACGTGGAGCACCGGCGCGACCTGGGTCGACTTCGACGGGGACGGGAAACTTGATCTTGTGGTCGCCCATTACGCCCGCTGGCCGGCGGAGGTGGGGCTCGAGCTGGCTCTCCGGGTCGCCGAGCTGGGGCCCTCCTACGGCACGCCGACCGGTTTTGTGGGGGCGTTTCCTTCGGTCTATCGAAATCTGGGTCGCGGTCGTTTCGCACTGGTCCCGGGCGCGGCCGGCCTGCGCAACCTCGATCCCCAGACCCGCCTGCCGGTCGCAAAGGCGCTGGCGGTCGTGCCCCTCGACGCCAATGGCGACGGCCGGCTCGATCTGCTTTTCTCCTACCACGCCGCCGACAGCGCGCTGTTCATCAACCAGGGTGACGGATCGTTCCGCCAGTGGTCGCCCGGGCTCGACGACCGCAACGAAGGCGCCGCCGCCGGTTTTACCGCGCCGAGTCTGCTGCCGCTCGCCCAGGCGGCGGGGGCGGACGAACGGCTGGCTGCGCTGCTTTCCGCCGGTGCGCTCGACGCGAACAGCCGCGACGAAACCCAGTTGAGTCTGGAAACCAAACTCGGAGTGGCCCTGCTGAACTACGATCATAGCGGCCATCTCGAGCTGTTTTCCGGCAAGGGTCGGGCCGAGATGGATCTGAGCCGCTTCGAGCAGGGGAGGGATTTCCGCGCGGTGCCGCAATTGCTCTGGAATCGCGGCCACGACTGGGTGCCTGCGCCTCCCCCTGGTTCGGAAGGTGGCGCGTGGGCAGTTCCCCTCGTTGCCCGCGGAGTGGCGGTGGC
>PMBT01000152.1:2682-16227 GCA_003153035.1 Opitutia bacterium
GCCGGCGATGGGCTACATGGCCCAATCAGAGTCCGTGCTCGACTTCGGCCTGGATGAAGACGCCCGGGTGAGGAAAATTGTGATCCGCTGGCCTTCGGGACAGCGCCAGGAGCTTCGTCCGGATGCGATCAACAAAACACTCGTCATTCGGGAACCGTAAGCCCGAACCAGGCATTCGCAGCAAGCGTTCTGCTGGACGGCAGAACGCGCGACCTGGCCTTCTTCGCCAGGACTACGGAGGCCAGGCAGTCCGGCTGCGCCGGCCTCGGAATGACGGCTGCCATTTCATCGGGCAAATCTCAGTCGGGAAGCGCGCATGAACCAGAAATGGTTGCATCTGACGCCAACGCTGGCGGATGCTATCGGGGCCGTCCCGCCGACCCGCTATACTCCAAACTGATTCCTTATGGGTTCCGCCGACCTTTCCCCCGCCGCGTTGCCACCCGACTTGTCCGGCTCCACCAAGCCGAGCTACCGCGGGCCGTTCGCCATCATGACGGTCCTGTTTTTCATGTGGGGTTTCATGACCGTCTGGAACGACGTGCTCATTCCCCGCTTCAAGGAGGCGTTCACCTTGAACTATTTTCAGGCGATGCTGGTGCAGTTCGCCTTCTTCGGCGCCTACGCCGTCGGCTCCCTGGTCTACTACCTCCTCTCGATGATCTCGGGGGATCCGATCAACCGGATTGGCTACAAGAACGGTGTGATCATCGGCCTGCTGATTGCCGCGGGCGGAAGCGCGGTGTTCTACCCGGCCGCCGCGCTTGCGTCGTATCCGCTCTTCCTGCTGGCCCTGTTCATCGTGGGCCTCGGATTTGCGATGCTGCAGATCGCGGCCAACCCTTACGTGACGATCCTCGGACCGGAACCCACGGCGTCAAGCCGCCTCAACCTTTCCCAGGCCTTCAATTCCCTCGGCACGACGATCGGGCCGTTGCTTGGCGGCTGGCTGATCTTCCATGTCTTCACCCGGCCCGGAATGCAGGGGGCCGCCTCGGTGAAGATTCCCTACCTTTGTTTCGCCGCGGTATTTGCCGCTCTCGCCGTGTTGTTCAAATTCGCCCACCTTCCCGCCTTCACCAACGCCGAGCACATTGATCGCACCGCCAGCGTATGGAAACACTGGCATGCCGTCGCGGGCATTGGCGCGATCTTCATGTATGTCGGCGGCGAGGTGACGGTTGGCAGTTCGCTGATCAATTTCCTCGGCACCGAGCGCTTGGGCGGGTTGTCCCATGAGGCCGCGAGCTCTTTTCTGGCCTTTTACTGGGGCGGTCTGATGGTCGGCCGTTTCATGGGCGCGTTCGCGCTCAGCGAGATGTCGGCCGCGGTCAAGCGTCTCCTGCTCATCTTGGTGCCGGCCGCCGCCTTCGTGGTGGTTCTGCTGACCTCCGGCCGCGCGACCGCCGGGCACTACGGGATCTTTCTCGTCCTGCTGGTCGTCGCCTTCTTTGCCGGCTCGGCCAGTCCGCAGCGGATGCTCGCGGTCTTTGGCACCGTGATCATCGCGTTGCTTGGGGTCGGCACGCTCGCCTCCGGCGGGGTCGCGATGTGGTCGGTGGTGGCGGTCGGCCTGTTCTGCTCGGTCATGTGGTCCAATATCTTCTCGCTGGCGATCGACGGGCTCGGGGCGCTGAAAAGCAAGGCCTCCTCACTGCTGGTCATGGCCATCCTGGGCGGGGCCGTGCTCCCGCCGCTGCAGGGAGCCGTCGCCGATCGATGGAGCCTGCAATGGTCCTTTGTCGTTCCGATGGTCGCCTTCGCCTACGTGACCGCCTACGGGCTTTTCTGGAAACGGCTCCGCGCGCCTCAGCAGTGATCGGGGCCTCCCGCTGGCGACCGATCACGGGATCTTGGCGCCGGCGGGCGCGGCCGGATCAGGAATCAACCATGTGGCGGACGATCAGCTCTTCTGCGATGTTCCCCATCTTTCCGTCGCCGGCCCCGTGCTGTTGGAGCGCCGCGCGCATGCGTTCGGCGACGTCCTCGCTAGTGGGTCCGGTGATGGTCAGGTTGAGCTCAGGACAGAATTGGTGAATGCCCTGGCTTGAGCGCCACTGAAAACAGGAGACGTCAACCACCGGGTGCTCCAAATGGCGGACGTAGGGCTTGGCGAGCATCCGGACGACCGTGGCCCGAAAATCAGCCGGCTTAAGGGGTTTCGCGAGGCCGTCGTTGGCGCCGATCTTCAAGATCCTGGTTAGCATGGGTGCGCCCATGGAACTGCTGACGACGATCACCGGCATCTTGTGATGCATCGGGGCGCTGCGGACGAACTGAATGAGCTGCAACGAATTTCCCTCAGGAAAGTTGTAGTCGGCGACCATCAGATCGAACCGGTGCTCACGGAGCAGCTGTAGCGCTGCTTCCAGGGAAGACGCGATGGTGACCTCGGCGATTCCTTCGAGGAATCTCTTCATGAGGATTTGGGAGGTGGTGCTGTCCTCGACGTAAAGAACCTCGTTCATCATTCGACGGCATCACATTGGGGCAGCCGCAGGGGAGCACAAGTTCAGAAATTCTCTCCTGCCGGCGCCTGCGGCGATCGCGGGAGAAAATCTGGCAGTCGACTTTTTCACCAAGAAAAGAGAAGACTGTCCGAGTCCGGATGGTCCAATCGTGCACTCGGGGTTTCGAGTGGCGAGAACGGCTGGATCTTCATCGGGCAATTCTCCTTTCCGTCATGGCATCCAAACGCTCACTGCTGATCTTCCTCATCGGAATGAACCCCTTTAGCCTATTGCTGGTTTACGGAGCCGGTCCGGTTCCGCTGCCGGAACATCCCCGGCCGGACTTCGCGCGGGCGGACTGGATGAACCTCAATGGAACCTGGGAATTCCACTTCGACAAGGAGGACGCGGGGGAATCAGCCGGATGGGCCGCCAATGATCCCGCGTTTCCAGATAGAATCGAGGTGCCGTTTCCTTGGGGTTCCCGATTGTCCGGTGTCGAGAACCGGGCCGACATCGCCTGGTACCGGCGCGGGGTGAAGGTGCCGGAGGCGTGGCGGGGAAAACGCGTCTTTCTGGTGGTCGGGGCGAGCGATTGGCTCACCAACGGCTGGTTCGGCGGGCACGCGCTCGGCGAACATCGCGGTGGTTACACGCCTTTCGAGTTCGAACTGACCCCCCATATTCAATGGGGGCAGGAGCAGCCGCTCGTGCTTCGCGTGGACGACACGCCGCATCCGTTCAAACTCGAGGGCAAACAGGGTTACGGCGAAGCCAAGGGAATCTGGCAGACCATCTACCTTGAGGCGCGGCCCGCGGTGCACGTCCGCTCGATTCATTTCGCTCCCGACATCGATAGAGAAAAGGTGACTGTCCGCACGCAGCTCAGCGAAGCCGCGCCGGTTGGGGCGGTTTTCCAGCTGCATTTCAAGACCGGCGGGCTGGCGGATTGCTCCCACGCGGTTCCGACCGGCGCCTGGGAGGTGGAGTTTGCTGTGCCCATCGCGGATGCCCGGCTCTGGTCGCTCGACGATCCCTTTCTGTATGAAGTGGACGCGACGTTGCGATCAGGCGATGCGGAGGATCGCGTGGCCACCTATTTCGGCATGCGCAAGATCGGCGTCGCGAGGCTGCCCGGCACGGACATTCCCTATGTCGCGCTGAACGGGAAGCCGGTCTATCTCCAGCTCACGCTCGATCAGTCGTATCATCCCGACGGGTTCTACACGTTCCCGAGCGATGCCTTCATGCGGGATGAGATCCTGCGTTCCAAGCGGCTGGGCCTGAACGGCAATCGCATTCACATCAAGGTCGAGGTGCCGCGCAAACTCTACTGGGCGGACCGGCTTGGCCTCCTGATCATGGCGGATGTGCCGAACTTCTGGGGCGAACCGACGCCGGAAGCCCGGCAGGAAAGCGAGTTCGCACTGCGAGAAATGATTGCGCGCGACTTCAACCATCCCGCGATCTTCGCCTGGGTGACCTTCAATGAAACGTGGGGTCTCTTCACGAGCCAGCCCGGCGGCACGAAGGCCTATCTTCCGGAGACCCAGGACTGGGTGATTGCAATGCATCGCCTGGTCAAGCAACTCGACCCTACGCGTCTCGCCGAGGACAACTCGCCGTGCAACCACGACCACACGGAGACCGACCTGAATTCCTGGCACGACTATCTTCCGGGCTACGCGTGGCGTGAGCGACTCGACCAAATCTCCCGCGACACCTATCCCGGATCAACCTGGAACTTCATCGGGGGCCGCGCGCAAGCGGACCAGCCGATGTTCAACAGCGAGTGTGGAAACGTCTGGGGCTACGAAGGCAGCACGGGCGATGTCGATTGGACGTGGGACGATCACCTCATGATGAATGAATTCCGCCGCCACCCGAAACTCGCCGGCTGGCTGTACACCGAACTTCACGACGTGATCAACGAATGGAACGGTTACTATCGCTTCGACCGGACGGAAAAGATCACGGGCCTGGACGCATTTGTTCCGGAAATGACGCTCCGCGACTTCCACGGGCCTTTTTATCTTTCGACCGGCAGCGAGCTATGCCGGGACGTGGCGCCGAGCCAGGCGGTCGAGGTGCCGGTCTTCGCCTCCTTTCTCACGGACCGGGCGCCGGGGCCGCGGCTGGTGTTGCGAACGCAGCTGTATGGCTGGAATACGCTCGGGCAGAAGGAGGTTTACCAGCAGGCCTCGCGAACTCTGCCGTTTGAGCCCTGGATGACGCGCGAACTGGCCCCGCTGAGAGTGACCATGCCCAGGTTTCCCGCCCTGGCGGTTCTTGCGCTGACACTCGAGACTGAAGCCGGCGTCGTCCTGCATCGCAATTTCACAACGTTTCTGGCCGCCAACGGCCCGTCCCCGCGGACCGAGGTGGTGACGAACGGCGGCAACCGGGTTCGTCTCGTTCGCTTCAGCCCGGCCACCTTCAGCGATTCCCAGTGGTCTCAGAAGCAGTGGAACGTCCTCGGCGGATTGAAGGTCAACGGGGCGGGCTGCGGTTACTTCGAGTATCGGTTGCCCTGGCCTTCAGACCTGGATCCGAAAACGGTCTCCGGCGCGACCTTCGTGTTTGAGGCGTCGGCGAAGCAGCTCTTCGGAAAGGATCGCGAGGGCGCGGCGGACCCGAACGGCGACTTCATGCGAGGGCAGGGTACGCACGATCCGAGCTCGAATCCGAACGCGTATCCGATGACGGGCCCGGTGACTCACCCCAGCGAAGTCCGCGTCCGGGTGAATGGCATTGCCGCCGGCACCTTTCCATTGCCCGACGATCCGGCGGACCACCGTGGCGTGCTCTCCTGGCACGCGCAGCTCCGCGACAAGCGACTGCGAGAGGCGGGTTCCTACGGGTATCTAATCCAGGCCACGATCGCCGCGGAGGCGCTCAAACAGGCGGCGAGCGAGAAGGCGCTAGTGGTGCGCCTGGAGGTGGATTCGTCGCTGCCCGGCGGCCTGGCCCTCTACGGCGAACGTTTCGGGCGGTATCCCGTCGATCCAACGCTCGTCTTTTATTTGCGGTGAGTGGAGGCGTGCAGTTAAGGTGGGGCGCGTTATCCCTAACGCGCTAGATTGCCTTCTCTGCCGTGACACCAAAACCCATGTCGAAACTCCTCTTTGCCGGGATGTCCACCGCGGTTCTCACCGCCTCCGTCATCGCCTCCGACTATCCGGTGATGCCGGTGCCGTTCACCGCGGTGCATGTGACCGGCGGATTCTGGCAGCCGCGGCAGGAGACCAATCGGACGGTGACCGTGCCCTTTGCTTTGCGGCAACTCGAGGAATCGCAGCGCCTGAAGAACTTCGACCTCGCGGCCGAGACGATGCGGCGCCGCGGCGCGGGGGAGCCAGCGTTTCAAAATACTCCCGTGACCATCTTTCCGTTCGATGACTCGGACGTCTACAAGGTCGTCGAAGGCGCCTCGTACTCACTCAGCGTCCACCCCGATCCGGCACTGGAGAAGCGCCTCGATGAGATCATTGCCCGAGTCGCGGCCGCACAGGAGCCCGACGGCTATCTCTACACCTTCCGCACGATGCATCCCGATTCGCCCGCCCATGAGTGGATCGATCAGCAACGATGGCTGAAGGATCCCACCCTCAGCCACGAGCTCTACAATGTCGGGCATCTTTACGAGGCCGGGGTCGCGCACTTCCAGGCCACCGGGAAACGAACTCTGCTCGACGTCTGCCTGCGGAACGCGGAATTGCTGTGGCGGGATTTCGGCTCGGGCGCTCTCAAGATCGCCCCGGGCCACGAGGTCGTCGAGATGGGTTTGGTCAAGCTGTACCGGACGACGGGAGACGAGCGCTATCTGAGGCTCGCCCAGATCTTCCTCGAAGCCCGGGGCCCCGGCGGGCCGGAATACAACCAGAGGCATCTCCGGGTTGTCGACCAGACAACCGCCGTGGGCCATGCGGTGCGGGCAAACTACCTTTATTCCGGCATGGCGGATGTGGCCGCATTAACCGGCGACACGCGATACGTCACCGCCATCTCGAAAATTTGGCAGAACATGGCAGGGAGAAAGCTCTATCTGACCGGCAGCGTGGGGGCGCGGGCCGACGGGGAGGCCTACGGCTTGGATTATGAATTGCCGGCTGATGGATATAACGAGACCTGTGCGGCGATTGCATTGATGATGTGGAATCAACGGATGTTCCTGCTCACGGGCGACGCCCGCTATGTCGACGTGCTCGAGCGCAGCTGCTTCAATGGCGTGATCAGCGGCGTGTCACTTTCCGGCGATCGTTTCTTCTATACGAATCCCTGCGTGTACGACGGCAAGAAGCAGAACAATGCCGGTTTCGCGGGCCGCGTGCCGTGGTTCGGATGCGCGTGTTGTCCGCCCAATGAGATGCGCACGCTGGCGGCGCTGACCGGCTATTTCTATGGGGTCAGGGAAAGCAGCTTGTACGTAAATTTCTACGCCCAGAGTGAGGGCGAGGTCACGCTGGCCGGGACGCCGGTCAAGATTGCCCAGACTACCGACTACCCCTGGGACGGGAAGATCAGAATCGCGGTCACCCCCTCGACCCCGAAGAATTTCTCTGTCCGGGTGCGCATACCCGGGTGGGCGCAGGGCCGCCCGGTCCCGTCCGACCTGTACGAATACGATGAACCAACCCCGGCGGCGTGGAGCGTCGCGGTAAATGACGTTCCTGTGCCGGCAGCTCCAGAGCTCGGCTATGTCACGATCACCCGCGACTGGCGGGCGGGGGATACCGTGGAACTCAATCTCCCCATGCCGGTTCGCGCGGTGCATGGGAACACGCAGATAGCGGCGACCCGCGAGCGGGTCGCCTTCGAACGCGGCCCGAATGTCTATTGCGTGGAGGCCGTGAACCGGGAGTATGTGCCCGATGACTTGCTCGTCTCCGCAAAGGCGAAGGTGGCAACGGAATTTCGTCCCGACCTGCTGGGCGGAGTGACCGTGCTGTTGATCGACGGAGGCGCCGGGCGCGGACCGATCACCGCGATTCCGTATTATTCCTGGAACAACCGCGGGCTCGCACCGATGGCGGTCTGGCTGAAACGCGCCCCAGGTTCCGCCGCAACGAGCGGCCGGTAACCGGCGACACCCGCGCCAAAGTCCGAGAATCGTCCTCCGGATCCGGGGAGAATTGTCCCTCTCCCCCAATGGCGGAAGCCATTTGTGAGGAGCATGCCACGAAGTCCGGCAGGCGCAACTACGGCGCCCACTGCGGCGCCACGTATGCATAGAACATGACCACCAGGCCGATCATCGCGGCCAGCAGGAGGCTGTGCTTGAACGTGAATCGGAACAGCCGGGACTCCTCCTCCGGTTTCATGGACGTGGCGGCGGCGGCGACCGCGATGCTGGTGAGGCTGATCATTTTCCCCATGACGCCGCCAGCGGAATTGGCGGCGGCCATCAGAACCGGATTCATTCCCAACTGGCCGGCGGTCACCGCCTGAAGGGTGCCAAACAACGCGTTGGACGAGGTGTCGCTGCCGGTGAGAAAAACGCCGAGCCATCCGAGCAGCGCGCTGAAAAACGGAAACGACGCGCCGGTGGCGGCGAAAGCGAGGCCGAGGGTCCCGGTGGCCCCCGAGTAGTTCATGACGAAGGCCGTGGCGAGAACCGCCGCGAGCGTCAGTTCGGCCAGGGCGAGTTGGCGCGCAGTGTGGGCGACGGTCTGCAGGAGGCGCCGCGGTGGCAGACCCGCCAGCAGCGACCCGAGCACGGCGGCCAGCAGGCAGGCGGTGCCCGAGGAGGAAAGCCAGCTGAAGCTATAAAGCGCCGCGTAACTGGATGGCTGGGCGGCGACGGGCGGCATCCGTTCGATGGTGTTATGCAGACCCGGCCAGGGTAACAGCAGGTCCGTGGTCTTCAGCCATGCCTGCAAGGGTCGATAGCTCCACAGGAGCACGAAGACCACCAACAGCACGTAGGGACCCCAGGCGCGCATTACCTGGCCGGAAACGAGAGAGGGGCCGCCGCCCGTCATCCGCGGAGCATCGCGCGGCGTCCAGAATTGGCAGAGCAGAACCAGCGCACTCATCGCGGTCAGTGACGACAGGATGTCGGTTAGCTGCGGATTGATGAAATTGGAAACGGCAAACTGCATTCCGGCAAAGGCCACTCCACAGACCGCGACCGCCGGAAACACGGTGCGCAGACCCTTCCAACCCACTATCACCACGATCAGGTAGGCCGGGATAATCAGCGAAACGGGAGCGCAGATGCGGCCCACCGCGGCGCTGAGGCGGTCGATCGGCAGTCCAGTGGTGATGGCGAGCGTGGTGATGGGGATGGCGATGGATCCGAACGCGACCGGCGCGGTGTTCGCGAGCAGACAAATCCCGGCGGCGTAAAACGGCGAGAAACCCAAACCCACCAGCATGGTGGCGGCCACGGCCACCGGAGTGCCGAAGCCGGCGGCCCCTTCGATGAATGCGCCGAAGGCGAATGCGATCAGGAGCACCTGCATCCGGGGGTCGGTGGTCAGGCGGGCAATCGAATCCTTCAGCAGATCAAACCGGCCGCTCTCCACCGTGATCCGGTAGAGCAGGATGGCGGTGAACACCACCCACCCGATGGGCCAAAGGCCGAACGCCGCGCCGAAGACGGCGGCGGAGCAGAGGCGGCCGACCGGCATTCCATAGGCCCCAGCGGCCACGACCACGGCGACCGCCAAGCCGGCCAGCGATGCCCGCCAGGCCGGCTGACGTCGCACGCCAAGGAGAAAAAGCAGCGTGAAGACGGGTGCACTCGCGGCGAGCGCCGAGAGCAGCAGGCTATGGCCGACCGGCATGTAATCTTGCGGCCACATCGATGGTGATCTTCGGCAGGGAACAGAGTTTCGGCGGGGGCGCCGGGCACGTCATTTCACCTGGCCCGGCTGTCTGCACTCAAATGAACCATGCCGACCTTCTCCGCCAGCCCGCAATATCGGCGCCTTCTCAGCTTCAACTGTCGTGACCCCACCCGGGGGCATGCGAAATGATTGAATAATTCCTTGTCTTGTTGATTAGTAATCTCGTCGCCGCGACCGGCGAATGATCATGGATACCCCTAAGAAGATGACGCGTCCCCGGATGGTGACAGCACTGGTGGAAACCTTCGGACTCAACCCGACGATGGCCTTCGTTGTCCTGCTCCTCCTCGCAGTCAGCGGCATCCTCGCCGTCTACTGGTTTGTCGAGTCCGCTCCCCCGCGCACGCTCGTCCTCACCAGCGGCCCCCCGTACAGCACGTTCCAGCGTTTTGCCACCTTGTATGGGAAGAGACTGGCAAGTGAAGGTGTGCAGCTAAAAGTTCTTCCATCCAAGGGATCTCTGGAGAACCTTCAACGGCTGGAGTCAGCCCAGTCGGGCGTCGACATCGGGTTCGTCCAGGGCGGGCTGGCCGAAGAAACGGACCAGAGCGACTTGGTTTCCTTGGGCAGCGTTGCGTACGAGCCGCTTTGGGTCTTCTACCGGAGCCCCACCCAGATCAGCCGGCTTTCGGAGCTGGCCGGCCGGCGGATCGCGGTGGGAGCCGTGGGCAGCGGGACGCATTCCCTGGCGCTGACGCTCCTCAAGATCAACGGAATCGCCGGTGCACCCACGACCCTCCTGGACCTGGCTACGGTTGGGGCGGTGGCGGGCCTGCTGGACGGGAAGCTCGATGCGATTTTCCTCATGGGGGATTCCACCTCCCTGAGGACCGTGCGGACCCTCGTCCGAACGCCTAACGTCAGATTGTTCTCTTTCACGCAGGCCGACGCGTACGTCCGTCGCTATGCCTATCTTAACAGGATGGAACTCCCCGAGGGTTCGATCGATCTCGGGCTGGACTTGCCGGCCCAGGATGTCGTGCTGATTGGGCCCACCGTGGAGCTCGTGGCCCGGAAGGGGCTGCATCCGGCCTTGTCCGACCTCCTCATCGGGGTGGCGCAGGAAGTCCACGGGAGGGCCGGGCTTCTCAATAAGAGAGGGGAATTCCCAGCCGCGATCGAACATGAGTTCAAGATCAGCAGCGATGCTCTCCGCTTCTACAAATCGGGCAAGGGCCTTCTGGTTCGCGCCGTCGGCTCCTTTTGGCTCGCGAGCCTCCTCAACCGGATCCTGGTGGTATTTGTCCCGATCCTCTTGGTCCTCATCCCGACCCTCCGTTTCCTCCCGGTCGTTTACCGATGGAGGATCCAGCTGCGGATTTATCGGTGTTACCGGCCGCTGCTCCTCCTCGAACGGGATGCCTCCGGACCCTTGACTCGCGAGCAAGGACAGGACCTGCTCCGGCGGCTCGACGAAATTGAAGAGGCGGTTAACCACCTCCGGGTGCCGGCGTCCTTTGCCGACCAGTTCTACGGACTTCGGGGTCATATTGCGTTCGTGCGCCAGCGGCTGAAGGTCCAGCCGGTGGCCTGAACAGAACCGGCGAGTCCGCGCGTTCGAACGGAGGGGAACACTTGCGGGTGGGATCGTAGGGCAACGCTTGCGCCGCGTTGAAAGCGGTAAAGCGCGAAAGCTCCATTCACACGGTCACCCGCCGCCCATGGTCAGGTGGAAAGACTGGTCAATGTTCGTGGCGGCGGGCGGCGTCGGGATCGGCCGGCAGCGACTCGAGCGCCTTCACATTGGGCGCATCGTCGCGAATGCGCACGCTGGGGCGGGCCCAGTGCACCGCGTTGTGAATCACGCGCTGGACATTCTGATCGTGGTAGGTCGGGTAGGTCTCGTGCCCCGGGCGGAAATAGAAGATCCGGCCGTGGCCGCGCCGCCAGGTGGCGCCGCTGCGGAACACCTCGCCGCCGGTGAACCAGGAGATGAAGACCAGTTCGTCCGGCGTGGGGATGCCGAACGGCTCACCATACATCTCCTCCGTCGGCAGCTCGAAATAGTCGCCCAGGCCGGCGGCGATCGGGTGCGAGGGGCACACGTTCCACAGGCGTTCCTTGTCGTTTGCTTCCCGCCATTTCAGCGAGCAGGTATCGCCCATCAGCGCCCGGAAGATCTTCGAGTAGTGCGCCGAGTGCAGGACAATCAGGCCCATGCCCTCGAGCACCCGGGTGCGCACGCGGGCGATCACCTCGTCCCGGACCTCGGCGTGCGCCAGATGGCCCCACCAGGTAAGCACGTCGGTTTGATCGAGGACCGCGGCGGACAGACCGTGCTCGGGTTCATCAAGCGTGGCCGTGCGCACGGCGAGGCCGGCGTCGGCGCGAAGCGGCGCCGCGATGGCCTCGTGCATGCCCTGTGGATACAAGGCGGCAACCTGGGGATTCTGCTTTTCATGGCGAAACTCGCCCCAGACGGTGACGTGGATTCTCTGGTCGGTAGACATGATGAGAAGGTGGTGTTCAGAAGATCATGTTGCGTTCTGCCAGGCATTGCCAAGCCGGGAACGCGGGACGCTAGCCGCATCGGCATCACGTGCTCAGTCCCCCCCCGGCCTTGACTGAACGCGCGCGCCACCTTCCATTTCCGGGGATGAGACTACCATTGAGCATGAAGATTGCGGCTCTGGTGATCGTTTCTTGCCCTGCGTGTCTGGTGACCCCGGTGTTGGGCGGAGAGGTCCCGGCGGCGCCTGTTTCCGCGGCCCCGGTGCTGAGCGCCGCGCAGCGTGATTTCATGCAGTGGCGTTTTGGCATGTTCATTCATTTCAACCTCGGCACGGTTGCTGACATCGATTGGGCTGGGGGCTACGAGGACCCGCTGCTGTTCCATCCCACCAAGCTCGACTGCGGACAGTGGGCCGACGAGGCGAAAGCCGCGGGCATGACGTATCTGGTCCTGACCGTGAAGCACACCGAGGGCATCGCGCTCTACGACAGCGCCGTCACGACCCACGATATCACGAAATTCAAAAATTTCCGGGGAGGCAGGGGGGACATCGTGCGCGAGTTCGTCGACGCGTGCCGGTCGCGCGGCCTCAAGGTCGGGCTGTATTACTGCTTTCCGGGAGATTTCTCCGACGAGGCCCACCACAACGCGCCGCCGCCGGGCCAGCCGAACCTGCACGGCCTGCCGCCCGAAGCCATTGGTGACTATGCCGGTTTCATCAAGAAGCAGCTCGCCGAGATGCTGACCAATTACGGGCCCATCGACCTGCTGTGGATTGACCAATACATCAACAGATACACCGGCGCGCAATGGCCGGAAATCATGGCCTATATCCGGTCGCTCCAGCCGCACTGCATCGTGCTGGGCAACAATGCCCACAGCCTGGCGGAATCGGATGTGCTCGGCTACGAATACAGCTGGCTGCAGGAGCTGCCGCCCGGCGGCAACACGTTGCCGGCCGAGGTTTGTGACCCGATCCAGACGGGTGCCCGCTGGTTCTGGCGCCAGGTCCGCGAGCCTGCGGATCTGCAGACCGCCGAGGCCGTCGTGGCGCGGCTGCGGCTCTGCAATTCCCGGAACGCAAACTACCTGCTGGATATTCCACCGGATCCGGACGGGCTGATTTCCGGGGCGCACCTGCGGCGCTTGCGCGAGATAGGCGCTCTGCTTCGGTCGACTGGCGCTCCGCCACCGCCGGCACCGCTCCCCCAACCGCCAGTGAACTGAGCAGGCATCCGTTCGGCTCCTGCTGGGTTTCGCCGATGAAATGGCAACGGTCATCGCGAGTCCGCGGCGCAGCCGGACAGCCCGTCCTCCGTAGGCCCGGCGAAGGAGGATGGCAATCCAGCCCCTCGACTCCGCTTATAGGCCCTGAGCGCTCAGGCTTTCGTGGTTTGCCTGTCCCTTTTGACCCCCTGTCTCTTTCAACCCCCCTGGCGCCGTGACTCGCCCACTGCGGGCGGACCCAGTCGTGGGGCCGGCTGCCGCCTTCTGGGCCCTGGGGCCGAGGGGCGGCTGCGCGACAAACCGAATGTCAACAATTAGCTCACATTTTCCCCGGGCACATTCCGGCCCGGGAAGGCGCCATCAAGGGCCGCGCGGGCAGGGAATCCACTCACGCTCCCGGATACGCCGTAGCCCGCGCGCGCCAAGTCAACGGCCGGTCGGGGGCGCGGCGACGGCATCGCCGGATGCACCGCTGAAAGAACCGTTGGAGTGGAGGGCTCAACCGTAGCGATTACTTCGAATGTCGCTGTGCGGAGCCAGGGCGGCGAGGCAACAGGCGACACAG
>PMBT01000072.1:0-881 GCA_003153035.1 Opitutia bacterium
GTGCCGAGCTATGTGGAGTGACCGGGCAAAGGCTCTTGGTGGCGCGACTGGAATCCCCCAGCAATCGCTGCACATAGCTAGAGGCTGGAAAGCCAGGACAGGACGTCCTTGTTCGCCCGCCATGACGAAGGGGGCAACTTCGGTTTGGGCAGCACCTTCTCGGCCGAGGCGAGCGTCTTGCGCTTCATCTCCAAATCGATCTCGACGTAGGTGTTGGTGGTCTCGATTGAGGCATGGCCCAGCCACGAGCGGATCATCGCCAGATCGACGTTCGATTGGAGCAGGTGCATCGCTGTGGTGTGACGCCAGGTGTGCGGGGTGATCGAACGGCTGAGCAGAGTTGGACAACGCTGCGCGGCTTGGCTGATGCGGTGGGCCACGATGTAGCGTACGCCATAGCGAGTAAGACGGTTGCCATCCGTGTTGAGGAAGAGCGGCACGGCATCCGTGAACCGAACCGACCGGGTCTGAAGGTAACTCTTCACCGAAGCGACGGTCTCGTGCCAGAGCGGGCAGACCCGCTCTTTGCGGCCCTTGCCGAAGATCAGAACCGTGAACGGCCGACTAAAGCGCACATGCCGCACATCAAGATCGACCAGCTCCTGTGCCCGCATGCCGGTGTTGTAGAGCATCCGCAGGAGCGCGTCGTCGCGCTGCCCGAACAGCGTGCGGCAATCGATCTGACGAAATACCTCCTGCACCTCGTCACGCTCCAGATACTGCGCGACCCGGTGCGGCCGGCGTTTGAACGGCACCGCGAGGATCGCGTGGCTGTGGGTCAGGTGCCGGGGATCAACGGTGGCGAGAAAACGGAAGAACGAGTGAATGGCCGCCAGCCGAAGATTGCGGGTCACGATCCCGTTGTGGCGGTCTTCTTCCAG
>PMBT01000072.1:926-2509 GCA_003153035.1 Opitutia bacterium
GCCACGAGATGCTGGTCGAAAAACCCGCGGATTAGTGCTGCGAGGTCGGTGGTTGGCATAAGCTTCGTGCGGACGGCACCGCGAAATGATCGTGGAAGCGTTGGCCGACACTCTCCATCAGCTCGGCCGTGGCGTGCAGATACACCTCGGTCCCGGTGACGGTGCTATGCCCGAGGTAGGTCGACAACGTGGGCAGCTTCGCGAGCAGGTTGTCGCCGTTGCGGTGCCACGCCATCAGTCGCGAGACTGCGAAGGAGTGGCGCAGGTCGTGAATCCGCGGGCCGCGTTGGCCACTGGGACCGCGCAGGCCCAGCCGACGTAAGACCTGGAGAAACGTCGTGGTGAAGGTCGGGACGTGATAGCGGCCGCCGAGGGCCGAGGGGAAGAATGGCGCCGCAGGCTCCTGNNGAAAACCCGGCCTCGCGGCGTTTGCCCACGTAGGCGGCAAGTCGCTTGGTGGTGCACGGTGCCAGCGGCACGTAGCGCGTCTTTCGGAATTTGGTCTGCCGAATGAGCACCAGGCGACGCGAGAGATCGACGTCGGCCAAGTTGAGCTTCACCGCTTCGCCGACGCGCAGGCCCGTCGCATAGAGGAACCCAACCAGGGTCGAAAATACGACCGGACGCAGTGGGTCCTGCGAACGCACGCAGGTTCTCGCCGCCGCCATAATCTGGCAGACCTCGTCGCGGGTGTAGATGTACGGCATCGGCCGGTTGCGCCGCGGCAGAAACATCCGATGCACGATGCAAGTCGTGGGATCGAAATGACTCTGGTAGAGGCAAAACTGCCGGAGGACGGACATCCGGTTGATCCGTGTCCCCGCCGCCAGGTGCTCCATGCTCTTGAAATAACGCTCGGCGAGCTCGCGCGTGATCGTGTCGCCGGGCTGCAGTTCCCCCATCAAGAACCCGTCGAGGTAACGCAGCGTCTTGAAAAGAGCGGGGCCGCAACCCGCCGCTGAACGCGTCTCCCAGAAAGATTGAAGCCGGAACGCGAGCGCGCTCCGAAAGGAACACGTGCCCATGGCTCTCACCTCCTTGGCCAGGGCATCGCCACCTGTCGCAGCGTCTTCAAGTCCGCCTTGGCGTAGATGTAGGTGGTGTCGATGTAGCGATGGCCGAGCGCGTCGGCGATGGCCTTGATCGGCTGGTCGTGCTCCAGTGCGCGAATCGCCCAGGAATGACGCAAGGTGTGCGCCCCGCGACCGGGCTGGTGGACGCCCGCCTTGTGCATGTAGTGCTTCACGACCGTGGAAATGGCCATGCTGGCGAGCGGTCCGTGCGGAGCCTTGGTGCTAAGAAAAACCTCGCGATAAGGCGTCCGTGGATCGCGGTGGTGGAGCCACTGGATGATCGCTTCCGCGACCGCATCAAGGAGTGGAACGACGACTTCCTTGCCGCCTTTTTGGGCGCGGAAGCGGATCTTCGCCTGCTGCCAATCGATGTCGTCGAGCAACAGCNNGTCTGCTTGTCGATCGCTGCCAGCACCCGCTCGATGGCCGAATCCTCGATCCCACGGGGCAGCGCGGCGTGGCGATACTGCCGCTGGCGAGGGACCAATCCCGAAAAGTCCGATTGGGTGT
>PMBT01000011.1 GCA_003153035.1 Opitutia bacterium
AGTGCCGCGAGGAAATCGGACAATTCCTGGGACATGTTTTTTTCAGTGCTTGAGTGTTAACACAACGAATCTGAAGGGCAGGGATTCTCGTCAAATGGCTGACTCGCCGCGTTCGTCGGTGCGGATGCGGACCACTTCTTCGAGCGCCGCGACGAAGACTTTGCCGTCGCCGATCTTGCCCGTTTTGGCGGCCTTGACGATGGTCTCGACGGTCCTGGCCGCCAACTCGTCTCCCACGGCGATTTCAATCTTCACCTTGGGAAGAAAATCAACGGTGTATTCGCTGCCACGGTAGATCTCGGTGTGGCCTTTCTGACGGCCGAAGCCCTTGACCTCGGTGACCGTCAGGCCCGCGATGCCGATACCAGAAAGGGCCTCCTTAACCTCCTCGAGTTTGAATGGCTTGATGACTGCGATGATGAGTTTCATTGAGGGGAATGGTCGGCAGGTGGAAGTTCGCCGCGGGAGCAGCTGGCAGTATCCTGACGCCAAAGGCGGCCGGATGGTCCCCGGAATATTCTCCGCCCATGGATAGCTGAAGCGTTAAGTCCACCGCCTGCCGGCATGTAAATCTTCCTATACCGAAATCGCCGGCAATTCAAGCCAACGACACCCGCAAAAAAACCCTGGGCAATGCGTAAGCTCGCAGAGGCCGGCTACCGCGACAGTCCCTCAAGCCAGAATCAAAAGGTAAACGAGATGTCCGGCTTACCAACTACCTTGCTGCCGGTCGCGACGATCGAAGCGTCGGTCTGGTTGTAAACCGCTGGATAGGTCTCTCCCGCCACCGTGGCGATGGTGTTGATATAGAGGTTTGGACCGACCAGGGAGGAATATGCCGCGGTGGAGACACCATGCTCCAGGAAATACTGCTGAGCCGCCGACGAAAGCTGGCGGAGGTTGTTGAAGATAGTCTTTTCCTGCGAGGCGACCCGAACCTTCATCATGATAGGCAGCGCCATCGTCGCAAGGAGACCAATTATGACTACGACAATCATGATCTCGACAAGGGTGAAGCCCCTGTTGGATCGGTTAGTTTTCATCGGATGATCCAATTTTGGATCCAGTATAAATTTATGATATGAATTCTGACTTCCAACTAGAGAATCTCAACCGGATTAGACTGCTTTTGCAAGCTTCCGGCAATACGGTAAACCATTCGATCCCATCAAAGATCTGTGAAAACCGTCGCCGGTTCTCAGTGTCCTTCGCGCCCTCGCGGTTCAAAGCTCCTTTCAGCCGAAAACAGGCAGCCGAGAGTCGAGCGGCGAGCGACGAGAGCCCGATCCAAGATGGCTTCTCGCGGTTGCGGATGAGCTGCGCGGAACGCCTGCGGAATTAGGGCCACTCGACCCTCGACTTTCGTCCTTCGACTGCCTGGATGCGACTCAGACCCTGTCCAGACAGTTCCGCACGGTGACACCAAGCGTGTTCATCCCATATGGCTTGGGCAGAAAGACCATCCCCGGACTCGCCTGCCCTTCTAACTTCAAGAGTTCCTCACTGTGGCCACTGGAAATAATGACCTTGAGCGTAGCCTTTTCCCGCTTCAGCCGCTCGTACAACTCCATGCCCGTCATGCCAGGCATTCTCATGTCCGCAAAGAGCAGGTCGATCTCACCCGCGTGCTCCGCCCAGAGTTGGAGGGCCTCCTCTCCGCTGCCTGCGACCAAGATGCGATATCCATACAATTGCAGGCCCAGGGTCACCATGCCTCGAACGGCCGCTTCGTCTTCAACCACGAGGATCGTCTCCCTCCCCCTGGGAGTGTCCGCAACGAAGAGCTCGGCGGGAGGCCTCTCCGCCTTGGCGAGGGCTGGAAAATAGACCCGGAAAATGCTGCCCCGGCTCAGCTGACTGGCCACTTCGACCCAACCTTCGTGCTGCTTCGCGATTCCATAGACGATGGACAGCCCCAAGCCCGCGGCCTTGCCCACTTCCTTTGTGGTGAAGAAGGGGTCGAAGGAGTGTTTCAACGTATGGGCATCCATGCCGCGGCCCGTGTCCGCCACAGAAAGACAGACGAACGTGCCCGGTCGTGACTCGGGATTCGCCTGGGCCGTCGCCTCGGTCAACTCCACCAGTTTCGCGCCAATTGTCAGCCGTCCGCCGCTCGGCATCATCGCGTCCCACGCGTTGACATAAAGGTTGGTCACGACCTGCTCGATCATCCGGACGTCCGCCTCGACCCACAGCGGTTCGCCCTCATTGGTGAATTCAATCGTGATGTGCTTGCCCATCAACCGCTGCAGTGTCTTGGCCTGGGCAGCCAGGACTCTGTTCAGATCCACTGGTTTCCGGTGGATGACCTGCCGGCGGCTGAATGTCATCAGCTGACGGGTCAGGTCCGCCGCGCGATTGGCTTCGCCCTCGAGTTCCCGGAGCGAGACCTTCGTCTCCTCGGGCACACCCTGCTCATCCAGCAACAGGCCAAGCTGCAGCAGCATTGCCGTCAGGATGTTATTGTAACCATGCGCGACTCCGCCGGCCAGCTGGCTCATCGCCTCCATCTTCTGGGCATGCTGCAACTTCGTCTCCAGGCGGCGGCGTTCGGTGATGTTGCGGATGTTGCCCTGGATCACCCGCTCGGAACCGAGGTAGTAAACGTTGCCGACGAATTCGACTTCTATCTGCCGCCCATCCTTTGTTGTGACGGTCAGGTCATCGTACCGAAGACAACCCTCTTTCTGCAGTGCGGCGAGAGCGGACTCGGCCAAGGCGTGGTCTTTGAAAAGGCCGGTGTCCGCGAGAGTGGCTCCGATGAACTGTTCCCTCGAACCGCCCAGCAATTCCAGGAGTGCCGGATTCGCATCGGTGATTCTCCCTGTCGTCGCATCAAGAATCAAGATCCCATCCTGGGCAGCCTCGAACAGACGTCGGTAGTGAGGTTCGGAGCTCTGAATCTCGGGCGGCACGGGTTTCTTGTCTTGGGGTAATGGGTTCATTCTCTCTTCGGAACGTTTCCCGGCCGATTGACCGCGATTTTGGATTTAGGTTACCGCAATTCTTGTTGTATTTTATTTGCCTCTAGCCGGGCTGCACGACCGGGGATGAACGTCTCCGATGATTGGCGCAGGAGCCTGCTTGCAGGCGATTCTGCCTCGACATCCTCCTCCGCCAGGCCTTCCGCCGTCGCCAAGNNCCTGTCCGCCGTAGCTTCATGCGAAGACGGAAGCTCGCTCCTCCAGATTACATGAACACGGCCAAGGGAGCCGAAATTTGCGCAGCCCCTCGACTTGCCCTGGGCCTTGACCTATTCGACTCCGATCAGGGTCACCCTCAGACCGTCGAACGGAAGAGCTCGTCGAACGGCAACCCGGCGCCTCTCCAATCCCTTCCAGGTCTTTCGGGCAGCCTCCACGGGCCCGAATCAAAGCGGACGCAGGTCCTCGGGTCGGCCGCAATCTCGCCACTTTGCGCCGTCCACGCGATGGGCCGTGATGGCCTCCCCTGTCTCCGCCAGACGCAGATAAGCCTCGGTGATGCCGAAGGCGCCAATTTCTGATATCTTCCCGAAGATCGCCGGCGACACCGCCTGAATGCCGCAAAAACCGAGCGGAACCGTCCCGCCACGCGGTGCACACACGAATTCGTCTCCTTTGCCGGGAGAGCGGCGGCCGACCAGCCGCCCTTCGGTGTCGAAAAAGAGCGGACGGGGCGTCGATCGGGCCATGACCGCGAGCGTAGCCAGCGCCCCGGACTGTCGGCGGGCGTGCAGCAGCGCGCCAAGGTCGATGGTGCTGAGCACATCGACGTTGTGGACCAAAAACGGGTTTCCGTCATTGAAGAACCAAGCGGCCTGCTTCATTCCCCCGCCCGTGCCGAGCAGGGCCGGTTCCGGCGAATAGGCGACGCGCTCCAGGCCAAAGTTGTCATGCTTCGCCAGGAACGGCGGAATTAGTTCACCGAGGTGGTGCAGGTTGACGATGACTTCCGTCACGCCGGCAGCGACCAGGCGGTCCAGCACCTGTTCGAGCAGTGTCCGGCCGGCCACTTCCACCAGCGCTTTGGGGCGCGTGTCGGTCAGCGGTTGCAGGCGGGCGCCGCGGCCCGCGGCAAAGACCATCGCTTTCATCGGCCGATTGAAGGCGAGCCCGCCGCCGCCGGCCAGCGTCCGGCTTCGCGGTGGTGGACCTCGACCGAGATTCCCGGCCGGCCGCGCAGCCAGCCGGCGAGTGCCTCGGCGCAGTAAACGCTGCGGTGCTGTCCCCCGGTGCAGCCAAATGCCACGGAAAGATGGGTGAAATGGCGTTGCTGGTACGTTGCGAGGGTCGGCTCCAGCAACTCGCGGATGACGGCGAGGAACCGGCCGACTTCCGCCTGTGGTTCGAGCCACCCGATGACTTCGGGATCGCGGCCCGTCATTCCCGAAAAGCGAACCTCGCGGCCCGGGTTGGGCAGCGCCCGGCAATCGAAGACGAAGCCGCCGCCATGCCCGGAGGCGTCGACCGGGTAGCCCTGCTGGTAGGAGAAGCTCTCGATCCGGACGCCCAACCCCACGGCGACCGGCACGATTTCGCGCAATCGGGTCGACGCCACAATCCGCTGCAGCGCCTCTCCCAGCGCGGGCAGCGCCACCGGCAGTCCGCCGTCCTGCAACAACCGCTCCAGGTTGCGGATGGCGTAGGGCACGCTCTGGAGAAAACGCGCCTTGCGCTCGTAAAACCCGCGATAGCCGTACGCGCCCATGGCCTGCAGGATGCGGATGAGCGAGAATCCGCGATAGAACTCCTCGAAGGCGGCCCGGTCGATCGGCGTCAGTGCGCAGGCAGTCTCCAGATACTGCGCCTTGAGTTGATCGCGGAAATCGAAGGGCAGGTCCGCCTTGGCGTCGAGCAGCAGCGAGGCGAGATCGTAGGGCAGCGCCCCGCGGCGCCCCCCCTGGTAATCAATGAACCACGGCTGCCCGTCGCGCACCATGATGTTGCGTGACTGAAAATCCCGGTAGAGAAAAAAGTCCGCGGGCGCCTGCAGCAGGAAAGTGCACAGCGCTTCGAAGTCGTTCTCGAGCTTCTGTTCGTGAAACGGAATATGGGCGAGCTTGAGGAAGTAATATTTGAAGTAATTCAGGTCCCAGCTCATCGATCGCCGGTCGAAGGCGCTGTGCGGGTAACACAGGCGGTAGTTCAGCCCCTGCCGCCCTTCGATCTGCATCCGCGCCAGCAGTCGCACGGACTGTCCATAGATCGCCGCCACGGCGAGAGGGACCTGCGGTGTTGTTCCCCGCTCCTTCTGCAGCAACTCGAAAAGAGTGGTGTCGCCGAGATCCTCTTCAAGGTAGACGCCGGCGGTGAGATCGTCAGCATAGATTTTGGGCACCGGCAGGCCTGCTGTCCGAAAATGGCGGGAAAAGCCGATGAACGCGGCGTTTTCGTCGCCATCGCTGTGTTCGACGCCAATCGCCGTCCGGCCGTCGGCCGCCATCAGGCGGAAGAGTTTCCGCTCGGAACCATCGGGCCGCAATGCGCCGGCCTCCACGGGCGGGGCGCCGAAGCAGGCAGCAAAAAGTTCTGTGAGCCGGGCATGCATGGGTCGGTGGTACGGCAGGAAATCTGGGGGCTGGCGTGGAAAGCCACAAGGTTTCTTAGCGGGGCGCGCCGGGCCAGCGAACGATCGGAACCGACCTTCCCAACGGCGTTTCGGACAATAAGATCCGACGATGCTGGATTCCTAGGAATCTTTCTTCGCCAACGGTGTCTAACCTTCGGAGTTCTTGATGGCATTCAGGCGGTCGACGGCCCTATAATCCGTCCCTTGTCATGGCTTCCGCAGTGACCCTCAACATCAGTGGCCGATTCAACCTCGCTCGGAAGGCCCGCGTCGGGCGATCACCGCAGCTTCCAGGCGCCTGGGTTCTCGCTGCGCTCCTGTTCCTCGCATTGCCCGCCCGGGCAGCCACGGACATGGCGCCTCGGGTGCGCTTTCCCGAGAGCGTCAATGAGGTCTCCCCCACTGCCCAGACAGGTGGCGCCGCGAGGTCGCAGGGCCGGATTGTACGCACCACGCTGGCTGCAGAGGAAACCGCCGCCCCGTTGGAGATCGAGGTGGCACTCCGGATGCGGAACTTCGCCGAACTGCAGGCGCGAATCGCCCGCGGCGAGATCATCCCGCGCGCGGAAATGGCCGCGAAATACCTTCCCCTCCCCGCTGATTTCGCGGCAGTGCGGACCTGGCTCGCCGCCAAAGGGCTGACCCTTTCGCCGGAAGACTCCAGCCACTTGTCGGTTTTTGTCCGTGGCACGGTCAGTCAGCTCAAGGATGTGTTCGCGGTGAATTTCGCGCGCGTGGCCACGGACGAGGGTGAATACACCTCGGCCATTACGGCACCCAGTGTGCCCATCGGCCTGGCCGCTCCGCTCCTTGGCGTCAATGGCCTGCAACCCCAGTTGCGGCCGCGCAAGATGGCCACCACCCTTGGTGTGCAGAAAGCCTCGCTGACCAGCCCCAATGCGCCACCCTATCTGCCCTCCGAGATCCTCAAGGCTTACAGTGCGAACACCACGGGCCTGACCGGCGCGGGGCAGACCATCGCAATCGTGATCGACACTTGGCCGCTGGACAGCGACCTGACCACGTTCTGGTCCCGGTGCGGCATCGACCCGACACCCAGAATTCAGAAGATCCAAGTCACTGGGACACCGACACCGCCGGATCCCACGACCTTGGACTCAAGTGGAATCCCCGTTGGCACGGAAGCCGTGATCGACGCGGAACTGACCAGCTCAATCGCCCCCGGCGCCACCATCCGGATTTACGCGACGAGCCAGCTCACATTCCCGTATCTCAGCCGAGCCTACCAACAAGTTTATAGCGATCTCCTTTCCCAGCCGGCGCTTCGTGTGCTCAATCTTTCCTTCGGCATCGGCGAGACGTCGACTTCATTCTCCCAGCGGCAAAGTGATGCGCAGAATTTCGCGCTCCTGGCCAGCGGCGGCGTCACCATATTTGCCTCCTCCGGCGACGGCGGCTCCAATCCAAGTAACAACTCCTACGTTTCGTCGGCCCCGGCGGCGCCATCCCACCCCGCCAGCGACCCGAATGTGACGGGCGTCGGCGCGACGACCCTGAGGCTGATTCCGAGCAACAGCGAGATCGCCTGGTCTCTTAGTCCCGTCGGGGGTGGTGAAACCGCCGGCAGCGGTGGCGGCATCAGCACGGCCTTCAGCCGGCCGGTCTGGCAGACGGGCACCGGCGTGCCCCCCGGGACCATGCGTCTGGTGCCCGACGTTTCGGTCGTGGGCGATCCGGGCACCGGCGCTTACATCGTAAATGTCGGCCGGGGCCCTGACGACCCCGGTGGCAACGTTTGGGGCGGCACGAGCATTAGCGCCCCAATCTGGTCCGGTTTCGGCGCATTGATCAACCAGGCTAGAGCCAGCGCCAGCCTCCCGACCCTCGGGCTGCTCGGACCGAAGATTTATCCCCTGATCGGCACTACGAGCCTGCGGGATATCACGACCGGGAACAACGGACTCTACAATGCGGGCATCGGTTATGACATGGTCACGGGGGTCGGCACGCCCGTCATTTCGGCATTGGTCCAGGCCCTCGGACCCGGGGCCTCGCCCCCGGTAATCACGGCGCAGCCCGCGAGCCAGTCGGCGAGTACGGGCCAGAATGCGGTCTTCTCCGTAACGGCAAGCGGAAGTACTCCGCTGGTTTATCAATGGCAACGCCTGCCTTGGGGCACCAGCACGTGGAGCAATTTGAGCGACAACCAGACTTTTACGGGCACCAGCACGGCGACTCTGACGGTGAACTCGGTCACTACGGCGATGAGCGGAGATGTGTTTCAATGCTCCATCATCAACAGCGTCGGGACCGTCACAACGTCGCCTCCCGCGACTCTGGTTGTCTTCGACCCTTTCACGTTCACCACGATGGCCGGCACGGCGGGAAGCTCCGGAACCATCGACGGCACCGGCAGCAGCGCCCGCTTCAACCATCCTTCCGATCTGGTTGCCGATAGCGTCGGCAATGTCTATGTCTCCGACACGGACAACCAGACCATCCGCAAGATCACGCCAACCGGCGTCGTCACCACGTTGGCCGGGCTGGCCGGAAATTCCGACAGCACGGACGGCACCGGTAGCGCCGCCCGCTTCAACGCTCCCACCGGAATCACGGTGGATGGGGCGGGTGTTCTCTACGTTGCCGACACGGACAATAACACCATTCGAAAAGTGACACCGGCTGGAGTGGTGACCACCCTGGCCACCGGTCTTAACCGTCCGTCCGACGTGACGGCGGATGGCGCCGGCAATCTCTTCGTCGCCGATACCGGCAGCAATACGATCCGCAAGATCACGCCGGGGGGAGTCGTCAGCACCCTGGCGGGTCTGGCAGGATCGCACGGCAGTGACGATGGCACCGGCAGCGCCGCGCGGTTTTTCACGCCTGAGGGCATCGCGGTGGACAGTTCCGGCAACCTTTATGTTGCCGACACCAACAACCAGACCATCCGGAAGATCTCCCCAGCCGGCGTGGTTAGCACCCTGGCCGGTCAGGCTGGCCTCAGCGGCAGCAGCGATGGGGCCGGCAGCGCCGCCCGGTTCCAGAATCCGTCGGATCTGGCGGTGGACAGCTCCGGTAATATTCTGGTCGCCGACACTGACAATCACACGATCCGCAAAATCGCACCCGCCGGCCTGACAGGAACCGTGGCGGGCCAGGCTGGCCTCAGCGGTGGTGCCAATGGCACCGGCAGTGCCGCGCGCTTCTTCTACCCCGCCGGCGTGGCGGTGGATTCTGCCGGCAATGTGTATGTGGCCGACACAAACAACGATACGATTCGCATGCGATCCGCTGCAACCGTGCCGCAGATTACGACGCAGCCGCAGAGTCAGACAGTGACCGCAGGAGCGAGCGTCTCATTTACGGTGGTGGCGACGGGCGTGCCCACGCCGACCTACCAATGGAATTTCAACGGCGTGGCGATCGGTGGCGCCACCAGCAGTACCTATAGCCTATCATCCGTGCAAGCGGCCAATGCGGGAAACTACACCGTCACTGTCACGAACTCGGCTGGCAGCGTGACCAGCAACCCGGCGACCCTGACGGTCAATGCGGCCACCCCACCTCCCAGCACTGGGGGCGGCGGGGGCGGCGCTCTGGGTCTTTGGTTCTACGGCGCGCTCAGTCTGCTCGTGACCATCCGCAGGGCCTTCCGCCGGAAATAAGCCCCTCCCAACGGGCCTTAATCCATTCCGGCCTGGTCCCATTCCTGCTCCCCGTGCGTTCGCTTATCCGGCAAATCTTCGCGGTCGAAAGGCTGCCCTGGGTATTCCTCGGCGTTGCCCTGGCCGCGACGATTACCCAATTGAATGCCCCGTGGCGCGGCTTCCTTGTCTACGATCGCACCGCTATCGCCCACGGGGAATGGTGGCGCGTTTGGACAGGGCACCTCATTCATTTCGGATGGCCTCACTTCATCGCCGATGTCGGCCTCTTCGTGATTCTCGGCCGCCTGCTGGAGTGGCAGCACCCCTGGCTCAGCCGGACCGCCCTCATCACCATGCCGGCTGTCATCTCGGCCGCCGTCTACTGGTTCGATCCGGCCATGACCCGCTACGGCGGCCTCAGCGCCGTGAACGTTGGACTGCTTCTTTTCCTCGCCTGCAATGGGTGGCAGAAAAGCTGGGTCGATTGGTTCTGGCCCGCCGTCCTTGTCATCTACGTCGGCGAAATCATTCTCGAGGCCACCAAGGGACACGGGCACGGAGGCGGCATGATCCAATTTGATGACCCCTCGGTCCGGGTCGCCACGGTCGCGCACATTGGCGGATCCCTCTTCGGCGTGCTGGCCTGGCTGGGTACTTATTGGTGGGGAAAGCGCGCGCGACCGATGAGCGGGCCCACACTGTCGACGGCCAGCCGTAGAACCCCCGACTAACATCGGCCGCTTCCACGCCTGGCAGCGACGATCCATGGCGCCACGAATTCTCGGCGTCGCGGACGTCACAGCGGCCGGCAGCCAATCGCGATCCGGCGGGTGAAGACCTCGGAATGCGTTTCTGCGAGGACCCACCAGTAGTCGGCCGGCGTGACGCCGGCTGGTGGCTGAAGGCGGCCGGCTTCATAGGCGGCCAATAGACGCGCACCTTCCTCATCCAGCACCCGGATCATCGCCTCGACGACATCAGGAAAGGCGTGACGGTAGTAGTCGTCGGCTGCGGGCCCGGTGCTCACCGCCAGATGTCGGGTCTCAGATGCAGGAGGCGTTGCGCTCGTGAACGCGCCGCCCGCGGGCAGGCTCCCGGCCGTTGCGGGGGCCGCCGGGAAGACCAGTCGCAGGTCCCCACCCTCGCGCAGATACAACCGGACGCCGAAGTCGATGACATTGTCCGCCAAAACCGAGCCCAGCGGCGGACGAACCAGGTTTCCCGGATCCCCCGCGGTGCCGCTTGGCGTCATATAAGCCGTCGCCGGAACCGCCGCCGGATCCAGGTTGTATCCCGCCTCAAACGAGCCGGCCGCGCCGCCGGCCGTGCGCGTGCGCCGTACTTCCGCCCGGAATAGCATATAGCGCTGTTCGGAGGTGGAACTCGCCGTCGCGTTCTGCCGGATGATCTGGTAGCCGACGGCCACGGGTGCCGAGAGGTCAGCCGCGCCCGCGTTGGTGTCCAGCTTCGTCGTGAAAAATCGCAGCCAGACTCCGGCCACGCCGAAGCGCGCTTCCTCGATTGAAGGCGCACCCAGGGCCAGCGTGCCCGGATGCGTATTGCCGGGCTTCGCCTGCGACGGCCGGCCCGCCGCGTGCCACTGGCCTGACAGATTCGTGTCGGTCTGGACCGTGACCGCTAGCCAGACGTTGTCGTCCGAGCGAAAGATCGCTCCATGCAGATCCTGCGCGAGCTGCTCAAGCACGAGCCGGGCTTCCGCAGCCGACGCAAGCCGCCCGGCCGTCCGGTTCCAGTGGCTCAGCACACCCGACACCGCCGCCAGCGCCACTGCCGCCAACACTACGGTGAGCGTCGCGGCAACCAGCACCTCGATCAGCGTGAAGCTGGTCGCAATCGCGGGCCTCATTTCGCGCGTCGGATGGCGTGCCCGGCCCGTTCCGAAGAACCCGGCCGCCTTCATGGCCGGAGCACGCAATTGAAGATGGCCAGATTGCGCTCGTTCGCCGGCACTTCGCGTGCTGGATCGGCATCCCGGGCGGTGGCGCCGGGCGTCGGTAATCCGATCGGCAACTGATACGGCCAGGTGATCCGCGCGCTGACCGCCAGGAAGCCTGAGGCCAGCGCGGCTTCGAGCCCTGGCGACTGGCTGACCTCGATCAGGAAATAGCGATCGCGGTTCGCTATGCCCGGCAGCATGGGATCATTCAGCGCCCGGTCGGCCGCCGGGTAGGCGCCATCCGCGCACCGGACGCCCTGGCCGTTGCGCGTGGCAACCAGGCAAAGCGGCCGACCCGAGCCCCCAGGTGCAATCAGGTCCGTCATGTCCGCCAGCCCGAGGCTGGCCTGAAAACGTTCGAGTTCGCCTTGAATGTTCTCGCCCAGGCGCGCCAGGGCATCGGCATCAGCAATCTCTCCTCCTGAGCGCACGGTTGCCACAATCAAGCCAAGCACCGCGATCAACGCCACGGCTAGAATGCCAATGGCGGCGACCACTTCGACAAGGGAGAATGCACCTAACCGGCTCCGCCGGCTGTTGTCATGCCCCGACAGAACCGCCCCCGCCGTCCACCGGCGGGAAATCGCGCCGCTGCGCGGTGCCAGCGGACGCAGCCGGGTCAATTCACCTGAGGCAGGGCGCGTTATCCCTAACGCGCCGCTTTTCCGAGGTTGGCGAGACGGCGGGTTAGGGCTAACCCGCCCCACCTTCTGGTTTGAGTGCCGCAAAAGGAAACGCGTTCCAACGGCATCTCTCCGGCTGAGTCGTCCAATTCCGGAGGTCTTCATCGTCAGAACGCGCCAGCGTCATTCAGGAGTGTGAGCGCACCCGAGGATCGGATCAGCACACCGCGCAGATTGCCGGGATCGTCGAGCGTGAGCACCGGACCGGGGGAACCCGCCCGGAGGCGGCCGACGGTCAGCACGACACAACCGCCGCCCGCGGTGCCGCGCGGTGTGAACGACACGTAGTATGACTCTGGGGCGGCCACTCCGTTGATCGTCATCTCCTGGGGCAGAGCCGGAAGCGCCGTCGAGCGGCGCGCCGCCGGCCAGGCCGGATTGCCCGGCACCGCGAGAACCGACGAAGGCACCACGTAAACTCCGGGCGGCAGACTGATGGCGTCGTTGTCGGCAAGCCAGTCGGCCGGGTTGGCCGGATCCTGCCAGACCACCTGGAGACGCCGGAGATACTTTTCGGCATCGGCCGGGTCGGCGGAAATCACGAGCCGCGCATTCTGCTGCGTACTTGCGGCCCGGCCTCGCGTCGCATTCAGCAGGCTGGTCAGTGCGCCCTGTGCGGCCTGCAGCGCCACGGATTCGCTCGGATTACGCAAGGCCGCGCCGATTCCACCGACAAGGATCGCGATCAGCGCGATCACCACGAGCAACTCAATCAAGGTGAATCCGGCCTGGTGGCACGCATCGTGCGATGAAAGACCCGACCGCCCCGACGCGGCACGGCGGGCAATCGCTGGGTGGACACTGGAGACCCTGAGATTACGGATCCACCGACCGCACGCAAAGGGGTCGCCTGGGCGCATCGGTCACCTCCAACTCATGATCAGGTCCGCCTGGCTGGCGCCGCGGCCGGCGGAGTAGAAAAGCACTCCCGCTCTCACGCCCACCGCGGGATAATCGGCTTCTCCCGGACCGAATGGGGCGCCGCCCAGTACGCTGGCCACCGCAACGGCCGCGCCTTCGTCCCCGGGTTTGACGAGTCCGTCGCCGTTGCGATCGACCAGCAGGCCGATCTCGGTGTTCCCAAAGGCATCGCGCAACAGCTCGTTTCCGCTGTAGTCGGCACCACCCTCGATTCGGTCCGGATCAAAGAAATCCGTTTCGGTGAAGGTGCAAAAGGCGATGCGCTTGGTGTTGCCATTCAGATCGGCTGCGACAGCGACGGCGCTGCCATCCGGGTTGCGACCGCCCAGCGTCCGCACGAAGCTCAGCGTATCGGCGGGGGTCGCCAGCTTGCCGCCGGTTCCAACCTCTGGATAGTAGCCATATTCCTGCCGGAATTGTTCCATCGCCGCAGCCCACTGCGCGAATTGCACCCGCGTCCGGGCGTTCCACGCGGCGTTGCGCGCCGCGCCGACGGTCGGCACGAGGATGCCTGCGAGTATGCCGATGACCGCAAGCACGGCGAGCAACTCGATGAGTGTGAAGCCGCCCCCGCCGCCAGCCGAGACCCCGCGAACGATTTCCGACAACCCCTTTGAGCGCGCGTTCATCGATTCGCGTAAAGGTTGTCCGCATTGTCCGGATCGTTGAGATCCGGGACGCCCGCTGTGGCGCCGATGACCGGCGGGTCGCCGGGCTTGGCCCGGCCATCCGGGCCACTGGAGAACAGCACATAGCCACGGGAGGTGACGCCATTCGCTGTTCGCGTGAAACCAGAGTAACGGTACGGCCGGTTCCACGGATCGAGGACCGCATTGCCGGTCGCCCGGGGATCTGGATCGCGCAGCGTCAGCCGGGCCGTCTCGATCAGCATCCGCCCCGGTGGATCCAGGACATCGCCACGGGGACCGCGCCGGCCCGTCAGCGATTCATAGAATTCCCCTGCGTCGGTGGTCCCAGGGTAATCGCCGTACTGACACCGGTAGCCCTCCAGCGCCTGCGCGAGCACGGCGAGTTCTCCGCGCGCCCGGGCGCCCGCCGCCCGGGCCTGCACACCGCCAATCAGGACGACGGCAAATCCGCTGAGCCCAGCGACCAACGCGACGACCGCACATAGCTCGATGAGCGTAAAGGCATCATCGCCTGCCGCGGGCCTGCTGAAAAGCGGACACATAAGGGATCGTGCCGTTTAAAGCCCGATCCCAAAATTCTGCCATCTTTAAAAATCCTTCAATGGAGATAGTGGGAAGGGCGCCGTGAATCGACCGCACCGTCGAAGGCCTCAACCTGCCGCAAGGGCTTTGTCATTTAATAGATGACATCCGCCCCGCCGCCCTATTCCTCCGCCTGCAGCGTGGCTATGACCGAGAAATCCTCGAGGGTGGTCGTGTCGCCCTTCACCGTTCCACCGGCGGCAATCTCCTTGAGGATGCGGCGCATGATCTTTCCCGAACGGGTTTTGGGCAGCCCGGCGGCAAACCGGATGTTGTCGGGCTTGGCGAGCGCGCCGATCTCCTTGGCCACGTGGTTGCGCAGCTCCTCCTTGAGGGCATCACTGGGCTGGATGCCCGATTTGACGGTGACAAATGCGACCAGGGCCTGCCCCTTGAGATCGTCCGGCCGGCCCACCACCGCCGCCTCGGCGACCGACGGATGCGAGACCAGCGCGCTTTCCACCTCGGCCGTGCCGATGCGGTGCCCGGCAACGTTGAGCACGTCGTCGATGCGGCCGACGATCCAGAAATAACCGTCCAGGTCCTGCCGGGCGCCGTCGCCCGTGAAGTACATGCCGGGAAGCTCGCTCCAGTACTGGCGCTGGTAGCGCTCGTCGTCGCCCCAGAGCGTGCGCAGCATCGAGGGCCATGGACGGGTGATGACAAACCGGCCGCCGGTGTTGCGCGGCACCTCGTTGCCGGCCTCGTCGACCACTTTGGCCACCACGCCGAAGAATGGCAGCGTGGCCGAGCCCGGTTTGGTGGGGGTGACACCCGGCAGCGGTGTGACCATGATTGCGCCGGTTTCCGTCTGCCACCAGGTGTCGACAATCGGGCAGCGCTTCCGGCCGATCGTCCGGTGGTACCACATCCAGGCCTCCGGGTTGATCGGCTCGCCCACGGTGCCGAGCAGGCGAAGCGAGCGCAGGTGATGCCGCTTCACGAATTCGTCGCCCCAACGCATGAAGGCGCGGATGGCCGTGGGCGCGGTGTAGAAGACGGTGATGCCGTGGCGGTCGACGATGTCCCAGAAGCGGTCGGGCTCCGGATGGTTCGGCGCGCCCTCGTACATGAGCACGGTGGCGCCGTTGGCGAGCGGGCCATAGACCACGTAGCTGTGCCCCGTCACCCAGCCGATGTCCGCGGTGCACCANNGTGGAGCCGCTGGTGTAGAGGATGAAGAGGGGCGTTTCGGATTCATGCGCCCGGGCCCGGTGGGCCGCCGAGGCGCGCGCCATGAGCTCATGCCACCAGAGGTCCCGGCCCGCGGTCATGGCGATCTCATTCCCGCAGCGCTTGAGCACGACGACGTGCTGCACGCTGGGGGTGTTTGGCAGGGCGCGATCGACGCTTGCCTTGAGCTCGATGATCCGGCCCCGGCGCCAGCCGCCGTCCGCGGTGATGATCAGCTTCGCCTGGCAGTCGTTGACCCGGTCCTTGATGGCCTCGGAACTGAAGCCGCCGAAAATGACGGTGTGCACCACCCCGAGCCGCGCGCACGCCAGCATGGCCACCGCCGCCTCGGGTACCATGGGCATGTAGATGGCCGCCCGGTCACCTTTCTTCAGGCCGAGCGATTCGAGCACATTGGCAAACTTGCAGACCTCGAGATGCAGCTGGCGATAGGTCAGCGTGCGCACGTCACCCGGCTCTCCTTCGAAAATAATTGCCGCCTTGTTCGCGCGGTAGGTGCCGAGGTGCCGATCGAGACAGTTCTCAGCGAGATTTAAGTAGCCTCCAGTGAACCACTTGGAATGAGGGAGCTTCCACTGGAGCACCTGCTTGAACGGCCTTCTCCAAAGGAGGTTTTCCCGGGCCTGCCGAGCCCAGAATCTTTCTGGAGCGTTGACAGACTCAGCGTAGAGCCTACGGTATTCCGCGAAACTTCCGAGGTTTGCTTGGCCTTTGAACCCGGCCGAGGGCTTGAATACTCTGCTCTCACGGGAAACTGAGGTAATCGTTGAGTCGGTCACAAGTAACCTGAGTTGAGGTTTGGGAACTGGAACATGTTCCTAAAGCAACCCAAGGTTGGCTTGGTCTCAAGCAAACGGAGGTTTTTTCTGGAACATTATGGAAAATAAT
>PMBT01000038.1:0-127 GCA_003153035.1 Opitutia bacterium
TGATGTTCGCGATCATCACGCCCGCCCTGATTGTCGGCGCCATCGCCGAACGCATGAAGTTTTCCGCCGTCCTGCTGTTTGTCACGGTGTGGATGCTGGTGGTCTACTTTCCGCTGGCGCACATGAT
>PMBT01000038.1:169-33018 GCA_003153035.1 Opitutia bacterium
ATGCTCTGGGTCGGCTGGTATGGTTTCAATGCCGGCAGCGCCGTGGGCGCGGACGGTGTCGCCGCCAACGCCTTCACCACCACCACCCTCGCCGCGGCGGTGGCCTCCTTCACCTGGGGCATGATTGAGAAATTTTTCCGCGGCCATGCCTCCATCCTCGGCTTCTGCTCCGGCGCCGTCGCCGGTCTCGTCGTGATCACGCCGGCCACCGGCTTCGTGAGCACCACGGGCGCCGTCATCATCGGAGTGCTGGCGGCAGCGGTGCCGTATCTGGCGTGCACCAAGCTCAAGGCCAGGTTCGGTTACGACGACGCGCTCGATACCTTTGGCGTCCATGCGGTCGGTGGAACGCTCGGCGCCTTCCTGACCGGCGTGCTGGCCACCAGCGTGGTCAACGGAAATCTTTCTGACGCGAATGCGGCGGCGAAGAAGAACGGCCTGGCCGCCTTGGTGAGCCACGGCGGGCTTTATCTCGAACAGCTCAAGGCGATCGGGCTCACGCTGGTGCTGGCCGTCGCAGCCACATTTGTCATCGCCATAATCGTCAAGGCGGTCGTGGGCCTGCGGCCCGCGACCGATGTCGAGCGCCAAGGCCTCGACCTCGTTGAACACGGCGAAGAAGGCTACATCGATTAACCCTTCGGACCGCCAACCCGCCTGCTTATGAAACTCATCGTTGCCATCATCAAACCCTTCAAACTGGAAGAGGTGAAGGAGGCCCTTTCGCAGCTGGGCATCCAGGGCATGACGGTCACCGAGGTGAAAGGCTTCGGCCGGCAGAAAGGCCATACCGAGATCTACCGTGGCAGCGAGTATACCGTGGACTTTCTGCCCAAGGTGAAGATTGAGATCGTCGTGGCCGAGGAGGTCGTCGCCAAAGTGGTCGCGGGCATCGTCAAGGCGGCCAAGACCGGCANNAGATCGGCGACGGCAAGGTGTTTGTCGTGCCGCTTGACGAGGCGATCCGGATCCGGACCGAAGAGCACGGGGAGGCCGCGCTCTAAGCCTGCCGCACACAGTGGAACCGTGGTCATCCTCAGACGGGAATAGACCGTTTGGTGATTGATGTAGGAAGACCGCTTGCCCGTTCGACAAGTTCAGGGTCCCGAGCGGAGTCGAGGGACGGGCGATCCTCCCTCTGCCATTCTCTTTCGCCGAGACTACGGAGGCCCGGTCGCGCGCAAGCGCGCTTCCTACTGGAGCAACGGAGGCCGGTCCCCTGAATGGGGAGCCGGCTCTTTTGCTGGGGAGGAGCTCGCCCCTCCATCTTGCGCCTTGCATTGTAGCCGGCCGGGGTCGGCCGCCGAGGCTGGCGCACTCGTCGCGACCCCCGGCTACAGCGTTCCCGGAAATTACAAAACTGTAAGGTGGCAGCAATGAGCCGGTCACCCGGAGCGGTTATCTTTGGGCTCATCCTGCACAAAATCTCACTCACCCAAGTCAAAGGAAGTAACCATGAACATGAATCGCTCTTTATCTGGCCGGCGAAGCTGGCTCCTGTTGACCGCCCTGGCGGTCCTGGCCGGCGGCACGACCTGGTTGGCCGCTGAATCGAAACGCGACGAAAAACCGTCGGTTACCATCAAGACCGACTCGACGCCGCTGCCGCGGGCCCAGGATGCAACGCTGTCGTTCAATCCCATCGTCAAGCGCGTCATCCCAAGCGTGGTGAAGGTGGTCACGCGCGAACGCGCCAAGGAATTGGGGGCGGAAAGCGGGCTGCCGTTCGACGATCCTGCGTTCCGGCAGTTTTTCGGTCCGTTCTTTGGCGGCCCCGGCGGGCAACATCGGACCCTGCGACAGCCGCAGGAAGTCGGACTGGGGTCGGGCGTCGTCGTGAGCGCCGACGGCTATATCCTGACTAACAACCACGTGGTCGATGACGCGGACAGCGTAAAGGTCACGCTGGCGGACGGCCGGATTCTGACCGCGAAGGTGATTGGCAAGGACAAGAAGACGGACATCGCCGTCATCAAGGTCGAGGCCCACGATCTGCCGGCGATCACCTTTGCCGACAGTGAAGACGTGCTGGTGGGCGACCGGGTGCTGGCCGTCGGCAATCCGTTCGGCATCGGTCAAACCGTCACCAGCGGCATTGTCAGTGCCACCGGACGGTCGGGCGCAACCGGGCTCGATTACGAGGATTTCATCCAAACTGATGCGGCCATCAATCCTGGCAACTCGGGCGGCGCGCTCGTCGACATGCAGGGGCGCCTGGTTGGACTTAACACCGCCATCCTCAGCCGCAGCGGCGGTTTTCAGGGCATCGGTTTCGCCATCCCCAGCAATCTCGCCCGCCATGTCATCGATAGTCTGGTGACGACTGGCAAGGTGGTCCGCGGCTTCCTCGGCGTGACCATCCAGGACCTCACCGCGGATCTCGGAGAACAGTTTCACCTGAAGGCGACGACTGGGGCCATCGTCAGCGATGTCACCGCGGACAGCCCCGCCGCCAAGGCCGGGTTGAAGAGCGGCGACGTCATCCTCGCATTTGACGGCAGGCCGGTCAAAGACAGCCGGCAGCTGAAGTTCACCGTGGCCGCGACGGCCCCCGGCCGCGAGGTGAAGGTCAGTCTGCTTCGCGACGGCAAGAACGACGACGTCGCCGTGAAGGTCGGCGAAGTTCCGGGAGAAAAGCATTTAACCAAGGCCGGCGAGAGCAAGGACAACGGGGTGCTCGACGGCGTGGAGGTCGCCGATCTTGATGCAGCCGCCCGCAGTGAATTCGAAGTGCCTGACCGCGTGCACGGCGCGCTCGTGAGCAACCTTGATCCCTCGTCGGCATCCGCTGCCGCCGGGCTGGCGCCGGGCGATGTCATCCAGGAGATCAACCACCAGCCGGTCCGCTCGGCGGACGACGCGGTGCGACTCACCGAGCATGCCGATACGCCCAAGACGCTGCTCAAGCTCTGGAGCCACGGCGGAACCCACTTTCTCGTGGTGGATGAAACTGACAGCAAGCCGTCCTCCTGAACGGGAACCATGATCGGTTGTGCAACCCGCGCGTCCTTCGGGGCGCGCGGTTCTAATTTCCGCCGGGCCGGCCGCATTGCAGCATAGACGCCGGGCCGGTGATCCCCTAGTCAGTGGATGTGCGCATTCTCGTGGTGGAAGACGACTCCAAGATCGCGTCCTTCGTGGCCGGCGGCCTGCGCCAGCATGGCTTTGCGGTGGACAGCGCCGGCGATGGCGACGAGGCGCTCGCCCTGGTCGCGTCCACGGCCTACGACGCCGCGGTGGTCGACGTGATGTTGCCGCGCCTGGACGGCCTGAGCCTCGTGCGGCGCTTGCGCGCCGGGCGAAACGCCCTGCCGGTGCTCTTCCTCAGCGCCCGCAGCAGCGTGGACGACCGGATCGGCGGATTGCAGGCGGGCGGCGACGACTATCTGACGAAACCGTTCGCCTTCTCCGAACTGCTCGCCCGGGTGCAGGCCCTGATCCGGCGGGCCAGCCGGTCGCCAGAAGCGACGCTCCTGGCGGCGAGCGACCTTGAACTCGACCTGGCCACGCGGGCGGTGCGGGCCGGCGGCCAGCCGGTGGAACTGCAGCCACGGGAGTTCACCCTCCTGGCGTTCCTGCTGCGGCATGCCGGACGGCCTGTAACGAAGACGATGATTCTCGAACATGTCTGGGACTACAGTTTCGATCCGCAGACCAACGTGGTCGACGTGCTGGTGCACCGCTTGCGGGCGAAAGTGGATCCGGACCACCGCCGGATCGAAACCGTCCGGGGAGTCGGCTATGTCCTCAAAGCGTGAACGGAGCTGGCTGGGGCGGTCGCTCGCGGTGCGGCTTGGCCTGTGGCATGCGGTGCTGTTCGGGGTGGGCACCGCCCTCGTGTTCGCGGCGGTCTACATCCTGCTGGCGCGCGCGCTCGACGCACGCGAACGCGAGGCACTCGAGGTCCGGGCCGCCGAGTATGCGGACGCCTTCGAGACGGGGGGCGTGCCGGCCGTGCGGGATCTGCTGGACCGCGAACGGCAGCAGCCGCACGTGCGGTCGCTGCTGGTGCGCGTCTTCGGACCGGGCGGGGACGTGACGTTTGCCAAGGTGCCTGACGATTGGATTGAGGACGACTCCCAGGTGCTGGTGCCCGACGGCTGGGGGGCGCTGCAACCGCGGCGCGTCCAGACCTGGCGCGTGCCGCGGGATGAGCAGCGCGACCTGGCAGTGGTTTCCCGCGGACTCCCGGGCGGGGCGGTGCTGCAGATCGCCCGCAGCACCGACAACCGCACCGTGCTGCTGGCGCCGCTTCGGCGCACCATGTGGCTGGCCGGCACCGCGGCCGTCCTGCTGTCGGCCGGCGGCGGCGCCTGGCTGGCCTGGCGCGCCATCAAGCCGGTGCGGGCGGTGGCGGCCACCGCGCACCGCATTGTGGCCACCGGTGACCTTTCCGCCCGCGTCGAAGGCACGCAGCGGGATGACGAGGTGGGCGAGCTGGTGCGGCAGTTCAACACCCTGCTGGAAAGAAACGGGTCCCTGCTGCGCGCCATGCGCGAGGCGCTCGACAACGTGGCCCACGATCTGCGCACACCGCTGACCCGTCTCCGGGCCGGCGCCGAAATGGCCTTGCAGCAGACTGACAACCCCGCCGGCGCGCGCGAGGCGCTGGCCGATTGCATCGAGGAAACCGACCGCATCCAACGGCTGCTCGAAACCCTGCTCGATATTTCAGCCGCGGAAAACGGCGTGCTGAAGCTGGACCGGGAGAAAGTCGACGTGGAGGCCTTGCTGCGGAGCGTGGCTGATCTTTACCTGCTGGCCGCCGAGGAGAAATCGATTGGTCTCGAGGTCGCCGCCGGTGCCGGTGTGAATGTCCGGGCGGATCCCACCCGGCTCCGGCAGGTGCTGGCAAACCTGGTCGACAACGCGGTGAAATACACACCGGCAGGCGGCAAGGTCTGGCTCGCGGGGGAAACGCGCGATGGCCGCGTGGTCATCACGGTGCGCGACACCGGGCCCGGCGTCCCCGCGGAGGAACGGGAGAAGATCTGGCAGCGGCTCTATCGCGGCGACCACAGCCGTTCGCAGCGCGGTCTGGGTCTCGGACTCAGTGTGGTGAAAGCGCTGGTTGAGGCCCATGGCGGCCGGGTGGCGGTGGCGAACCATCCCGAGGGTGGCGCGGTGTTCACGGTGGAGCTGGATCGCGCCGAGCCTGCCGAGGGGCCGGTCATGGGATGAGGCGGAACTGGCGGATCGGAAAAACGCAATGGCGGGCGCGAGCCAACGGCTGATATGCGGGTGTAGGAGCCTGTTTGCCGGCGAATCGCAATTGGCGTTCGTGGCCGCGGCCAGAGGATCGCCTGCAAGCAGGCTCCTACAAGTTGAGGCGGCCTCCGCTTGCAGGGTGCCTAGTTTTGGGCCGGCGCACCGCGGGCGTTGAGCCGCGTGGCTTCCTGGTAGTGGGCATCGGCCTCGGACATCCGGCCGGCCTGCCGCAAGGCGAGCGCGAGGTCTGAATGGGCCTCGGCGAAATCCGGAGCGAGGCGCAGCGCCTGCTCGTAATGGGCGATCGCCTCGTCCAGGCGGCCCGCGCCGGCCAGCGCCCGTGCGAAACCGTAATGCACGGCCGGAGAATCGGGTTCGAGTTGGAGGGCGCGTTCAAAGTGCGTCCGGGCCTCGGGGAACCGCCCGGCGAGGGTCAGCCCGATGCCCCAGTTGAGTTCGGCCTGTCCAAAGTCGGGCTTGAGTCGCACAGCCTCGGCGAAATCGCCGATGGCCTGGTCCGGCTGGCCGGCGTTCGCGCGCGCGAGCCCCAGGTTGAACCGCGCGACGGCGTAGCCGGGCTTCAGCCGCAGGGCTTCGATGAACTCGGCGATGCCCTTGGCCGACCGGCCGGTCATCATGAACGCGGCGCCGAGATTGTTGTGCGCCTCGGCAAAAGTCGGCTGCAGCCTGAGCGCACGTTCGAGATGAGGCAGCGCCTCTTGCGGGCGGCCCAGCTGGCGCAGGTCATCGCCGAGATTGTTTTCCGCCTCCGGGAAGCCCGGGCGCAGCCGGAGCGCCTGTTCCAGGTGCGAGATCGCCTCGGGAGTGCGGCCGGAGTTCGCGAGGGCCTCGGCAAGGTTGTTGTGGGCCAGCCAACAAGCAGGATTCTTGGCCAGGGTCGTCTCGTAAAGCGTGAAGACGTCGCGGTACGTGGCGCTCTGGTGCCACGTGAGAATCCCGAGTGCGGCCAGCCCCAGTGCGGCCAGCACGCGCCCGCCCGCGGCGGGCAGCCGGGGCCGGAGCGACTCAAGACCCGCCGAACCCAGTGCCAGGATGCCGGTGCAGGCCAGATATTGGAAATGATCCGCGACAAACGAGAACAGGAACGGAAAGACGTTGATGAATCCGAGCGCCGGGAAAAGCGTTCCCACAAAGAACAACAGACCGGCGACCGCGCCGCGCCGGCGCCCAAGCCACAGCCCGACCAGCAGCGCCAGCGCCGCGAGCGGGAACAGCCATTGCCACGCCTGCACGGGGTCCACCGTCCATCGCGGATAGATGAAGATCAGGTCCGCCGGCCAGACGAGCTTGCCCAGGTAGAACCAGATGACGCGTCCCGCGAGCAGACCGCGCTGAGCCAGGGTCAGCGAAAAATCGGCGCCCTGAGCGCCGATGCGGGTGCGCTCGAACCAGGCGGTCAACCAGCCGGCGGCGCCGGCGAGCGCGAACCACGGCGCCAGCGGACCCACGTCGCGCCGCCACGAAAGACGGCCGCGCTTCCACCAGAAGACCACCAACAACGCGGCGGGCAGCGTCGCGGTGACGGTCTTGGTCAAGAGCGCGATGGCAAACAAGCCGGTGGCCAGGGCATAGGGTGCGCCCTTCCGCTTGTCGTCGAAGCGCAGATAGGCGAGCGCCGCGGAGAAATAGAGCACGGTCGAAATCGTATTCTTCTGTTCGGAGATCCAGGCGACCGATTCAACACACACCGGATGCAATGCAAACAGCAGCGCCGCCAGCCAGGCGCCGCGCACCGCGAGTCGGCGCAGGGCGACTCCCAGCAGACAAGCCGCAGTGGCATGAAGCAAAACGTTCAGGATATGGTAGCCCGGCGCCCAGTCCCCCCAGAGGAGATGCTCCACCCAGAATGCCGTGTGCAGAAACGGGTAGTATTGCTGCGTGGCACCGATCTCGCACCAGATGCGTCCCAGGCCCTGGAGTGATTGCAGGTCTGGCCGGGTGACGTGTCCGGCGTCGTCCCAGATGAATCCGCCCTGGAACGCGGGGAAATAGGCGAGCAGGGTTGCCCCAACGACCAGTGCGCACATCCAGCGGGCGGGCCAATGCAGCAGGTCAGTCAGCGGCGCGGCAATTGGCTCCACCTTGTTGTCGCCTCCGGCTCGTGATTTCATTCGCTTGGGGTCCGACATCCCGAAGCTTGCCTCGGCTTGGTCGGGAAGTGGCACAGGTCTCCCGACCCGTGGGGAGTCGGAACACGGGTCGAGAGACCCGTGCCACGAAACCGCCGATAAATGAAGTCGGACATGGAGTTGGGAAGCAGTCACCACCAACTGGCCGCCGAGTTTGAATGCCGCCCAAAGCCAGTCAAGGCACGGGCATGAGGCGTCGTCGAGACAGTCCCGCAAAAATATCACCGCCGCCCGGACGGATGGCGGTGATGGTCCAAGAGATCAGCCGTGGCGGCCAGGGCCGCCGCGACCGCTACAAGTCAAAGGTCGCGCTCAGGATGAATTGTCGCGGATCGACGATGCGATAGGTGTTGATCGTACCGTCCGGATAGGCGCCGATGGGCTGGAGGCGTCCACTTTCAGTGAGGTTGCGCACATTCAGTTGGATTGTGGTCGGCACTTTGCCGGCGAACAACTTGGTCCGGTAGCCAAGGACAAAATCCAAATAGGTGTGCGCCTTGTCATAGACGGGGGTCTTGACGTTTAGCGTCTGATAGATGCCGTTGGCGTCCGGGACGCCATAGAAGCCAATCGCGCCCGGTGCTTCCCAGCGCACGGCGCCGCCGATATTGAAGTTCTTCACGATCGGCTTGTCGATAATCCCATCCAGCCGCAGATTGGTGGACACCCGGAAATTATAGCGCCGAAGCTGGGGGTTCGCCTGNNCCTTCGAGCTGTTTGATGACGGAATACGGCGTCTGGACGAACGCGATGAAGTTCTGCTGCGCAGTTTGCGTGCCGCCGTAGTTGTGCGTCCACCAGAGATGCTGGGGCTCGGCGGCCAACTGGGCCGGCGTCCAATATATGCTGGCGGCCGGGTCGACGAGCGTCGTCCAGACGGCCATGCGTTGATCGATCCACGTTTGCAGGGTGCTGGACACATTTTTGATGTAGGATTGCGTGTCCGAGAAGTTGGCCGACACGGTCCAGGACTTCGTCGCGTTGACATTGATCTCCACTTCCGTTCCGCGGGCGGCGAGATCATTGGTCGCAGCGATCGGCGGCTGGGGATTGATCAGGGCGTTGATCGTAGCCTCAGGAAGTTGCATCACGTTGGCGAACTGCGTGAACACCTGCGCATCGGTCAACGACGGACTGAGCGCCTTGATCCAGCCGTATTGGTTGTTGTTGGGTCCGAAGCTCGCCGTGGTTCCACCCGCGACATTTTGGAGCACGAATCTCGCCGGGGTCGCCCCCTGGAGCAGAAAGTCGGTGCGAATGACTCGTTGGGCGGTCGTGTTGGCGTCGCCGTTGCGAATATCCTTCTGCAAGGTTTGATAATGGGTAACCCGGACGACGACCTTTCCGTCGAACAGGTCGAGCCCCAGGCCATAGCTCTTGTCCACGCCGGTGGTATTCGGCAGCTTATGCAGGAAGAGATCCTGGGCGGGCAGCGCCGCGATGAAGCTGTCTGCGTGGTTGAAATTCAGCGACAGGCCTCGGAGCGCATTGGAGAGGAAGTGACCGGCGCCGCCCCTCTCGTCGAGACGCTTCATGGCCGACCAATCGCGGAAGGGTCGGAGGACATATTGGACATTGGTGGTCTTGCNNACCTCGGCGAGGTAGGAGCCGGTTCTACCGGCCTCGTCGATTCGATGGAGGAACGAAGACAGATTCTGGAAGGGCCGGACGACATATTGGACATTGGTGGTCTTGCCGCCGTTGAACCCGTAGTCTCCCGCCTGCCATGAGTTGATGAAACTGTAATCAAAGTTCATGCCGTCGGGGGAGAGCAAAACCGCTCCGGCGGAGGTTTGATTGCCGAACTTCGAATAAACTCGGTCCTCCCGCGTGCCCAACGTCACCACCAGGGCGTCGTTGAGGAGATGGCTCTGCATCACGGCTCCGACCGTCTTGATGATCAGCTTGGAGTTAAAAGCGCCGCCACTTTTGTCTGCTGCCGAGAGTCCCATCGCGGTGGGCTCGGTGTTCCAGACCGCCGGCAACGAGCCCGCCGCGGCGCGTCCCCACACGAAATTGTAAGTGCCGTTGTTGTTAAATTCCGGCGGGGCGTAGTCAATGTTGTTGCCGTGATTGTCGCCGACATAGTACCGGTAAAAACCATTGGTAATGACTTGGTTCGCAGGGGTCCCCGCAGGTGAGGACTGGTAGCTGCGATAGAGCCCCGGCTGCAGCCACGGTTTGGCGTCCAACATCGTATCTCGAAATGAGTATTGCCGGCTAATCTGGTACTTATATTCGTCGTAGGCAGTGAATTGTTCCCTTCCCAGCCATTTGAGCAGACCCTTTTCATTCGTGAGATCGAGCTGGTAGGCGAGCTGGGCGCGGTAGGTATCCCATTTCTGCGGAGCCCAAACGGTTCGGGGTTTGTCGGTGCCAATAAACGGCCGCAGGAAATACGGGTTGGGCGTACCGTCGAGCAGCTTCTCGTTGGGATCGATTTGGAGCTGGCCCGACTGGCCGTTGTCGTTCGCGATGCCGATGAGATTCCGCTGATAACGCTGCGAATCCTCCCGCATAAATGCCAGCTGACCCGCCAGCAGCTGCCGGCTGGTATTGAAGAACTCCTGTTCAACCTGGAAGTTGGTGGTCACCGTCCGGTCCATGAGCCGGTTGGGTGCAGCCAGGTTGATCGACGACCAGTCGTAAATGCTTTTATCGCTGATTGTCGGCGTAGTGACAAACAGCGGCTGGAGACCAGGCTTGGCGGCCGTGCCGGTGGCGGCCGCGGCGCCGGTTGTCTGGAGAAAGCGGTCCGCTTGGCCGCCGGAGGTTGGACCCCGCACAGTGGTGCCAGCCAAGAGGGCCGCAGTATTATTGAAAGCCTGGGGGGCCGACCAATAGGCGAGGCCGCCCTGATCGATGAACATCTGGCTGTGGTTGCCGCCCAGCAGCGTGGCGCTGAAGTAGTCGGTATTCTGACCGCCGAAGCTGGTGGGGAAAGTCGTCGACGTGATGGGCCCGATCGTAGTGCCGTTCACGTGAATCAACTGGGTCGTCGGATCCCACGTTGGCTTTCCGCTGGCGATCCAGTAGGAGATGTTGTCACGCGCGGGGAGCTCGTTGGGCCGATTGCCGTTCATCCGGTAATAGTCCACGGACCCACTGATCGTGGTCCCCTTGAATGGCCGGAACTTGATCATCCCGTTATATTTCACGATATTCGTGCCAGACGGTTTTCGGACGTAGCCGTCGTGCTCAAACACCCCGCTCGCCCGGATGGCCAGCTTGTCCTGCCAGAGAATCCGATTCAGATCGAGCGTGCTGCGGTAACCGCCGTAACTGTCGGTCTGCTCGGTCGCCTGCGCGAAGTTCCGGGTAAGGTTGGCGGAGGTGGGCACCATGTTGACGGTGCCGGAGGGATTGCCCAGGCCGAACACGTTGGCGTTGGGTCCGCGGCTGATCTCAACGGAATCGATGTCGATCGGGTCCAGCGGGACGCGTCCCATCGTCTGGATATTGCCAAGAGTGATATTGGCGGGGGCGATGCCGCGGATGCGGTTGGAGTTGATTGGATCGATCTGCACGTTGTCCGCCACGCTGCCATTGCGGTCCGCGACGCCGTATCCGGTCCCGGCGGTATAGGTGCCGGTGCCTTCCGTGTTTCCGGCGTAGAGGAAGATGTCGTTCATATCGCGCAACGCGAAATCCTGCATCTGCGTCTTCGTAATGACCGTGATGGAAGACGCGAGGTCCTGGATGCTGGAATTGATGCGCGTGCCGGACATCGTATTCGGGGAATAGTAGCCGTTGCTCTCCGCCTTCACTTCGAACGGAGACAACCGGACGACTTCCTCGGCGCCCTTCTTGAGGGCGGAGGCCGTATCGGGCGCGGGGGCGGTTGAGGGTGCGGGCGCCTGTTGGGCCCAGGAGAACGAGACGGCAATCATCGCGCACACAGGCGCCAGGACCAGCCGTCGCAAGGATCGGGGTATGCGGTAGTCAGGTGTCATAGCATGCTCCATTTTTCGAACGGGGTGAGAGGAATCGGAGTGGAGATCCGATAATAGGACACGTGTCCTATTTGCTCCCGCGCGGAGATGCAATGCAAAAATCTGCGGTCGCCGGTTTCGTGGGGGAAAGACCCCGGTGGGCCGGGCGGCGCACAGGTGTCACTTGCGAGGCCAGCCGGAAGGCGTTTGTTTGTTTGCGGTGCCAGCAGAGGGCTGCGATGATGACGGGCCTTGAACACGCGACTGGCGAAGGCATTTCTGCGATGAGCGGCGACTGCGCGCATTACCGGGCGCCAGGCCAGCGCATCTGCCGGCTGCACGCGGGGGCGTTGAACCGTGCAGGACATGGCGGTCCGCCAGCGTGCATCGACTCCCGGCGATGAACCTAGTGCCCGCGAACCTCCGTGCCCTCGGGGTGGGGGCCCTGATCTTCGGGACGACGCTGCTCGCCTACCTGCCGGTGCTTCAAGGCGGATTTCTCTGGGACGACAATTTTCACGTGACCCAGCCGGAGATGCAATCCGTTGAAGGACTGAAACGCATCTGGTGCGAGGTGGGCGCAACCCAGCAGTATTACCCGCTGCTGCACACCGCGTTCTGGGTGGAGCACCGGCTGTGGGGCGACGCCGTGGTCGGTTACCATCTGACGAATATCCTGCTGCACGCGGCCGCGGCTTTCCTGGTGGTCGCGGTCGTGCGGCGGCTGGCGCTGCCGGGGGCGGTCCTGGCGGGGCTCGTGTTTGCGCTGCATCCGGTGTGCGTAGAATCGGTGGCCTGGATTTCGGAGCAGAAGAACACCCTGGCAACCGTTCTCTGCCTAAACGCGGCGCTCGTCTACCTGCGTTTCGACCAGGACCGCCGGCCCTGGCGGTATTCTCTGGCGTTGGGGCTGTTTGGATTGGCGCTGCTCACCAAGACGGTAACGGCAACGCTGCCAGCCGCGTTGCTGGTGGTCTTCTGGTGGCAAAGGGGTCATCTCCAGTGGACGCGGGATCTTCGCCCGCTGCTGCCGTGGTTCGGGCTCGGCGCAGCCGCCGGTCTGGTGACGTCATGGGTGGAGCGAACCTTTATCGGCGCGCAGGGCGCGGATTTCTCGCTCACCCTGCTCGGACGCTGCCTGCTGGCCGGCCGGGTGATTTGGTTCTACCTGGGAAAGCTGATGTGGCCCGCGGACTTGATGTTCATCTATCCGCGGTGGGTCATCGACCCGGCCGTGTGGTGGCAATACCTGTTTCCGGCGGGCGTGGTGGCCCTGGTGGCCGGGCTGGGCATGGTGACCCGACGGCAGCGGGGACTTCTCGCCGGATTCCTGGTTTTTGCGGGGACGCTGTTCCCGGCGCTGGGGTTCATCAATGTCTATCCGTTCATCTTCTCCTACGTGGCGGACCATTTTCAGTACCAGGCCAGTCTCGGCATCATTGTGCCGATGGCGGCGGCGCTGACCCTGGCTGCCGGCCGGCTTCCCTCCGCCCTCCGGCGGCTGACCCCCGTGGGAGGGGGAGTACTGCTCGCGACGCTGGGCGTGCTGACTTGGCGCCAGTGCGACATGTACCGAGATGCGGGGACCCTCTATCGGGCAACGCTGGCGCGGAATCCCGCCTGCTGGATGGCCCACACGAATCTGGGCGACCTCATATCAAGAATCCCCGGACGCCTGCCGGAGGCGATCGGCCATTTCGAAGCGGCGTTGCGCATCAATCCCCGGGATATAAATGCGCACAACAACCTGGGACACGCCTTGGCGGAAGACCCGGCCCGCCTGCCCGCGGCCATCGCTGAGTATGAGGCGGCGCTGCGCATCGATCCCCGTTTTTCGCCGGCGCACAATAACCTGGGAATCGTCCTGGAAAGAATCCCCGGGCGCCTGCCGGAGGCGATCGGCCATCTCGAGGAGGCGGTGCGACTGGCTCCCGAGGCCGCGGACCTGCACGATAATCTGGGCGTCGCCCTCCTGAAGATCCCGGCGAGAGCGCCGGAGGCGACTGTCCAGTTTGAAGCGGCGGTGCGCCTCAATCCGGGTTCCGCGGACCTGCGCAACAATCTGGGCGTGGCCCTGGCGAAAATCCCCGGGCGGCTACCGGAGGCGACCGCCCATTTGGAGGCGGCGGTGCGGCTGAATCCCCGATCCACGGAGATGCACAGCAACCTCGGCGTGGTCCTGGCCCAGACTCCCGGGCGACTGCCGGACGCGATTGTCCAGTTTGCGGCGGCGGTGCGCACGGATCCCCGTTCGGCGGAAGCGCACAATAATCTCGGAGCCGCCTTGAGCAGGATCCCGGAGCGGGCGCCAGAGGCGCTGGCGCAGTTTGCGGCGGCGACGCGCCTCAAACCCGACTTCGCCGAAGCGCACAGCAACCTTGGAGATGCCCTGGTGGGAATTCCCGGGCGTCTGCTCGAGGCCGTCGCCGAATATGAGGCGGCGTTGCGGCTCAGTCCCGACTCGGCCGAAGCCCACACCCAGCTGGGGAAAGCGTTGCTCGGCCTCCCGGAGCGATTGCCGGAGGCGATCGCGCAGTTGGAGGCGGCCATCCGGATCAATTCCGAGTCTTTCGACGCCCACTATCTGTTGGGAGTCTTGTATTCCGGTCTGCCGGATCGCCGGACGGAATCCCTGGCCCATTTCGAGGCGGCGGCGAGGATCCGGCCCGATTTTGCACCGGCGCGGGAATGGATCGATCGGCTACAGGCCGGCCGACCCTAGCCGGCGCGCTTCGGCGCTACGGCGGCGAAGCGCGCAGTTGCTCCTGCGCCCGCGCGAGGTTGTCCCGCGCCTCCCGATAATCTGGGGCAAGCCGCAGCGCCTCCGCGAATTGCGCCGCCGCCTCCGGCAGGCGGCCGAGCCGGGCGAGCGCCAGACCGAGGTTGTTGTGGGCCGAGGCATGGGCGGGGTCCAGGCGCAGCGCCGCCTCATAGTGCGGAAGGGCTTCCGTTTCGCGCCGGAGCAGCGTGAGCGCGTTGCCGAGATTGTTGTGGGCGTCGACATAGTCGGGTTTCAGCCGTAGCGCCGCCTCGAATTGCTGCACCGCTTCGTCGAGCCGGCCCGCGGCGGCCAGCACGCTTCCGTAATTGTAGCGATTCGAGGCGGATTGGGGCTGCAGCCGGAGAGCGGATTCAAACTGCGCCATGGCCTCCCCAGGATGACCGGTCGCGAGCAGCACGCCGCCCCAGTTCGCGTGGGCGTCCGCGTCGGCGGGTTCGAGCTGGAGACCAGCAGCAAACTGCGCCTGCGCCTCCTCCAGGCGACCGGCTCGGGCCAGTGCCGCCGCGAGGTTGTAGTGGGCGCTGACGAAGGCAGGTTTCAATCGCAGCGCCTCCTGCAGGTGCGCGATGCCCTCCGCGTTTCGCCCGGAGCGGGACAAGGCGTCGCCGAGATTGTTTTGCGCCTCCGCAAAGTCCGGCTTGATCCGCACGGCCGCCAGATAATGGGGCATCGCTTTCGGTGTGCGCTTCAAAAGGTCCAGCGCCACACCCAGATTCAAGTGGGCTTGGGCGTTGTTCGGATCCTGGCGGAGCGACTCCTCCAGGAGTTGGATCGCTTCGCTGACGCGACCGACGGCGATGAGCGCAGTGCCGAGGTTGTTGCGGGTGGTGAGGAGGCCCGGAGTCAGCCGCAGCGCCATTTCGTCCTCGCGGACGGCTTCGGCCATGCGACCGGCTTCGGCGAGGGCCGCGCCGAGGCTGGCATGCGCGCCGGCGTTGGCGGGCCGCTTCACCACCGTATCCGCCCAGAGGGCAATCTCGCTATGGTAATCGGCATTGCGCTGGAACGTGAGCCATCCCAACCCGGCCGCCAACGCCCAGAACGCGGCGAGGCCCAGGCGTCCGACGCGGGGATAAACCGCCGCCACGATCAGCACCACCAAAGGCGCGAGCGACAAATACATCCGGTGCTCGACGATCCGCTGCGTCATCCCGGGCACGAGCGAGGTCGGGGCGAGGACCGCAAAGAACCACGCGCCGAGGAACCCGACGGCGGGTTTCCGCCACAAGGCGAACACCGTGCCCGCGATCAGCGCGATGACGACGCACGCCTGCGGCCACACGTCCGCCAGGCTCCCAATCCAAAATGTGCCATATTCAAAGACCAGCGGCGCCGGCCAGAACGACAGCCGCACGTAATGTACGAGCGCGGGGAATTGCGTGAGCACGTAGTCCCCCCATGAAATGTCGACCCCGATGCCGACCGAGCCGCCGCGATTGCCGCCCGTGCTGGCGAGCAACCCGATGAGCAGAATCCACGTCGCTGCCAGTCCCGCGTAGAATCCGCGCCTCCGCCGCCAGGCCTCCGCGAAACTGCCGGCCACGAACGCGCGGTCGAGCAGCAGCACCAGCACCGGTGCGGACACCATGTTCTCTTTCGTTGCCATGCCCAGCAGGCACGCGCCGACCGACAGCGCCTTCCAGCGGCGCGGGGCCGGGGCGTCCACGCTGCGCACGAAGCCGTAGAGCGTGAGCAGATAGAACAGCCCCATGAGCGATTCCGCGCGCTGCACGATGTAGGTCACCGTCTCGGATTGCAGCGGATGCAACGCCCACAGCGCCGCCACCGTGAACGCGACCGGCACCGCGGCTTCGCCGAAAGGCTCGCGGAGCGATGGCAGGACCAGCGTGCGCCGCACCAGTCCGAACAATGTCAGGCAGGTCAGCGCGTGGATGAGGACGTTCGTCACATGATAGCCGCGAACGTCCAGGCCGCCGGCGGCAAAATTGAGCGCCAGCGAGAGGTTCAGGACCGGCCGGCCGCTGACCGTGAGGCCGCCGCTGAGCGGCGCCAGCACATCCGACAGGGGCCAGAGATGCCGCAGTGTGAGGTTCTCGACGATCGAGTCTTTGTCGTCGTATACAAACGGTCCGGACAGGCTGTTCACATAGGCCGCGAAGATGGCGAGGACGAGCACCCCGCAGGCGACCGCGACGACCCGGCCCGACGCAGTGGCGACGGCCGGCTCGGGAGGGTGGGGCGTGGCGTGGGGCGGACCCGTCATGCGATGGCGTTGAAGTGTGGCGGCTCTTGAGCGAACCCGCAGCCAAATCCGTGGCGCCGGTCTGAAACCGGCGCTACTTTGTCCGCGCTCTGTGGTGTCAGGCTTGCTTCTTATCCGGCAGGGCGCGCGTCTGCACCTCGGTGCGCAGCTTTTCGAGATACGCCTCGAACGGCATGACCCCCTCGTCGCCGCGGGCCCGGGACCGCACCGACACGGTTCTCGCCTCGGCTTCCTTGCCGCCGATCACGAGACAGTAGGGCACTTTCTCCACCTCGGCGCGGCGGACCTTGGCGCCGAGCTTGTCAGAGTGTTCGTCGAGGGTGGCGCGGAAACCCTGTTCTTTCAGGCGGGCCACGACTTCGCGGGCGTAGTCAATCACCTTGTCGCTGATCGGCACCACGCGCGCCTGCTCGGGCGCCAGCCAGCTGGGGAAGTCGCCGGCGAAGTGCTCGATGAGCACGCCCACAAATCGTTCCATCGAGCCGAACGGCGCGCGGTGNNCCGTAGAAGGCGGCCTCGCCCGGCTCCTCGTTGAACGACACGCCGAGCGTCTTGGCGGCCTCGCGGCACGCGGCCTCGGCTTTGTCCCAATTGGCCGGATCGCCAGTGTATTTTGCCGAGTCGGGGTCGCGCAGGCCGACACGGACCCGGTAGTCGGCGATGCCGAGGGTCGAGAGGATGATCTTGACGAGCGACAGGCAGCCCAGGATTTCCGCCGGCACCTGGTCCTCGGTGCAGAACAGGTGGGCGTCGTCTTGCGTGAAACCGCGGACCCGCGTCATCCCGTTGAGCTCGCCCGACTGTTCCCAGCGATAGACCGTGCCGAACTCGGCGAGCCGCACCGGCAGGTCGCGGTAGGAGTGCGGCTGCGAGGCGAAGATCTTNNAGCCGTCGATGTCGCCCTCGGTGAGCCGGTTGGCGAGCTGCGCGCAGGTGCAGCCTTCGTGCGCGAGCTGGTCGAGGGTCTCCCGCTCGATGATGGGCGGGTACTGCGCGTCGCGGTAGTAGGGGAAATGGCCGGACGTGCGGTAGAGGGCGAGCCGGCCGATGTGGGGCGTGAAGACCTGGTGGTAGCCCTGCTTCTTGAGCTCGCCGGCAATGAAAGTCTGCAGCTCCTGGCGCACGACCGCGCCGGCGGGGGTCCAGAGGACCAGACCCTGGCCGACGGCGTCGTCGATCACAAACAGCTTGAGGTCTTTGCCGAGCTTGCGGTGGTCGCGGAGCTTGGCCTGCTCGAGCTGGGTCAGATAGGCGGCGAGTTCGTCCTTGGTGGGAAAGGCGGTGCCGTAGATGCGCTGCAGCTGTTTATTGTGCTCGTCACCGCGGTGGTAGGCGCCGGCGATGGAGAGCAGCTTGACGGCCTTGATCTGCTTCGTGTAGCGCACGTGCGTGCCGGCGCACAGGTCGGTGAACTCGCCGTTCTGGTAGAACGAGATCTTTTCGCCCTCCGGGATGTCGGCCAGGCGGCCGAGCTTGTAGCGCTCCTGGCCGATCCGCTTGATGATCTCGACCGCCTCCTCGCGCGGGACCTCCCGGCGGGTGAAGGGCTGGTTCTCCTCGATGACCTTCTTCATCTCGGCCTCGATCTTCTCAAGATCCTCGGCGGTCAGCTTGTGGTCGAGATCGACGTCGTAATAAAAGCCGGTTTCCGTCGGCGGGCCGATGTCGAGCTGGGTCTCGGGCCAGAGACGCAGCATCGCCGTAGCCAGCACGTGCGAACAGGAGTGCCGGAGTTCTTCGAGTGGAGTCATGGGCATGGGAGGAAAGGAGTCAGGAGTGAGGAGTCAGCAGAGGAGCCAGCGGAACCGGGTATTTGAGGTGGAGAAAAACAGTTTGCATTCCGCCGCGCCAGAGACAACTGGGGAGCATGCGCGCTTCGCTGGAAAAGATCTTGGGGCGGCCGGTGGATTTCCCGATCGAGATCACCCTGTCGAGCGGCGACACGTATTTGCTCCCGCATCCCGACCACGCGATGATGCATCCGAACACCCGGGATTTGGTGATTTTTCCAGACGTCGGACCGTTCTCCCTGGTCGTGAATCCCGGCCAGATCGTGACGATCCGGCCGGTCCGCAAGGCGTCGTGATATGCGGGGCACCGGATTGCTGGCGGTGGGGCGAGGCAGAGTGATCACTGGAGGAAATGGTCGGAGCTTATAGCTGTAAGCTTAAAGCTTTAAGCCTTCTTCAGGGGCTCCAGCTTGTAGCCGTCCTTGCCATCGAGCATCGACCAGCCGGCGGCGGTCAGTTCGGCGCGCAGGGCGTCGGCCGCCTTGAAGTCTTTGACCTTCTTCGCCGCCCAGCGCTTCTCGGCGAGCGCCACGACATTCTCGGGAATTACTCGATCGGCCCGCAATGCGATCCGCAGGTTGAAACCAAATACTTTGAGAATTTGTTCAAAGGCCGCGAAATCCGCGTCAGTGGATTCTGATTCGGGATCGAAGCTCGCGATCGCGCTGAACAGGGTTCCCAAAGCGGCTGGAATATTCAGATCGTCACGGAGTGCTGTGAGTACGCCGGCAAAACGATTGCTCGGAGATGCACGCGGAAAATGCCCGAATTTGTACATCAACCGCTCAAGAAGACGGTCCAACGTTCCGATCGCTTTTTCCGCAGCGCCCAGCGATTCGAGAGTGAAATTGAGCTGCTTTCGCGGGTGGCCGGAGAGCAGAGCGTAGCGGATGGCCATTGGCGAGAAGCCTTTCGCCGTGAGATCGTCCAGCGTGTAGAGGTTGCCGAGCGATTTGCTCATCTTCGCGCCGTCGACGAGCAGGAACTTGCAGTGATACCAGTGGTGCGAGAAGAGGTGGCCGGTGCAGCCTTCGCTCTGGGCGATTTCATTTTCGTGATGCGGGAAGAGGAGATCCTCGCCGCCGGAGTGCAGATCGATGGTGTCGCCGAGATGCTTCCGGCTCATCGCGCTGCACTCGATATGCCAGCCCGGCCGGCCCGCCGCCGCGCCGCGCGGCCCGGGCCACTTCACCTCGCCGTCCTCGTCCGGCTTGTACGCCTTCCAGAGCGCGAAATCGCTGGCGTCGTCCTTGTGGTCGTCGTCCGCGGTGGCGACGGTCACCTTGAGCTCGCGCTCCTTGATGCGCGAAAGCGCGCCGTAGGAGGGGAAGGCGGCAATCCTGTAGTAGACCGAGCCGTCGGGCGCGACATAGGCGAGGCCCTTGGCCAGCAGTTCGCTGATCATCTCGACCTGTTCGGCGATGTGGCCGGTTGCAGTCGGCTCGACCTGCGGCGGCAGCAGATTGAGCGCGCGGCAGTCAGCGTGAAAAACCTCGGTCCAGTGCTTGGTGATCTCGGCCAGCGGGCGCTGTTCGCGCTTGGCCTGGGCGATGGTGCGGTCGTCGACATCGGTGAGATTGCGGACATGCTTCACCTTGTCCGCGCCGAACTCCAGTTCCAGCAGGCGGCGGAGCACGTCCTGGACAAGGAACGTGCGGAAGTTGCCGATGTGCGCCGGCCCGTAGACGGTCGGTCCGCAGCAGTACATGCGGAAGACGCCGTCGGGCTGGGAGGGCTTCAGCTCGCGAATCTGCCGCGTGAGGGAGTCGAAAAGTCGGATGGCCATGGATCGAGAATCAGACGGCTGAACTTGGCCGATGGGTGCTCACAAAAGCCGGTCTTGGCATATCTTTTTTGACGAATAGCGTGAATTGATAAGGATTGGTAGTTAACTCTCTTATCCCAACGTGTCTATGCCTGAAAACTTCAAGCTCGATCTGACCCACCGCCCGCGGCGCCTGCGCCGCACCGCCAGCCTGCGCGCCCTGACGGAGGAGACGGTGTTGCGCCCCCAGGATTTCATCGCGCCGCTGTTCGTGGTCGACGGCCAGGGCGGCCCCGAGGCCGTGCGGTCGATGCCCGGCGTTTTTCGCCTCAACCTGGCCGATCTCGTGAAGGAGTGTCGCGCCCTGCACAAACTCGGCGTGCCTGCCGTGGCCCTTTTCCCCTCGATCGAACCGAAGTTCAAGGACCCCGACGGGTCCATCGCCCTGGACGAGGATGCGCTGGTGCTCCGTGCGGTCCGCGCCGTGAAGAAAGCGGTTCCCGGGATGGCCGTCATGACCGACATCGCGCTCGACCCGTATACCACGCACGGCCACGACGGCGTGCTCACGCCGGAGGGCAGCGACGTCGACAACGACCGCACGGTCGGCATCCTCCGCCAGATGGCGGTGCTGCACGCGCGCGCGGGCGTCGACCTGGTGGCGCCGTCGGACATGATGGACGGCCGCATCGGCGCCATCCGCCGTTCGCTCGACACGGCCGGATTCACCGGCACGGGCATCATGGCCTACTCGGCGAAGTTCGCCTCGGCTTATTATGGGCCGTTCCGCGACGCCGTTGGCAGCGCCAAGGCCGCGGGTTTGCAGGGATTCAGCAAGGCCACCTACCAGCTTAACCCGGCCAACCGCCGCGAGGCGCTGATCGAGATCGCCCTCGATGAGCAGGAGGGGGCGGACATTCTCATGGTCAAGCCGGCCGGCCCCTATCTCGACATCATCCGCGAGGTGCGCAATGCCACCAACAAGCCGGTCGCCGCCTACCAGGTTTCCGGCGAGTACGCGCAGCTTCATGCCGCGGCCAGGCTGGGCTGGCTCGAGCTCGACCGGTGCCGCCGCGAATCGCTGCTCGCGATCAAGCGCGCCGGGGCCGACATGATCCTGACCTACTTCGCGAAGGACCTGGCGGCAGAGCTGGCCTGACAGTTTGCCGGGCTTGGCGCCCTCCAGGCTGTCAGCTTAAAGCTCAAGGCTTACGGCTTGGTGCCGCACGCGACCGTCAGGTCGGCGATGAAGGCGTCGAGGTCGGCGTCCTGCGTGTCCCAGGAGCACATCAGGCGGTAACCGTGGGCGCCGATGAAGTTATAGTAATGCCAGCCCCGGGCATGCATGGCCTCGGCGGCCGCGGGGGGCATGCTGGCAAAAACGGCATTAACCTCGGGTTCGACGAGGATCTTGACCTGCGGGATGCGGCGCAGCGCCGCGGCGAGCTTCCGGGTCATCCAATTGGCGTGGGTAGCGCGGCGCAGCCAGGCCCCGTCCTGCAGCAGGCCGACCCACTGGGAGCTGAGGAAGCGCATCTTGGAGGCGAGCTGGCCGGCCTGCTTGCAGCGGTAATCGAACTCCCGGGCGAGCTGGCGGTTGAAGAAAACGACGGCCTCGGTCATGTTCATGCCATTCTTGGTTCCGCCGAAACAGAGGACGTCGACGCCCGCGCGCCAGGTGAAGTCCGCGGGCCGGACTCCCCCGCGCTCGCCCAGGGCGGCGGCGGCGTTGGCGAAGCGCGCCCCGTCCATGTGCACCGCGAGGCCGTGCTGTTTCGCGACACTGGTAAGGGTTTTTAACTCGTCGACGGTGTAGACGGTGCCCCATTCCGTGGACTGGGTGAGCGAGAGGACGCGTGGCTTGGGATAGTGGATATCGGTCCGCTTGAGGATGACGCGTTCGACCTGGACGGGGTCGAGTTTTCCATTGGGGCCGGTGGCGACGAGGATCTTGGTGCCGTTCGAGAAGAACTCGGGCGCGCCGCACTCGTCGGTCTCGACGTGGGCGTAATCGTGACAGATGACGCTGTGATAGCTCTGGCACAGCGAGGCGAGCGCGAGGGAGTTGGCGGCGGTGCCATTGAAAACGAAGAACACTTCGCAATCGGTCTCGAACACCGTACGGAGCAAGTCGCAAGCGCGCACGGTCCACTCGTCGTTGCCATACGAGGGCAGGCGGCCGCGGTTGGCCTCGGCCAGGGCGGCCCACGCCTCGGGGCAGATGCCGGCGGTGTTGTCGCTGGCGAAAACCTGGTTGGCGGCGGGCGGGCGGTTGCGGTCCGCGGCCGGGGAAGCGGGGGAGGAGGACATGGGCCCAGCGAAGCAGAAACCCGGGGCGAGGCTAAGCTTTTTTAGCGGAAGCGCGGAGCGGGCGCCACCGCGATCTTGCGCTGGGCCAGCGCAGCCGCTTCGCTGGCGACATGCCGGAGCCGGACACTAACCTCTATCTCGTGGGTTTCATGGGCACCGGAAAGACGACCGTGGGGCGCGCGGTCGCGCAGAAGCTCGGCTACCAGGCGCTGGACAGCGACTACGAGATTGAGCGGATGATGGGCAAGTCGGTGGCGCAGATCTTCGCAGCCGAGGGCGAGCCGGCCTTCCGGGAGTTCGAGCGGAAATTCGTGGAAAGGGGTCATCCCGACCGCGCGGTGGTGGTGGCCTGCGGCGGCGGCCTGGTCGTGCAGCCGGGCCTGCTCGGTTTGCTGCAGGCGCGGGGCGTGGTCATCTGCCTGCATGCCAGCCTCGAAACCATTCTCCAGCGCGTCGGGCAGACGCGCACCCGCCCGCTGCTCAACGTCGAAGATCCCAAGGTGCGGCTCCGCCGGCTCTTTGCCGAACGCGAGGGGATCTACAAGCGCGCCGGGACGGTGATCCTGACGGATTTCCGGCCGCAGCACGACATTGTGACGCACGTGCTGCGCACCTACCGGCGCGAGGCGCGCGACTGGGCGCGGGCGCACGGCAGCGCACCGGCGGGCGAAAGCCCGCGCGCGGAGCGACCGCCGGCGGCGGGCGCCGGGGAAGCCGCGGGGACCGGACCGGCCGGCCGGTGAAGCGCATCGCGCAGAGGGCGGAACGATCCTGGTGATGAAGCTGCAACAGGAAGAATTGCGCCACCGGCTGATGGCGCTGGGGTTCGAGGAGGTGCGGTTCGCGCGGCTGGCGGACGTGCCGGCGGCGGGGCTGACGGACTGGCTCGGACGGGGCTTTCAGGCCGACATGACGTGGATGGAGCGGACGGCGGCGAAGCGGCTGGATCCCAGGCTGGTGCTGCCGGGGGCACGATCGGTGATCATGCTCGGGGTCAATTACTGGCCGGGAAAAGAGGGCGAGCGTGGCCAGTCGACGGCCGGGAGCCCGGTCTGGGCCCGGTACACCCGCTACGAGGATTACCATGACACCTTCAAACCAGCTTTGGTGACGGCGGGCCGCGTGATCGAGGAGTTTTTCGGCGTGCGGGGAACCGACTATCGCTACTATGCCGACACCGGGCCGGTGTTGGAGCGCGGCTGGGCGGAGCGGGCGGGACTGGGTTTTCTCGGGAAGAACGGCATGCTGATTTCGAGGCGGTTTGGAAACTGGCTACTGCTGGCGGCGATCCTCACCCGCGTGGAGCTGGAAGCCGACGGGCCGCTGCGCGCGCGCATCCGGTCGCTGGCAACGGGAGGCCGGACCGGCCTGCTGTGCGGCAAATGCGTTCGCTGCATCGCCGCCTGTCCCACGCAGGCCATTCCCGAGCCCGGGCTGATCGACGCGCGCCGGTGCATTTCCTATCAGACGATCGAAAACAAGGGCATGATTCCGCGCGAACTGCGCCGCGGCGTCGGCGAGCATATCTATGGCTGCGACGTGTGCCTCGAAGTGTGCCCCTGGAACCGCTTTGCCCGGGCCGGCCGGCGCCTGCTGCTGGCGGCGCGGTTCGAGATCACCGCGCTGACGCTCCGCGAACTGCTCGAGCTGACCGCCACGCGTTTTGCCGAGGTGTTTCGCCGCACGCCGATCAAACGCCTCAGGCTGACGGGCCTGCTGCGCAATGCCTGCGTGGTCGCGGGCAATGTCGCCGTGCAGGCGGGGACCACTCACGATTTGGTGGCGCCGCTCCGGCGGCTGGCCGAGCATCCCGCGCCGATCGTGCGCGCCCACGCGGTGTGGGCGGTGCAGCAGATCACCGGTGCCGAAGCGACGGAATTGCTGGCGGCGGCCCGGGCGAACGAAACCGATCCGGTGGTGACGGCAGAATACGAGGCGGTCGGAAGACTGCCGGGCGCCGGGGAATCGTGAAGGGCGGCCGCCGTCCGCTACGACGGCTTCGCGGCGAACAACTCGGTCATGCGCTGGGCGAACTTCGGAGGCGGCCGCACTGGCCGGCCTTCGCGATCGATGAACGCGTGGGCGGTCTGGCCGGTGGCGAGCAATTCGCCGCCTCGATAGACTTCATAGGCGAGCTGGATACGCAGCACGGGTTTCTCCGCCATCGTGGTGATGATAGTGAGCGTGTCGTCATACAACGCCGGCTTGAGAAATTTCACGCCGACCTCGAGCACGGGCAGCCGGTATCCGGCGGCTTCCAGCTCCCGATAGGAGAGCCCATGCTCCTTGAGCAGGGTTGTGCGGCCGATCTCAAACCACGGCAGGTAGCTGCCGTGGTAAACGATGCCCATCATGTCGGTCTCGGCGTAGCGGACCTCAACTTGGACGCGGGATTGGATCATGCGAGCGAGATTGGTTGGATATCCGGCACCCGGCGCCGCCACAGTTCAGCCGGTGATCGTCCATCCGGCATGGTTGAAAAGCAAGTCGGCGGAACGCGTCCAGCTGTTCCGGCGCGCCCAGGCGCTGCCGGCGGCCCCCAGTTGGCCTCGCAGGGCCGGGTCGGCAATCAGCCGGGCAAAGGCCGCACTGAGCGCGGGCCGGTCGGCGGGAGGGACCAGCAGACCGGTCACCCCATCCACCACGGCCTCGGCCACGCCGCCGACCGCGTGGGCCACGACGGGCAGGCCATGCGCCGCCGCCTCGAGATAAACCAGGCCGAAGCCCTCGACACTGTGACGATGGTCGATGCTGGTCATGGCGAAGATGTCGGCCTGATCGTAGAGGCGGTCGAGCTCGTCGTCGGGCACGACGCCGAAGAAGCGCACGAGCACTCCGGAGTGGCCCGCGGCCTCCCGCAGGCGCGGCTCATAGTTCTCCTTGCTGTCGCCGCCCACCAGCCAGTACTCGACGCGTTCCCGCTGGGCGGGCGGCAAGGATTGCAGGGCCTCGATGATGAAGAGCTGACCCTTGCGCGGATGCAGCCGCCCCACGGTGAGGATCACGGTCCGGTCGCGCCGCGCCGGCGCCGGCGCCGCGGGGGCGCGCGCGAAATCGGAGCGAAGCGCGCCCGGCGTCAGGTAGGTTTTGGAGGCGGCCTCCGGAAAACAACCGCAAAGCAACTCCCGGGTATAGCCGGTCAACACGCTGATCCGACTGGCGCGACGGATGAGCCGCCGCGCCAGCCAGCGGGTCAGGGGATTGCGATGAAATTTCCGGATTTCGGAGCCGTGAAAGGTGAGCACGAGCCGCCGGGGGCGGAAACCCGAAACGAACTGCAGCAGCATCATCGCCAGCATGGGTCCCGGCTCGGGCAGATAGACCGTAGTGTACCGCAGACGCCGGCGGTGGACGATCAATTCGCGCATCAAGCGCAGCTGGCAGACAAGGTCATGGGTGCCCTTCAGGGGCAGCCGGCGGAGCCGGAACGGCCAGGGCTTCTCCGCGACACCGGCCGGCGCGGCCTGCGCCCAGACTTCGAGATCGTAGCCGAGTTCCGCGGCCGCCCAGGCAATCTGTTCCGAAAACGTCGCGATGCCGCCGCGCCGCGGATAGAACTCATGCGTGAGCAAAAACACCGGCGGCTGATTCGCTGGTGGCGTGACGAAATCCGTCGGTGACGGCGCACTGGCTGGGTCGGCAGACAAGATCAGCGTTTCTTATGTTCCGTCCGCGCGGACGTGCAAACGGATACTTGCGCTCGCGGCGGAATCGCGGCAAGCCGCGCCCGTCTCCGGAGCGGCCGGCAAATATTCCTGACCGGAATTTCGTCGCGACGTGGCGGCGGAACGGAGTTTGCTCTGTGGGGAACCTGAATTCACAATAAAACGGTGAAGACGATCCGATTGACTGGAACCAGACCGGAAAAAAAGGGTTTACAATTAGACCAGCGATAACCTACAACAATTCAACATGGTACAAGCAGTCGAAAGCAGTTCGGAGCAGAACAGGGCTCTTCCTAGTCAGGCAAAACCATTTAGTCCAGAGGATGATGCGTATTTGCGGGAAGCCCTGAAACGTTGCTCTGCGTCCACTTACGAAGCTGCATTCCAATTCCGCAAGACGAAGAATACCGAGCACCTGCCGGCCATTGTGCTGGGCATCATCGAGCGGTATGTGGAGCCTGACTTGCGCGCCAAGCTGAAGGACCCTGACGATGATCTGCGCCTGATCGAGGATCTTGGCATCGATTCGCTGACGATGATGGAGATCGTGATCCTCGTCGAGGAGGTGCTGCAGATGTCGATCAATAACGAGGAGTTGCGCCATTTGCGCACGCTCGGCGACGTCAAACAGTTTATCGAATGCAAAGTGCGCGGCCTCCCGCTGCCGAAGCCGACGAAATTCCTGCCGATCGAGCAGATCATGTCGATCATGCCGATCCAGCCGCCGTTCCTTTTTCTCAACGAAGCCTCGGTCAGCTCCCAGGGCGCCAGCGCCAGATACAAGATCAGCGGCCAGGAATTTTTTCTGCAGGGGCATTTCAAGGACAATCCGGTCATGCCGGCGTCCATCATGCTTGAGGCGATCGGCCAGCTTGCCGTGCTTTTCCTGCTCGAAGGCGGCGCCGGCGAGCCCAGCAAAGTGGTGAATCCCCAGACGATCTTCTTCACCTCGTGCGAAGGCGTGCGCTGCCACCGCATGTGCAAACCGGGCGAAGTGCTCAGTCTTTCCATCAAGCCGAAGCGGCTCAAGGCGCCGCTGGCCACCTTCGAAGGCGGGATCCGCGTTGGACAGGAGAAGGCGGCCATCGCCGAGGAGATCACGCTGACCTTTGGATATGCCGAGGAAGTGGCCGTCGAGCCGGCGAGACCGGCGGCGGTCAATGGAGAGCCGACCCCGCTCGCCGCGGTGGTCAACGCCTGAGCGGCCCGGTGGGCCCTCGGTGAGGCCGCGAGGGCGGGCCGCGCGCCCGCCGCGGTGTTCCCGCGTTGACCGCGTCGAGGCGTGGCTCCATTCCTTTGTCAGCGGTCTGCAGGACAAGACGGATGGCGGCTTCACCTGATCATTCATATTCATCAGCCCATGAGGAAAGTCTACATCACCGGAATCGGGTTGGTCACCAGCATCGGCAACGACGTTCCCACCGTGTCGCAGAGCCTCCGCGAGCTTCGGCACGGCTTCGAGGTCTATGCGCCCTTCCAAAAGGCCGATGTGCCGGTGAAGGTGATCGGCACGATCAAGGGCTACGACGCCGACTCCTACGATTGCGAGGATTGGACGTATCCCAGCCGCTTCTCCGTCAAGCGCGACATCCTGCGCGGAATGGCGCCGCACGGACTGTACACCTATTGTGCGATGCTCGACGCCATTGCCGACGCGAAGCTGGCGGGCGGAGATGTGTCCAACGATGACACCGGCTTGTATGCGGCTTCCGGCGGTTCGCCGCACCTGCTGGGCCACTACCTCCATCGCATGAACACCATGGGCGTCATGCGCTGCTCGCCGCTGGGCATCGTGGCGTCGATCGCCGGCACGGTGAATTTCAACCTCGTTGCCCAGTTCAAGATCAAGGGCGCCTCCACCGGCTTTGCCTCGGCGTGCGCGTCGTCTTCACACGCGATCGGGTTCGCCTACGACGAGATCGCGCTCAACCGGCAGAAGCGCATGTTTGTGGTCGGCGCGGAGGACGGCAATGTCGAGAGCATCCTGCCGTTTGCCGGCATGCGGGCGCTCTCCCTGCAGGTGAACCCTGACCTCGCCTCGCGGCCGTTCGACCTCGGGCGCGACGGGTTTGTGGGCACGGGCGGCGCAGCCGTCGTGGTGCTCGAGAGCGAGGAGGAGGTTGAGCGGCGCGGAGCCAAGGTCTACTGCGAGGTGACCGGCTGGGGGCAGGCCTCCGACGGCTACAACGTCGCTATCTCGCATCCCGATGGCGAAGGCCTGCGGACCGCGATGGAAAATGCGCTGCGCCGCGCCAGCCTTGATCCCGAGGCCGTTGATTACGTCAACGCCCACGCCACCTCGACGCCGATCGGCGATGTCTCCGAAGCCCGGGCGCTCAAGGCGGTTTTTCACAATGGGGCCACGCGCCCGGCGGTGAGTAGCACGAAGGCGCTCACCGGGCACGGCCTGTCGCTGGCCGGCGCGATGGAGACGGCCTTCTGCGCCATCGCCCTCCAGGAGGGCTTCATGCCCGGCTCGGCCCACATCACCCGGCTCGACCCCGCCTGTGAAGGACTGAACATCATCCGGGCGACGCTGACCCAACCGCCGCACGTCGTGTTGAACAACAGCAGCGGGTTTGGCGGTGCCAATGTCTGCATTGTGTTGCGCCAGGCGTGAGCATGCTCGCTGATCGCTATCCCACCGCGCTGGTCACCGGCGCCAGCACCGGCCTCGGCCGGGCGTTCGTCGACATGCTGCTGAACGAGGGCGTGCGGGTCTGGGGCACCGGGCGCGATCCGGCGCGGCTGCCGGCGCGGGCGGGCTTCACGCCCGTCGCGCTCGACCTGGACGCCGACAGCTCAGTGGAGGCGGCTTTTCAACTGGCGGAGGGCGCGGCTGGCGGACTGGACCTGGTGGTCAACAGTGCCGGTTACGGTCTGTACGGGCCGTTCACGGCGCGGGATTTTGCCGACTGGCGGCGACAACTCGAGGCCATGTTCGTTCGGACCCTGCAATTATCGCACCTTGCGTTGCGAAGCATGGGCGCGCGCCGCCGCGGCGCCCTGGTCAACATTTCCTCGCTCGCGGTGGAGTTTCCACTGCCATTCATGAGCGGCTACAACGCAGCCAAGGCCGGGCTCTCCGCGTTTTCCGAGAGCTTGATGGTTGAAGTCGCGGGCACAGGGGTCATTGTCATCGATTTTAGACCGGGCGACTACCGCACGGGTTTCAATCAGACGATGCAGGCAACTTCCGACACGCTTTCTCCTTCCGCTTTTCCGTCCGCACCGCGCGTGCAGCACGCGTGGGCCCGGCTTGAATCCAATCTGCAGTCGGCGCCGCCCCCTGCGCGCGCGGCCGGCGATCTGCGCCGCGCCCTCCGGCGCGGGCGCAGCGGCACCGTGCGTTCAGGGAGCTTCTTTCAGGCGCGGCTCGCGCCCTGGCTGACCCGCCTGGCGCCGGCGTGGCTGCACCGCGCAGTCACCGCCCGGTACTTCGGTTCCTCCTGACGTGCCCCAGGTCCGCATATTGGTGCTGACTTCCAGCACGGGCGGAGGCCACGACGCGCGGGCGCAAGCCTTCGCTGAGTGGTGCTTCCAGCTTTACCGGCACGAGGTTGACGTGCGGATCGAGCAGATGCTCGAGGAGTCCACCAAGCTTTATCGCGGGGGCGTGAACTTCTACAATTGGATCCAGCGCAAATCACCCTGGATGCACAAGGCGTTCTATACGGTCGTGGAGGGCCTCAGCTTTCTCAACCGCCGCACCGTGACCCTCGGCCGCCATTACTACGAACGGGTGCTGCGGGAATACCGCCCGCACCTTGTCTTCAGCGTGCACGACTGCCTCAATCGCGGTTATTTCCAGCTCGCCCGCAAGATCCTGGGAGCCGAGAACGTGCGCTGCGCCACCTACTGCGGCGAGTTCTCCGGCGGTTGGGGGTACAGCCGCAACTGGGTCGAGCCGACGGTAGACCTTTATTTCTCCCGCACGGCCACCGCGAACGACTATGCCATCAAGCTCGGTCTGCCTCCCGCGAAGGCGCGGGTCCGCGGATACCTCATGCAGCCGCGGACGTACCTTGAGGTGTTCACGCCGGAGGAGCGCCGGCGCTACCGGGAGAAGAAACTCGGCCTCCGACACGACCGGTTCACGGTGTTCCTCGCCACGGGGATGAACGGGGCCAACAATCACCTGGAGTTGCTGCCGGCGCTCCTCAGCCACGCCGACAAGGTGCAGGCCATTGTGGTCTGCGGGCGCAACCATCAGGCCTACAACGAACTGGTCCACTGGCGCACCCAACACCCGGAGCTCTCCTGCTTCATCGACAGCTACTCTGACGTCGTGTACCTGCTGATGCAGGCCAGCGACGTGATCGTCACCCGGGGCGGTACCACAACCTGCGCCAAGGCGCTGCACTTCAAGTGTCCGATCATTTTCAACGCCTTTGGCGGGATCATGCCGCAGGAGCGGCTCACGGTGAAATTCTTCCGGAATCCCGGCGGCGCCGAACTGGTGCAGAACGCGGCGCAATTTCGCGGCCTGATCGACGGCTGGATGACCGATCCGGCCCTCTATCAACGCCTGCGGGAGAATTTCCTCAAGTTGCGCGATGTGGAGAATCCGACTGTGCTGATTCAGGAACTGGTGGGTCTGGCGCAGGAGGCGGCGCACCTGCAGCAATCGCGTCCGCCGTTTCCACTGTCCAACGGCAATGGCCGTGGCAAATAGGGGGCGGGCGGGCGCCGCGGTTCCTCAGAATCCGTGCCGCTGTAGCTGGAGGCTGAGTTCGCGCTGGAAGGCCTGCACGTCGCCGGCGGTGGGTTGGTAGCCCTTTTTGCCGGTGTCGAGCATGAGACGGCCAACCTGGTCAAGCGCCCATTTTCCGGTCGTGCCGTCGCTGAAAGCCACCGTGCCGCTGACCGCGGCGCCGGGGCGAACCACCCGGTCGAGCTCGACTTTCACGCCACCCGGGCCTGCCGGGACGGTCCCGCTCAGGGCATCAGCCGCCCCGGGACCCAGGTCCGCCTCGTCCTCGGCCAGCACTTCGGGGTCGGCGGCCTCGGCTGCCTCGTCACCACCCGCGCCGACAGCCTTCTTGAGTTTGTCAAAAAGACCGCCCTTCTTCTCCGTCGGACCTGCGGAGGCCACGCGGGCCTTGCTGAGATCGGCTTTGGGGTCCACGGTGGCCGGCGCGGCGTTCTTCAACTCGAGGCCAAGGTCGTCCACCAGGAAGCGGACGTCCATGTAGGTCATGGAGACCTTGAGCTGCTCGGACAGCTTCTTCTGGATGACGGCCAGGCTGTCGCCGGCGGCGACCCAGGCGGTCACGGTTTGTTTTTGCTCGGGAGAAAGTTGCATGGAGGGATGGGAATCGTGCTGACCAGCAAGCAGACAAATTGGGCCGAAAACGCAAGCGACAGGATTCCAATCCTTTGTCACAGGAGATTGCCAAAGGCCATTCGAAAGCCCTGGAGGGAATCGTAGCGGCGCAGGCTCGCCCGTTCGACGAGCTTGTTCTTCGGCACGTTCGCTCCGGTAATTGCTGTGTGTCGGCTGCTTTGAGCCGGAACCTGACCCACCATCGGCGGGAGCAACAATCCAAAGATTCTGCGTGGAATCGTCTGCAATCAATACCCGCAGCCTAACTCTTTGTTGGAAGTTCCCGTCAGTCACTCGTTCGGATCCATGCGATCGAATGTAGGGCCGTCGCTGGTCGACGCGCCGCCTGCCGAATGCAAACGGTCCGGCCGCAAGGGCCGACCCTGCGCCCTGATCCGGCAGGCTCATTCACAACCGGCATGGAAGGCGGCGGTTGACCGGTGCCGGCCGATGCCCTTTAAGCATCGCATGCCCGAGACTCTCCCCGTTCAGCTAGGCGAGCGCAGTTACGCGATCCAGTTTGGCGCTGACCTGCGGGCCGAGGTGCGGGCGCAGGTCGGGCTCCTGCGGGGCGCCGGCCGGGCGGTTGCAGTCCTGACCGATACCAACGTCAAAGCGCGGCAGGAGGAAACGATGCGCGCGATGTTCGGCGAGACGCCCATACTGGCGCTCCCGCCGGGCGAGGAGACCAAGTCACTGGAGTCGCTGGGCCGGGTGCTGGATTTCCTGGCGGACCGGCGGTTGGACCGCACCGGGGTGCTCTTTGCAGTCGGCGGCGGCGTAATCGGGGATCTCGGCGGATTTGCGGCGGCGGCCTATCTGCGCGGGATCGATTGCTTCCAGGTGCCCACGACGCTGCTGGCGATGGTCGACAGCTCCGTGGGCGGAAAGACCGGCATCAATCTCAAGGCGGGCAAGAACCTGGCCGGGGCTTTTCACCAGCCGCGCGGCGTTTTCATTGCCGCGGAACTGCTGGCGACGCTGCCGGCCCGCGAGTTCGCCGCCGGCATGGCCGAGGTGATCAAATACGGGCTGCTGGGCGACCTGGAGCTGCTCGGGCGGCTGGAACGCTCGGCCCTCACGGTCGGCAGCCCCGATCTGCCTGCGGTCATCCGGCGCTGTTGCGCGCTCAAGGCGCGCATTGTCGAGACCGATGAACGCGAGCTCGCGCCAGCCGGCGGCCGAGCGTTGCTGAACCTTGGGCATACTTTTGGTCACGCCGTCGAACAGGTGACCGGCTACGGGCGTTACCTGCATGGCGAGGCAGTGGCTATCGGGCTGGCGGCTGCGGCCCGGCTTTCCCGTCACCTCGGACATCTTGCCACGGCCGAGGTGTCCCGGGTTGACGCGATGCTGACGGCGCACGCACTGCCCGTGCGCCTGGCCTCACCCTTGCCCGTGGGCGCCCTCCTGGCAGCAATGGCCCGGGATAAGAAGGTGCGGGCGGGCCTGCCGCGGTTCGTCGTGTTGACCAGTCTCGGCGAGGCGTTCACGCGGGACGGCCTGGACTCGGCGATGATCGAGGCGGTGTGGCGCGAGGTGGGGGCGGGCTGATTTCGGATTGCAGATCCCGGAGACCGGAGAGTAAATGATCGCCTCGCGCCGTTAAGAAGACACGGGCGCCTATCAAGCCAACATCTCCGGTATCCGAAATCCAAAATCCAGATGTCCGCCATCGACGAAGGCATCGTCCGCGA
>PMBT01000010.1 GCA_003153035.1 Opitutia bacterium
TGGATCGGCTTCTTGAAAATGACGTTGGAGATAAACTGCGTGAAGAGGCGGGAGCTGCCCTCCTTGGGCTCGAAGACATTGTCGAGCTTCGGGCCAATCCAGTTGAACGGCCGGAAGAGGGTNNACGCCGTAGGCGTAGATCACGCGGTCCAGGAGCTGCTTGGAGCTGGCGTAGATCCAGCGCTGCTTGTCGATCGGGCCGTAGACGAGCAAACTGGTCTCCTCATTGAGCTCCGCGTCGGGGCACATCCCGTAGACCTCGGAAGTGGAAGGAAAGATAATCCGCTTCCGGTACTTCACGCACTTGCGGATGGTCTCGAGGTTGGCTTCGAAATCGAGCTCGAAGACCCGCAGCGGGTCCTTGACGTACTGCGCCGGGTTGGCGATGGCGACGAGCGGCAGCACGGCGTCGCATTTCTTGACGTGGTATTCAATCCACTCGCGCGAGATCGTGACGTCGCCCTCGACGAACTTGAACCGCGGGTGTCCGAGGCAGTGGCCGAGTTTGTGGTCGCCCACGTCCATGCCGTAGACCTCCCAGTCTTTCTGCTTGAGAATGGCGTGGGTGAGCGAGCTGCCGATGAAGCCGTTGGCGCCGAGGATCAGGACTTTAAGAGGCATAAATCAGGGTTGTTGATTAACCACGAAGAACACGAAGGGCACGAAGAAAAGAATGCATCACAATCGCTGGCCGACAAGCAGGGTTGGTACCGGCGCGCCACGCCATTCAGTGCGGGTGAGCTCCAGCGCGCCATCGCCGGTGGCAACGACCAGCGGAGCCAGCGACAGTATTTCGCCAGGCCGGCCGCGACGGCCGCGGGTCGCGGGTGAATCGGGTTCGGCCCACCACACCATCAGGCGGGCCGGGCCCAAGTCGGTGAAGGCACCAGGATAGGGATCGGTGACAGCACGGATGAGGTTGAAAATCTGCCGGCTGGTCTGCGTCCAGGCGATGCGACCGTCCTCCGGCTTGCGTCCGCCAAAGTAAGTGGCCTGCGAATCATCCTGCGGCGTCTCCTTCGCGGTGCCGGCGAGCAGCGCGTCGATCTGGCGCTCCAGCACGTGGCGGGCGCAGGGCAGCACCTTGCGAAACGCCTGTTCCGCGGTGTCCCGCGGTCCGATCCCGACGCCCTCCTGGTCGACAATCGCGCCGGCGTCGGGGGCCCTGACCATGCGGTGGAGCGTCATGCCGATGCGCGGTTCGCCATGGAGCACAGCCCAGTTGATCGGCGCCCGGCCGCGGTATTTCGGCAGCAGCGAACCATGCAGGTTGAACGCACCGAGCGGAGCCAGGCCGAGGATCTTCGCGCTGATCATGTTCCGGTAGTAGACCGACAGGATCAGGTCGGGCCGCAGCGCGGCGATCCGCTCGATCCACTCCGGTGTATTGACCTTTTCCGGCGTTTGCACCGGCACGCCATGCTCGCGGGCGGCAACTGTCGGCGTCTTGAACCAGATCTTTTCCTTCGGGTTATCCTCGTGGGTGATGAGGGCGACAACGTTGTCCCCGCGTGCCAGGAGCAGGTCGAGGCAGGTGTAGCCCACCTCGCTGTAGCCGAAGAACAGGATCCGGGGTGTCGCGGTCACAAATCGCCGGGCTTCGTCTCCAGCATCTCTCTGACGAAGTATTGCTGGCGGGCGCGGACGACCTGGTAGGTGCGGCCGACGTATTCGCCGATCAGGCCGATGCCGACCATCGCCACGCTCAGCAGGAAGAACACGATGCCGAACAGGGTGAAGATGCCTTCGGCCTCCGCGCCGAGGAAGAGGCGGCGGTAGGCCAGCACGAGCACGAGCAGAAGGCTTCCCGCCGAGCACAGCAGCGCGAACAGGGTGAACAGCTGCAGCGGCGCGAGGGAGAAACCGGTAATGAGGTCGAAATTGAGGCGGACGAGCTTGTAGAAGGAATAGTTGGACACGCCGGCATGACGTTCCTCGTGCTTCACCCCGACCTCGGCCGGGTTGCCCGCGAAACTGTAGGCCAGCGCGGGGATGAATGTATTGATGGCGCCGCTGCGGACCACCGCGTCGACCACGGCCCGGCGGTAGGCGCGCAACATGCAGCCCTGGTCGGTCATCTCGATATTGGTCGTTTTCCGCCGCACGACGTTCACGAGCTTCGAGGCCCAGGTGCGGAAGACCGAGTCCCGCCGGTTCAGCCGGTAGCCGCCGACATAGTCGTGGCCCGCGTCGATCGCCGCCAGCAGCTTGGGAATCTCCTCGGGCGGATTCTGGAGGTCGGCGTCGAGCGTGACGATCACCGCCCCGCGCACGCGCTCGAACGCCGCCATGACCGCCATGTGCTGGCCGTAGTTGGCGTTGAAATCGATGACGCGGGTGACCTCGGGTCGCGCCGCATGCTGGGCCTTGAGCAGCTCGAAGGAGCGGTCGGCGCTGCCGTCGTTGGTGAAGATGATCTCGTAGGATCTGCCGAGGGCATCGAGCACCGGGTAGAGGCGGGCGAAGAGTGTCGGCAGGTTTGGCTCCTCGTTGTAAACGGGAATGACGACCGACAGGGTGACGGCGGGGACAGAGTCAGGCATCGTGACAAGGCAGTCTAGGTGAACCGGGGGCCGGACGGAACGACAAAATCTCAAACGCCAAAGCTCCAAACGCCAAAGGAAAGGAGAGATCGCTGGCGCACTGGGGGTTGACTGGGTGTTTCTTTGGAGTTTGGAGCTTTGAAAACTGGAGTTTCAGAGTGGGGGCGCCCCCCCTCACGATTTTCGGTGCTTCAGAAGGATATCAGTGAGCGTTACCACCACCCGCCGCACGTCCGCCGCGGTCATGGCTGGAAAGAGCGGCAGCGTGAGCAGGTTGCGCCCGGCGTACTCGGCGTGCGGGAAATCGCCGGCCTTCCAGCCCTGCCGCCGATAGAGGGCGAACAGGTGAATGGCCGGGTAATGCACGCCGGTGCCGATGCCGGCCGCATGCATCTGGGCCATCACCTCGGTGCGCCGGACGGTCAACCGTTCCTCCGGGAGCACGACCTGGAACATGTGCCAGTTGCTGTTCACGAAGTCGGGGACCGGCAGGCGGAGGCCGAGATCCGGGGCCCCGGCGGCCGCGAACAGTTCGAAGTAGGCGCGCGCGAGCGCGCGGCGCTGGGCGGTGAACGCTTCCAAATGCGGCAGCTGGCCGAGCCCGATGCGCGCAGCGACGTCCGTCAGGTTGAACTTGCCGCCGACGAGCTCGACTTCCATGCCGTCGAAGCCGGACCGAACCACGCCCTGCAGGCGGTACTGCTCGGCGAGCCTGGCCTCGCGGTCGTCGTTGAGCACGAGGCAGCCGCCTTCCGCGGTCGTGATATTCTTGTTGGCGTGAAAGCTGAACGAGACGAAATCCCCGAAGGCGCCGATGCGCCGGCCGCGCCACTGGCTGCCGAACGCCTGGGCGGCGTCCTCGACGACCCGCAGGTGGTGCTTGGTTGCGAGCGCGTAGAGCCGGTCGCGGTCAACCGGCAGGCCGGTCACGTCGACTGGGATGAGGGCGCGCGTGGCGGGAGTGATCGCCGCCTCGACGCGGTCCAAGTCGAGATTGCGGGTCACGGGATCAATGTCGGCGAAGACCGGCCGGGCGCCGACTTCTAGGACGACATTGCTGGTCGCCACCCAACTCAGCGGCGTGGTGATGACCTCGGCGCCGGGACCGACGCCGGCAATCCGCAGCGCGATTTCCATCGTGCACGTGCCGGAGTTGAAGGCGCGCACCGGGCGGCCGCCGCAGTATTCGGAGATTTTCGCCTCCAGGGCTTTCACCTGCGGCCCGGAGGTGATCCAGCCGGAGCGCAGCACCTCGGCCACGCCGGCGATGGTCTCCTCATCGATGGTCGGGCGGGCGAACGGCAGAAAGTGCGCGGACGGTGCGGCGGAAGCTGGAAGCGGCATATCAGGGTTGGTTGCTGAAGAGATAATGATCCTCGGTCTGGCCGAGCAAATGATAACTGAACGCCGGATCGGCGAAGAGTTCCGTCACATCCCGCTTGCGCGCGACAGCAAAGATCCGGCTGGGCTGCATCCAGACCCGGCGAAAAGCCGCATCGTCGAGGAAGCGTCCGCTCGCCCGCGCTGCCGCGTCCTCCTCCAATTCGAGCTCCCCTTTGAACGCGACGACGTCGACGACGCGCCCGGCGTAGAAGGTGAAGTCGTGGAAAAACTCGTGGTAGTGCATCACGCGGTCGCCGGGTTGAGCCAGCGTCCTGACCAGCAGCGCGAGCTTCTTGGTGCCGGGTTTCTGGATGTCCGCCGCGGCATACGTAAGCACGCCGCAGAACAGCGCCAGGGTGGCCACGAGGGCGCCCAGGGCGGCGCGCGGCCCCCGGGTTCTTCCAAGCCAGGGCGCCAGCACTCCGCCGAGCAGCAGCACCGCGGCCATCGTGAACGCGGGCGGTCGCAATGCTTCGGCCTGGTGGGCCGACATTCCGTGGACGAGGCCCGGCCGCATCACCACCGCACTGAGGGCCACGGCGAGCAACCCGCAGAAGAGTGAGAACACCACCAGCCCCCCGCGCAGACTGGGTGAACCCGCGGTGAACGCCGGGGCCAGCTGCCGGCCGATGAGCACGGCCAGGGCGGGAAAAACCGGCAGAATGTAGGGCGGGAGTTTTGAATGCGACGCGGAGAAGAACAGGAAAATGAAGCCCGCCCACGTGAGGAAGAACCAGATATCGGCGTTTTTCGCCCGATCCACCCAGCCGCCGCGAACCGCGTCCCGCAGGCCCGCCCACAGGAAGCCCGTCCATGGAAACAGTCCCAGCAGAACGATGGGGGCAAAATACCACCACGGTCCCGGCCGGCTGGCCACTGGCGAGGTGAAACGCTCGAATTGCTCGTAGACAATATAGCGGTGCATCCAAGAGGCATGGTGCAGCGCCGCCAGAATGTGCCAGGGCGCGGCCACGGCCAGAAACAGCAGCGCACCGGTCGGCAGGTGCAACGGCCGCAGTCGTTTCCACTGGTTGAAGACCAGCAGCCAGAGGAACATCACCGCCCCGGTCACGAGAAATCCAATGAGGCCTTTGGTCAGGGTGGCCAGAGCCGCGCTCGCATAAAGCCCGTAGAACAACCACCGCCGGCGCCAGCCGGGTGGCTCGCGGACGCCGAGGATGAAACAGAAGAGGGTCGCGCTCATGAGCACCGACACCGCCATGTCAAGGATCAGAGCGTGGCCCAGGATGAAGTAGAACAACGAGGTGCCCTGCACCAGCGCGGCGGCCAGGCCGGCCGCGCGGCCGGAGATCCTGCGCGCGGCAGCATAGGTGAGCAGGACACCGCCGAGCGCGAACAGCGCGGGCACCGCCCGCACCGACCATTCGCCCGGACCGAGCAACTCCAGGGACACAGCCACCGCCCAGTACATGAGCGGCGGTTTCTCAAAATAGTTCACGCCATTGAGGTGCGGGGTCACTCGGTTGCCGCTGGCCACCATTTCGCGGGGAATCTCCGCATTCCTGCCTTCATCGGGATTGGCCAGCGGACGGCCGCCGAGGCGGAAACCGAAGAACACACCCAACGCCAGCGCCAGCAGGAGGAGATCGTGCGACCAGGAAGAAGGGGAGGCGGGCTCGGTCATTAGAAGCTGGAAGTCAGACAAGGCCGGGGAAGCGGACGAGTCACGCCGAAAGCTCGGCGCAGACGGGTTTCCCGTGGCGGGACGGCTTACGCCGATGACTGACGGTGCGGCACCCCTCCGACGGGCCGCTCACCACCACGGCAGGTTGCGCAAGACGCCGAACAGAAGGAGGCCGGCGGCACCCAGCCAGATCAGCGCGGGGCGGGGAGCCGGTTTCGGGAGGCCCCGACCTCGGAACAGCGTCAGGACGACGTCGACGCCGATCCACGCGTAAAGCGGCAGAAGCAGGACCGCGAGCGGGTTCAGCAGCCAGGCCGCCGCCAGATGGCCGTGCAGCAGCTCATGGGTGGCCCGCAGGCCGCCGCAGCCGGGGCAGCGCCATCCAGTCGTGGCGTACAACCAGCAGGCGGGATAAATCGCATGTTCCGCCGGATTGACGGCGAACAATAAGCCGCCGCTCACCAGAGCGACCCCGGCGATCACCAGGCTCCAGACCGCCGGTCGCGGATGCCGACTTAGCTTCGGCGGCGAGGCCGCGATCGCGTTCACGGCGGGTTCAATCACTCAAACTGCGATTTGACTTCAGGCTTGCTCAACACCACCAGCGCCCAGATGCCAATCGGCAGCCCAATCAGGCAGCACGGGGAAAAACAGGGGATCAACGCGACGATCGCTGCAGCCAAAGCGAAACCATAGCCGGCCAGCTTCTGCATCTTGATCGCGCCGTAGAGAACGAAGAGGCTGATTGCCAGACCGACGATCTTGGTGACGATTCCCAAGGGACCGTAGGCAAACACCTGGATCATGTGGGCAATCTGCGGATCCATCCCAGGCATCTCGGGGGCGGCGCCCCACCGGGCAAGAGTCAGGATCAGTCCGACCAGACCGCCGGCGAGTCCCAGTCCAGCCGTCACCATGAGCCCGATGGCCGGTCCGCTGACCGCGTCCTTCGCGCGGGCGTGCGCGAAGGAATCGGTGCCGCTTGCCACGCTGGCGGCTGGCGCCAGCGCGGCGGGAGGAGGGGCGACCACGGGCGGCAGCACGCCCAGCACCTCCGCAAAGTCGGCGAACTGGGCGAGCGGTCTCCAGTTCGAATCGCCCGTCTGCTGGGCCTGAGTTTCCCGATTAGCCCGGCCTTCAGTGATCCACTTCTTGATCTGGTCAGCCGTGACGGGACCGTACTCCTTGCCGTCTGCTCCGAGGATTTTGAACATGACAGCCGTTTAGTCGGTGCCTGCCGGCTCGGCAAGGTGGAAACCGCGGTCAGGCAAATCGCGGCTGGTCGCACGGCAGGCCGTGCGCGGCTGCCACGGCTGCGCAGGTGACCCGGCCGCCCTGGACGTTGATGCCGCCGGAGAGCGCGGGCTGCAACTGGCAGGCTTCGGCCAGGCCGTGATCGGCCAAAAGCTCGACGTAGCGATGGGTGACGTTGGTGAGAGCCTGGGTCGCGGTGCGGGCGTAGGCCCCGGGCATGTTGGCCACGCAGTAATGGGTGACGCCTTCCTCGACGAANNATGGCGATGTCCACCAGCACGCTGCCAGGGCGCATGCAACGAAGCATTTCGCGGTTGATCAGACGGGGGGCTTTGGCTCCGGGCACGAGGACGGCCCCGATCAGGAGGTCGACCGACGGGAGCAGTTCCATCAGGTGCGCTTCGCTGGAATACAGGGTGTGCGAAGTGTGCAGGGTGATATCGAGGAAGCGCATCCGCTCGAGATCGACCTCCAGGATGGTGACGTCCGCGCCCAGGCCGATGGCCATGCGGGCGGCATTGATGCCAGACACGCCGCCGCCCAGCACCACGACCTTGCCGGGCAACACGCCCGGGACGCCACCAAGCAGGGTGCCACTGCCGCCATGGTGTTTCGCGAGGAAGTAGCCGCCAACTAGGATGGACATGCGTCCGGCGATCTCGCTCATCGGCTCAAGCAGCGGCAGCCGGCGGTTTACCTCAATCGTCTCGTAGGCGATACCCGTGACGCCGGATTTCATCAGGGCCTCGGTCAGCGACTTGTCGGCCGCCAGGTGCAGGTAGGTGAAGAGGATCTGCCCCGGGCGCAGCAGGGGATATTCCTCCGGCAACGGTTCCTTGACCTTGACGATGAGGTCGGCCTTTGCGAACACGGCCGGATGCACGTCGACGAGGGTGGCCCCGGCGCGTTCGTAGTCGGCGTCAGGGTATCCCGAGCCGGCGCCGGCATTCCGCTCCACGATGACCGTGTGGCCGCGCTTGATGAGCTGGTAGGCGGCGGACGGCAGCAGGGCGACGCGGTATTCCTGTTGTTTGATTTCCCGGGGAAGTCCGATGATCATGGCGCGCTAGTGTAGGCCGGAATGGCCGGGAGGAAACCTTTATCGCTTCGTCAGCAGGCGGTTGAGGGCGCTGACCAGGGCCTTGATCGAGGCGAGCTCGATGTTCGTGTCGATGCCCGCGCCGAAAAAGCTGAGTCCCCGGCCGGATTTGATCTGAATATAGGAAACAGCGCGGGCTTCGGCGCCCTTGCCGAGGGAATGCTCGGAGTAGAAGAGCAGTTCGAACGACGGCACGCCGGCGGTGCCGAGCGCATTGACAAATGCGTCGATCGGCCCGTTGCCGGAACCGGTGAGCTTGTGTGTGCGGCCCTCGTACTTGATGGAGGCTTCGCACTTCACCTGGCTGTCGCGTTCGGTGGTGCGGAAATGCTCCAGTTTCACCGGGTGCTCCCGCGTGAGGTACTCGCGGAGGAAGGCGTCGTGGATCTCCTGGGGCGTGATCTCCGACTTCCGGGTGTCGGCGAGGTCGTTGATAAGCCGGCCAAACTCCTTGTGCATGGCCTTCGGCAGGTCGTAGCCGAACTCCTTTTCCATGACGTAGGCCACGCCGCCTTTGCCCGACTGGCTGTTGATGCGGATGATGGCTTTGTAGGCCCGGCCGATGTCGGCAGGATCGATTGGGATGTAAAGCACGTCCCACGGCTGGCCGGGTTTCTGGGCGGCCCAGGACTTCTTGATCGCGTCCTGATGCGATCCGCTGAACGCGGTGAAGACCAGCTCGCCGGCGTAGGGCTGGCGCGCCGCCACCTCCATACGCGTGCAGCGCTCGTAGACATCGCGGATGGCGTTGATATCGGTGAAATCGAGCCCGGGGTGGATGCCGTGCGTGTACAGATTCAAGGCGACCGTGACGATGTCGAGATTGCCCGTGCGCTCGCCATTGCCGAAGAGCGTGCCCTC